>JAFQHO010000029.1 GCA_017397925.1 Ruminococcus sp.
ACTCTTTGCTTGAGCTTTTCCTTTTATTTCAAAGGAATCTCAAGGGTCGTTACTTTTCTTGCATTGTTCAATTTTCAAGATGCTGTTTCGCTTACCGCCTTTTGAGCAGTGCAGCTTTTCTATTATATCATAACTTCTTGCTTTTGTCAAGTACTTTTTTCAAGTTTTTTTAAAAAACTTTCTCAACTCTGCTTTCCGTTATGCCGCCCCTCAGACAGCTCAACTATTATATCACATCTTTTCGGGTTTGTCAACCCCTTTTTCAAAATTTCTTTCAAAAAATTTTTTGATGTGACTTTTAGACTTGTTCGCTCTCTCGTCCGACAGCTTTATTATTATAACACGATTTTTCTCAATTGTCAAGCAAAAGATAAGCTGTTACTTTAGTTTTTTTTTGTGCAATTCCTACATCATATCATCATTCGTAACGAAGAACATAAATCTCAACACGATTAAAATTGACATAGCAATCATAATCGTCGTAATAATCATATTCTTTTTTAAAGCTCCCGCATATTCAAACTTATCAGGATTACTCTTACTGCATATAATTTCTATCTGTTCACCCATTGAAAAAGGCTGTGAATACCCTGTTGTATCTTCCTTTTCTACTATTTTGCCATTATGCTCAAAACGAAGCTTATGAACATAATACCCTTGCTTAGGCTCACAGGCAGATATAACTTCCGCTGTCGTGTGAACTCCGCCAAAGCGCAAAATCATCAGTTTTATCAGATAAACAAGCCCTGCGAGAGCAATTATTGCTCCCGCAGCTATTACAATCATTCTTATCATTATTTTTCTCCATTCGCGTTGACCGAAACAGTTTTTTGCTCCTCAACACCGAAAAATTCCTGTCTGCTACTGTCAAAAAGCCACATCCAATAGTAATTTGGCGGTGCATCGTATGACCTTTCGCCTACCTCTGTATTATAGCCAATACCACCAATGTTTACCTCTGACATAAAATGCTGTCCTGACAGTCCGTGCTGCCACTTTTCTAACATATAGACATCATAGCCCATATATGCCATCATTTCTGCAAATGCTCCGTTATACTGGATACACTGCCCCGATTTATAGACAAAGCTCGCCTCTGAAAAGCTTAATTCACTGATTTTGGAATAAGCTTCCCAGGATGATGCATAGTCAACATTGAAATGAAGCCAGTTCCAGGTGTATTTCAGACGATCGTAATTTGTCATATCATCAGTAAAATGCTCTTTAGCGAAATCATTAAGAATTTTTTTCGTGTCGTCAGTAAGATAATATGTACGGGAAAGATATGGTTTTCCGCCGTTGATGTTATCAGCTTTTATGTTATAAAGAGGAATATTATCGTGAGGAACAAGCTCCGCTGTGTTGACAATATACTCTATACTGCCCTTTTTTCCGGGATCAAGCCCCTCCGGAGCAAGGACATAATTAACCATTTCCGTAGTTGTTATGGGAGTTTCCGAACTACCCGACGTGGTCTGGGTTGTACTGCCATTAATTTCAGGCTTTCCTGCCAATGCTGTTGTTGTAGTCGACGCTGAATCAGACTTTGCTGTAGTTGTCACAGGGGGAGTATCGGGATTTTTTTCGGGGATTTTCAGAAAATCACGTATTCCCACAGGCTCCTCATTCTCCGGAATTGTGGAAGTATAGCCATAATACTCCAGAACATATGAAGCATCAGATGAGTCAACTCTGCTGTCGTTATTGATATCAGCGGCAGCAGTAAAAGCCTTATCCGTTATAGCACCCTTACCGATTGATATATTAGCATAATATTCAAGAATGTCCGAAGCATCTGATGAATTTACCGAACCGTCGCCATTTGTGTCTCCTATTACCGTTTTATCCGCAGCATTTGATGTCATAGCACCCATAAAAGTCATACATATAGCTGTCAGTACAAATGTTACAAGCTTCTTCATTTTCATCGTCCTCCGTGAGAAATTTCAGGTATATCGCCTATATTCATAATAGCACTTTTTCTGGGATTTGTCAATGAAAAAGACGGCAGAAATAAATTCCACCGCCCACATAGCTAACAGCTTTAAAATATTTCCGCACTCTCCTTAAATCCCACCGCTTTTTCGGGATATGCAGAGCTGATATATTCGTAAAGCTTCATAAGTTCCACTTCTTCGGCTTTACCTGCAATAATTTTTCCTATAGTATCACTTTCGATTTTATGGCAGAGATGCCCAAGCACATTCTCATCTTTATCTTCAAATACAACATCTAACGTATACCACTTGCTATATCTTGCATAATGAGAAGAAACTGTATAATACGCAGATTTTACCTGTTCCATATCAAATTCCCACTTGTAAAACAGCCATTTACAGTATATTTTATCGCCTTCGCCGTAACTGACTTCTGTTTTAACTGAGTCTGCAATTAATAAGAAAACCACTGCAATAAAAATGGCTATAAACCAAAATGCAACACAGACAATAATAGCTTCACCATTTCCGAATATACCCATAAACAATATCAGCATACCCAAAACTGCGATAGCTGTAGGTATTACAGTTGCAAACCAAGGTTTATGCCATATGATTAGCTTTTTCATTTTAAATTCCCCCAAACCATATATCAAAGGGCGGCAGAAATAAATTCCACCGCCCACATAGCTAACAGCTAAAGGCTAAAAGCTAATGGCTTATAATTATGCCATTAACTTAACCATAACAGCCTTCTGTGCGTGAAGTCTGTTTTCAGCTTCCTCAAAGATTTCCTTAGCGTGAGCCTCGAATACCTTTTCTGTGATTTCCTCCTCACGGTGTGCAGGGAGACAGTGGAGAACCATTGCGTCAGACTTTGCACAAGCCATAAGGTCATCATTTATCTGATAGCCTGCAAATGCCTCACGACGCTTTGCAGCCTCGTCCTCCTGTCCCATAGATGCCCATACGTCAGTAATGAGAACATCTGCGTCCTTAGCTGCCTGAGCAGGGGAGTTTGTCATCTCGAAACAGTCATACTGTGCAGCAAAATCAAGAATTCCCTTTGGTGGCTGATAATCATCGGGACAAGCAATAGAAACTGCCATACCCATTTTAAGACAGCCTACGATGAGAGAGTTTGCCATATTGTTACCGTCGCCGATAAAGCACATTTTGAGTCCCTCAAGCTTTCCCTTGAACTCACGGATAGTCATAAGGTCAGCAAGTACCTGACAAGGGTGACAGAAATCTGTAAGACCGTTGATAATCGGAATGCTGCCGTATTCAGCAAGTGCTTCAACCTCGCTCTGCTCGAATGTACGAATCATAATACCGTTAAGGTAACGTGAAAGAACGCGTGCTGTATCCTGCACAGGCTCGCCTCTGCCAATCTGTAAATCGTTGGAGGAGAGGAACAGGGGATAGCCGCCAAGCTGATACATACCTGTTTCAAATGAAACTCTTGTACGTGTAGAAGCCTTCTGGAAAATCATACCCAGTGTCTTACCCTTGAGGTGAGGGTGGGGGATGCCGTGATTCAGCTCATACTTAAGCTGGTCGGCAAGGTCGAGGATTTCTGTAATTTCCTCTGTTGTAAGGTCAAGCATTTTAAGCAGATGTTTCATATGTATCTATCCTTTCAAATAAATATGTATGACGGCATACAGCGATGCCGTCTGTTTGTGGGTTATCTTAATTCTCTATTCATTTCGCCGAAGGTGATATCTATCGCAAGGGCAAAGAGGGGAATGTAATCATCAAACATTTTATCCTCTATTTCAAGGTCATACTGAAGTTCTTGAGCCGCGGTAATACTTGTTTTTATAGAACCAACCTTCACATCTCCCTTTATAATATCAAAGTTGCGGTGGTCCTTACTTGCAATATCATATTTAATAACAGTTCCCTGTATATCCTTTCCCTCTACATTGATTGTCGGGTCGAGGAAAAGAGATTTACAATTAAGCTGCATTATTGACACATCATTATGACTGATAGTAAATATGGGCTTACGCTCCATTGTGAGCTGTGTAAAAGAATAGAGCTGGTAATTGCTTGGATCCATCAGCACATAACGCGGTGCGCCGAAGCCTTTCTTCTTTATTGTGTATATCTGTCTCTGATGTTTTTTATCCTGAACAATATATTTATTGTTCTTGAAAGAAATCATAAGCTCCATAAATCAATCCTCCAAAATAGCAATAAGTATATCCATTCCTCTTTCAAGCTCATCACTGTCAATATTAAGGGGAGGGAGAAGTCTTACTTTTGTTTTAGCCGTCAATATGAGCAACCCCTTTTCAAGAGCAGTTTTTACAACATCTGCGGCATTTTTATTTTTGAGAGTTATACCTATCATAAGTCCGAGACCGCTTACTGAATCAACCTCAGGGCAAGCTTCAAGTCTTTTTCTTATGTATTCAGCCTTTGCATTTACATCATCGAGGAAGCCTACGCCTGTAACCTTGGAGAATACAACATTTCCTCCTGCACAAGCAATGGGATTTCCGCCGAAAGTGGAGCCGTGTGTGCCTGGGACAAGTACATTCATTGTCTTTTCACTGAAAAGACACGCACCCATTGGAATACCGCCCGCAATACCCTTTGCAAGTGTGGTTATATCGGCTTTTTTGCCGTAATGCTCACCTGCAAGAAGCTTTCCTGTACGTCCTACGCCTGTCTGAACTTCATCGGCGATAACAAGGATATCACGCTGTCCGCATATCTCATAAACAGCGTCTATATACTCCTTATCAAGGGCAACAACGCCGCCCTCACCCTGAACGTATTCAAGCATAACAGCGCATACCGTGTCATCAATCTTAGCCTTGAGGTCGTCGATATTATTTGCCTCAGCGTGGACAAATCCCTCTAAAAATGGGAAGAAGTAGTTGTGGAATACATCCTGTCCCGTAGCGGAAAGGGTAGCCATTGTACGGCCGTGGAATGAATTCACAAGGGTGATTATAGTATGTCTGCCCTTGCCGTATTTGTCAAAGCTGTATTTTCTTGCAGTTTTTATAGCACATTCGTTAGCCTCAGCGCCGCTGTTGCAGAAAAATACTCTTTCATAGCCCGTAGACTGGCATAGAAGCTCTGCAAATTCGCCCTGAACTGACGTATAGTAATAGTTTGAGCTGTGCTGGAGAGTTCTTACCTGACGGCATACAGCCTCTGCCCAGTCATCGTCGCAGAAGCCCAGGGAATTCGTACCGATACCGCTGCCGAAATCAATGTATTCATTATTATTTTCATCTGTGCAGATTCTTCTTGAGCCTGCCGCCATAACAAGCGGATATCGTCCGTATGATTTCACAACATTTGAATCAAATTTACTTATAGTACCCATTTACGAAATCATCCTCCTATAGAAATAGAAACACTTATACATTCTACTTTAATTTTAAACATACTATAATTATAACTCTATTTGACCACTAAAATCAATATTTAAGATATTGTTTTTTGTAAACTTTTAGTATATAGATTATATTTTTTTACAGTTAACCCTTTCGGGTTAGCAACGCTTCGCATTGCAGCTATTAGCTTTTAGCCTTTAGCTGTTAGCTTTTGTATGCTGATATAATTTGTTTCTGCCGTCAATAATTCTTAATTCTTAATTCTTAATTAACATACGGCTAATGGCTTAATATCGCTCTTAAAATCACACAAACTGCGTTCCAACGCCCTCATTAGAGAATATTTCAATAAGAATTGAGTGAGGTACTCTGCCGTCAATAATAACAGCACCGCCTACACCGCGTCTTACTGCCTCAACACAGCAGTCAATCTTTGGAATCATACCACCTGATACAATGCCCTGCATTTTAAGATAAGGCACTTCACTTACATTAACCTTTGGAATAAGAGTTGTGGGGTCATCTCTGTCGCGGAGAAGTCCTGCAATATCAGTCATAAGGATAAGATTTTCAGCGCCAAGCTCTGCAGCAATACGCGCAGCAGCTGTATCAGCGTTGATATTGTATGTATTGCCCTCCTCGTCGGTAGCAACTGTAGCAATAACAGGAATATATCCATTATTAAGAGCATCTGTAATTGGCTTTGTGTTAACCTTGGTAATCTCACCTACAAAACCTAAATCCTGACCGTCATCAGTCTTTTTCTTCTCAGCTATAAGCATTTCGCCATCAATTCCACAAAGTCCCACAGCAGAGCCCTTATGATGTGCCAGAAGCTGCACAAGCTCCTTGTTTACTTTACCTGAAAGCACCATTTTTACAACGTCAATAGCCGCTTCATCAGTATAACGCAGACCGTTTATAAACTTGCTTTCGATATTGAGCTTATTGAGCATATCGTTAATCTCAGGACCGCCGCCGTGTACAAGAACGACTTTGATGCCCACAAGAGTGAGAAGCACGATATCTGTCATAACAGCATCTTTAAGCTCTTTATTTGTCATAGCGTTTCCGCCGTATTTGATAACAACGATTTTATCCGAATATTTCTGAATATACGGCAAAGCGTCAATGAGAATCTGTGATTTCTCTGTATTTGTAATTTTATCCATTTTTATTAACTCCCTTTAAAAATTATCAGAATGTTCAGCTATTCAAACTCCAAAAAAACAATTATTAAAATCTTTTCTTTCGTCTGTTTTTCTGCCCGCGTCCAACAAAAGCTGATTTATACAACGATAAGCTTCTTCAACATTATTAATGCCTCTGACAGTAAATATCTCTTTATTATGATATCTGCTCTTTTTACCAATTTTCCTTTCTTTTTTATAAGCCTCTACCCAGCCAACTGAACGGGAACTTTCATAATATCGTATCAGATAATATGACTTCATTTTCTGCGACTGAACGATATTTCCGTTTTCATCAAGGGTATAAACTCTGTAATTGGTAACAGCATAATATCTTGTTTTTCTGTAAATAAAACATATGTAAAACAATAGCCCGGCCACAGATAATAATAACAGCCCTACACTCAATCCACCCAGAGCATTATTGAACGCTCCTGAAATAATGTCCTTGATTGTTGTTCCTGTAAACAACACTCCCAAAAGTGTTAAAATTCCAATCCAGATAAGAAATGATTTGATTTCACTGTATTCTTTTGGTTTAGCGTCTTTTTCCGTAACACCGCACCACATTATCTTTTCATCTTTAAGAAACTGAGGTTCCAGATACATTCTAAAAAAAGCTTCAATTTCATAATTTTCCATAATAATCCCTTATATTATCAATAACGATTACCCTGTGCTTTTTTCTTTTCCAATATAATCGCATTGTCTACAGCCTCTGTGATAATATCGCAAACCTTTGTAGGGTACTCGATTCCCATGAGGTTGACATAGACCATATTGGAATACTTTCCTACAGAAGAATTTCTCATACTGACTGTACCTGTATTGTTTCTTCCGGGGGTTGCATAAATGCTGCTTAACGCAGTAAGCTCCAGAGCAACATCAATTTTTCCTTTTTTAGTAAGTATATAAAGCCGCTTGTTTGTTACCACATATAAACTCTGTGCACCGAAAAGCACACGATGAAGTACTATAACAGAGAAGTTGAAAAGCAGTACAACTGCCGCAAATAACAACGCTGTTATGATTATTCCGATGCTGCTTGCACTGACAAGCAACACAACTACTGCAATAATACACAGAGAAAGACAGAACACAGGGAAAACAAGATGCTTACCGGACATTCCACGTTCTCTCATTGTAAGCTTTTCCGCAGAAGCACCACACCATTGTATACTTTCCCCATCTTCAAGTTTAGGGGCAAATTGTTCTCTTATTTTCGCACCTTCTGCATTTTCATATTTGTTCATTTTCAGCACCCCTTGTCAGTTTGTCATATATCAGCTTCTGTAATCACCGTTTATCTTTACATAGTCGTATGTGAGGTCACAACCCCAAGCAACAGCTGCCTCATTTCCCTCGCCAAGATTGATAATAATCTGAATTTCTTCCTCTGCAAGAACATCCTTTGCAGTTTCCTCAGAAAAGTCCACAACGCAGCCCTTTCTGCCAAGCGCGATAGAACCACCTGCAGAAGCCATATCAATGTCAACCTTGCTTATATCAAAGTCAGCGTCTGCATAACCTAAAGCGCAGTAAATACGTCCGGCATTTGCGTCCTCTCCGAAAATCATAGATTTAAGCAGACTGGAGCAGATAACAGACTTAGCTACAATCTGAGCTGTTCTTGCAGATGCCGCACCGTTTACAACGCATTCAATAAGCTTTGTAGCGCCTTCGCCGTCGCGAGCCATCATACGTGCAAGATTGAGCATAATGTTGTAGAGAGCGTTTGCAAATGCCTCGTAATCAGTATCCTCTGTAACAACTTCCTTATTTTCTGCTGTACCCGATGCCATAACGCATACCATATCGTTTGTGGATGTATCGCCATCAACACTTGCCATATTAAGAGTTACCTTAACGCAGTCGCTTAAAGCTCTCTGGAGCATCTCAGCGGAAATTGCAGCGTCAGTTGTGATAAATGTAAGAGTTGTAGCCATATTAGGGTGAATCATACCGCTGCCCTTGAGCATACCGCCCATTGTACAGGTCTTTCCGCCCATTTCAAACTCAACTGCAACCTCCTTAGGCTGTGTATCCGTTGTCATAATAGCCTCTAATGCACGGCTGTTGCCGTCGTATGTAAGTCCCTCCGCCAGCTCTTTCATACCGTTTGCAATAGGCTCGATGGGGAGTACCTGTCCAATAACACCTGTAGAAGCTACAATAATATCAGCAGGGGAGAGTCCAAGCTCAGCAGCTGCCAGCTCGCACATCTTTTTAGCCTTTTCAACACCGTCAGGATTGCAGGTGTTAGCATTTACGGAGTTTACAATTACAGCCTTTGCAGTACCGTCAGCAATATGCTCCTTTGTAACGAGTATAGGCGCACCCTTTACCTTATTTGTGGTATATACAGCAGCTGCTGCACATTCTTTATCAGCCACAATAAGAGCAAGGTCATTTTTCTTCTTAGCAGCAGGAAGCGCATTATTTGATGCAGCTGCATTCTCCTCTGTGGAAGTAAGAGGCTTATGCGCAAGTCCGCACTGAATACCATTTGCCTTGAAGCCCTTAGCAGCACATACGCCGCCTTCAACAAATTTTACATTACCGATTTTCTTCAAATTCATCTTAATCACCTCAGATTATTCAAGTGCAAAGGAATATTCTAAATACCCTTTGTCATATTCTGGTTTTAATTCTACCATTTCATCGTAATACTTTTCATAATTACATACAATAGTAATTATATCCTGATTGTCACTCAGATAATGATCATACTTTTTCTCAGCCACACATCTGACTGAAAATGGTTTTTCGTCAATTTCTCCGAGCTTTTTCGCCATTCTGTCACGAACACGGTATACATCTATTTTAGTATGCCCGTTTTTCTGTGTAATTTCACATAGCAAAACTTTTGTCGCATCATTTACTTTAATTATACCCTTTACTTTCGTCTTACTGGAATCTTCAACAACACTGTTTATAAGACACACACCTGATACAACGCAGGCAATGATCATAAGCCACATCTGATAACCAATTTTCTTCGCCTTGTTGTACATTAACAATATACGCACAAGCATAAATACCGTTACAGCTGTGAAACATATGGTATAACAGCCAATAAGACGATCAAGAATTAACAATTCCATATCCGCAAGTTTCATATAACCAAATATACAGAAAGCAAGAACTGCAAGAGTAATAAAAATGTAATAAAAGACTTCTATTGCTTTTAACCCTTTTTTCTTCTCGTCTGCCACTTTTTACACCTCAGACAAGTCCTGTAGTTTCGTCAATTCCCATCATTATATTAAGGCACTGTACAGCAGCACCGCTTGCGCCCTTGCCAAGATTGTCAAGTCTTGCGCAAAGAAGAATCTGCTCATCGTTTCCGAAAACGAACACCTGAAGCTTGTTTACTCCGCTGAGAGTGTTTGAAGCAAGGAAGAAAGACTTCTGTTCCTCTATACTCATAAGGGGCATAACCTCAACCATTTTTGAACCTGCATAGTGCTTTTCATACATAGCGTGAACCTGCTCCGCTGTTACAGCATTTGCAAGCATACGCGTCTGCAACGGAACAGATACTACCATTCCGCTGAAATAGTCACATATAATCGGGTTGAACATAGGTGTATATTCAAGTCCGGATACAGCCTTCATTTCGGGGAGATGCTTGTGCTGCTGTGAAAGCGCATACTGACGGGGGCTGTTGAACTCAAAAGGCTTATCCTCGCCCTCGTACACGGCAATAGCCTTTTTGCCTGCTCCGCTGTAGCCTGACGTAGCATAGGCAAAAACAGGGAAATCAGCAGGAATTATGCCGTTATTCACAAGGGGATATACAATTGAAGCAAATCCGCTTGCATAACAGCCGGGAACAGCAACTCTGTTTGACTTTGTGATTTTCTCTCTATGCTCCGCAGAAAGCTCAGGGAAACCGTATGCCCAGTCGGGATTTATTCTGTGGGCTGTCGAAGCGTCGATTATACGCACGTGGTCATTATCCACAAAAGATACAGCCTCTCTTGAAGCCTCATCGGGCAGGCAGAGGAAAACATAGTCAGCGCTGTTGATAAGTCTTGCTCTCTCTGCGGAATCCTTACGCTTTTCCTCGGAAATACGGATAATCTCGATGTCATTTCTGCCCTCAAAACGCTCCAGTATTTTAAGTCCTGTTGTTCCTTCCTGACCGTCAATATATACCTTAACTGACATAAACCATTACTCCTTATTCTTTTTTCTTTTCTGTACTTTTCTCTCGTACTTTTCACGCTTGGGATCGGTTAAATCAGATTCATCCTCTTTGAAAGAGTGCCATATATTCACGGCAAGAGTTACAACCACAATACCGACCATCCAAAAGATATGAGCAGAGGGCTTAACGGCTATCCACAAGCCCATTACAAGCTCACCCACAACCCATATTATAGCCATAAGCAGACAAAGACCTATGGTGAATATAAAATCCTTCTTTTTCATGAAAGTCTTTCAAGCTCCTTTTCAGCCGCTTCAATCTGAATCTTTACAGCGTCAGGAGAAGGACCGCCGTAAGATTTACGCTCCTTAACGCAGGTGTCAAGGCTGATAGCCTCATAAACGTCCTCAGTGAAAAGCTCTGTCATCTTTGCGTATTCTTCAAGGGGCAGAGTTTCAAGAGTAAGTCCCTTTGCGATACACTCAGCAACGAGAGTACCTGTAATTTTATAAGCGTCACGGAAGGGCATACCCTTTTTAACGAGGTAGTCAGCGCAGTCCGTAGCATTGATAAATCCCTTTGCAGCCGCATTACGCATATTATCTTTAAGAACGCGCATTGTAGACAGCATAGGAGTAAATGTCTTTACGCAAAGCTTTACATTGTCGATAGTATCGAAAATAGCTTCCTTGTCCTCCTGCATATCCTTATTATATGCAAGGGGGAGTCCTTTCATCATTGTAAGGAGAGTTACGAGATTTCCGTTTACTCTGCCTGTCTTGCCGCGGATAAGCTCTGTAACATCGGGATTTTTCTTCTGAGGCATAATTGATGAGCCTGTAGCAAATGCATCATCAAGCTCCACGAATTTAAATTCCCATGAGCACCAGAGAATTATTTCCTCGGAAAAACGTGAAAGGTGTGTCATAAGAAGTGACATTGCACAGTTGAGTTCCACGCAGTAGTCACGGTCAGAAACGCCGTCAAGGCTATTTTCCATAGGAGCAGTAAATCCGAGCAATTCAGAAGTCTGCTGGCGGTTTGTCTTGTAGGTAGTACCTGCAAGCGCTCCACAGCCGAGAGGGCAGAAATTCATTCTCTTTGCGGCATCCTGCAATCTTTCAAGGTCACGGAGAAGCATCCACACATAAGCCATAAGGTGATGTGCAAATGTTATGGGCTGGGCTCTCTGGAGATGTGTATAGCCGGGCATAACTGTTTCTGTATGCTCCTTAGCCATAACGATAATTGCGGAAATAAGCTTCTTAATCATATCAGAAATTTCAGCTATTTCGTCACGGAGATAAAGTCTCAGGTCAACTGCTACCTGGTCATTTCTTGAACGTGAGGTGTGAAGTCTTTTTCCTACCGCACCAAGACGCTTTGTAAGCTCAGCTTCAACGAACATATGGATATTCTCGGCATTTGGGTCAAGCTCCAGTCTGCCGTTGTCTATATCGTCAAGGATTTCTTTCAGACCGCCGATAATTTCAAGGCTGTCCTCCTTTGTGATAATTCCGCAGTCACCCAGCATTGTTGCGTGGGCGATACTGCCCTGTATATCGTGACGGTACATACGTCCGTCAAAGGCAATTGAAGAATTGAAAGCGTTTACGGTTTCATCTACCTGCTTTGAAAATCTTCCTGCCCACATCATATCTGCCATAATATTTCTCCTTTTTATTTTTTGAGCCGTTAGCTTTTAGCTGTTAGCCTTTAGCCTGCAATTTCATACCTAATTTCTGATATTGATATGCTCAAAGCTTATATTATCCTCATCAACTTCAATCAAAAGATAGGAAGCACCTTCTAATCCCGAAGCCGAAACAGAAACTACATTTCCATTGACAAAATTTCTATGAGAATGACCAACTATCGCAAGGTCATATTTCGTCACATCTTCGCTTTTACAAGCCTTGTCAAACTCGCCGTTTTTCAAGGACGACAGCGGTAAAAACGGATATGCCGAATTAACATCAAGAAACAAGAAATGCGAAAAATGTATTTTATGTCCGTGATATTCATATTCATAAAACAATGGCATATCCTTGACGAACTGCATTTGCTCATCTGTAAGCTTTTTTCTCATTTCGTCATAATAACCCCTCAGATATTCAACATCGGGGTCAACATCAACGCCGTGTTCAATATAAAGCTCACAATTCCCTTTTAAACAGATTATTCCGCTATCTTTTAGCATTTCCAGACATTCTGTTTCTTCATTTCCACGCTGAAAAACATCGCCTAAATACACCGTCATGTCTGCATTTTTTTCCTTAATCTGTTCAAGTACTGCTTTTAATGCTTTAAGATTTCCATGAATATCTGAAAATACTGCAATTTTCATAATGCATCCTTTCTGAGCCTTTAGCCGTTTTATAGCCGTTAGCTTTTAGCCTTTAGCCGTCAGCTTTTTTCGATAATAATTCCTGTGTAGGGACGGATATTATCCGCCTAATCAAACTTTTTATAACCCAGTTTTTCAAGTATCATATCGCCATCTTTAATGTTTATTTCACCCACATCAGATTTATTGCAACAAAATTCAAAAACATATTCAAGTACTTGTCGAGCAAAAAAGGGGCGGCAGAGATTTAAAATTATCTTTTCTCCATTACACATACATACCGTACCTTCTTCTGAATAAATATCCAACTTCATATTGGGAGCATATCGTTTAAAATACACTCTCACTTTTAACTTGTTGTTATCTTTTGGAACAAACAAATAATACGAATAAGGATAATGTGAAAAATCCATATCATCGTAGTTATATGCCCATAAATATGTTTCTTCGTTGAAAGACATAGTTCTGAGTTTATCTCTGTTTTTCATTTAAGTTTCCTTGTAAACATCAATCTATAACAATCAAAATTCTTCACGGACTGCCAAAGGCAGCCCCTACAAATTGGCTATATTACGTTATCGCCAGCTAATAGCTAATGGCTAACAGCTAACAGCTAATAGCTTATTTAACATATTTGTTTCTGTAGAACAAATCATCTCTTTTAGTAAAGCCTATATGCTCCCAAAAAGCGTTGCCATTGTCATTATCTTTGAAAACCACAAGCAGAACCTTTGTAATACCCTCTTTTTCAAGAGCGTCCATAGCATTATCTACAAGCATTTTACCAATGCCCTGCTTCTGATATTCGGGGAGTACCGAAACGTGGTGAAAGAGTCCTCGTCTGCCGTCATGACCTGCAAGAATTGTACCAACGATTTTTCCGTTATCCTCGGCAACAAAGCTTGTTGTGGGATTTCGTCTGATATACTTTGCAAATCCCTCTGCACTGTCATCAACGGGATTTGTGCCTTCATGGTTTTTCCACACCTCACAAATACCGTCAAAATCGGCAATTGTCATAACCCTGATTTTCACCATTGTTTTTACTCCTTTCTGAGCCATTAGCTTTTAGCCTTTAGCCGTTTTATAGCCGTTAGCTTTTAGCCTTTAGCCGTTAGCTTTTTTCATTCTGTGTATGGGCGGATATTATCCGCTTTTTTAGCTATTAGCCTTTAGCTTTTCGGCAATGCGTAATTATTTTAAAGAGTCTATAGCTAATAGCTAATGGCTAACAGCTAACGGCTTTAATACAGCTAATAGCTGTTAATTACAACAGGCAGGAGAAAGCCTCCTCCTGCCTGCCTTTTCTTTAAAATATCTGCCGTGCCGACGTGACTCGCCTGCACGGGCGTCCGTGCGCTTACTTATTCTGCTCTCTCTTCTTGTCAAGCTGAGCCTTAACCTTGATAGGAAGACCAAAGAGATTGATGAATCCTGCGGAATCAGCCTGATTGTAAACCTCATCCTCGTCAAATGTAGCAACTTCCTCATCATAGAGAGTATATGGAGATGTTACACCTGCGTTGATGATATTGCCCTTGTAAAGCTTAAGCTTAACGTCACCTGTAACAGTTTCCTGTGTCTTGTCAACGAAAGCTGTCATAGCTTCACGGAGAGGAGTATACCACTGACCATTGTAAACGATGTCAGCAAACTTGATTGAGAGATACTGCTTGATTCTTGCAGTTTCCTTATCAAGACAAATTGTTTCAAGAACTTCGTGAGCGTGGTAGAGGATAGCACCGCCGGGAGTTTCATAAACGCCTCTGGACTTCATACCAACAAGACGGTTTTCAACCAGGTCAGCAAGACCGATACCGTTCTCACCGCCGAGCTTGTTGAGTGCAGATACCATTTCTACGCCATTAAGCTCCTTGCCGTCAAGCATTGTAGGGATACCCTTTTCAAAGTGGATTGTGATGTATGTGGGCTTGTCGGGAGCTTCGAGAGGAGATACGCCCATTTCAAGGAAGCCGGGCTTCTCATACTGTGGCTCATTTGCAGGATCTTCAAGGTCAAGTCCCTCGTGTGAAAGGTGCCAGAGGTTCTTATCCTTGGAGTAGTTTGTCTCTCTGTTAATCTTAAGAGGAATGTTGTGAGCCTCAGCGTAGTCGATTTCCTCGTCACGGCTCTTGATGTCCCATTCTCTCCAGGGAGCAATGATAGCCATTTCGGGAACGAAAGCCTTGATAGCAAGCTCAAAACGAACCTGGTCGTTACCCTTACCTGTACAGCCATGGCAGATAGCGTCAGCGCCCTCTTTGATAGCGATTTCAGCAATTCTCTTTGCAATGATAGGACGAGCGAAGGAAGTACCGAGCATATATCTGTTCTCATAGATAGCACCGGCCTGAACTGTGGGATATACATAATCCTGAATGAATTCTTCCTTTAAATCTTCGATGTAAAGCTTGGAAGCGCCTGTCTTGATAGCCTTTTCCTCAAGACCGTCAAGCTCTGTACCCTGTCCAACGTCGCCGGAAACAGCGATAACTTCGCAGTTATTGTAGTTTTCCTTCAGCCACGGAATGATGATAGAAGTATCAAGACCGCCTGAGTATGCAAGTACAACTTTTTTAATATCTTTCTTATCCATTTTATAGACCTCCATTTAAAAGGCAATGCCTTATTTTTTTCAACAATTATATTATACACCATTCTAAAAGAATGTCAATAGTTTTAGAATAAATATTCATTTTTAAGAAAAATATTCTTATACCAATGAATATTTATTCACTTTCTTTTGAATTTATATTGTATTTTTTCACTTTGCTGTAAATAAACGAGCCTGCTATGCCTATTGCTGTTCCGAGGGCATAGCTGTATAAATCCTCAACAGCAAAGCTTGTGCCGATAAGAACGCGGAAAAACTCAATATGCCCCAAACCGATAAGGTCAACGATGTGGATATACTGCAAAAACTCCACCAGAAATGCAAAAAACAGCACTCCGATATGAGTTATATACGGATTTTTACCGCCGATAATGCTCTGTACAAGGCAATATACCGCCCATACAACAATAACATCGCCGCCGTATGACCTGAGCCAGTTATTATGCTGTGTTATAGCTATTACAACCTCAACAGCAATAAGTAGAATGAGAATTATTATATATGGTATACGTTTTTTCATAATTTCTCCTTTTGAACCTTACGTATAAAAAAGGTATATTTTAATTCCGGTACGAAATTCACGTTTTTCGACAATCTCGGACTGTCAAAGAGCTATGCTGTAATTAGCATTTATATTACATCTTAACAACAATTTCAGAAGCTTTTTTATCAATCGCTGCATTTCGAAAATAAATAACAACATTTACTGAAACAATTGCAAGATTAAGAATATACGCAATCAGAACATAGTTTATTTGTCCTGAAATTATTTTTGATAATATTCCCGCTACGTAACCAATTATGATAAGGATAATAAATGGCAAACTTGTACCTTTGGTTGTTCTTGCTTTATAGGCCTTAATTACGTTTAAAGGCCATGAAAAACCAAAACAAACAAGCATAATAGTTTCAAGAATCTGTCCCATAAAAAACTCTCCTTATTAATTATCATTTAAGTTTATCCATTATATACTGAAAGCCTTCAGTTTAATGCAGAAATGTACAGTGTAGGTTCAAGCGAACCTCAATCACAATTTCAGTACAAAATTCACGTTTTTCGACAATCTCGGACTGCCAAAGGCAGCCCCTACAAATTAATTCTTAATTCTTCATTCATAATTCTTAATTGGAGCAATGCTTCTTTCCAGAATACCGCTGAATTTCGCCAATGCCGTGCCATAATTGGTGAATGGCACACCCTGCATTTCCGCCAGCTTTCTGCGGTATGCAACCTCTTTTTCATTGAGCATACAGCCGCCGCAATGGATTACAAGGGCATATTCCGTCAAATCTTCGGGGAAATCCCGTCCTGAGCTAAGGACAATTTCAAAATTTTTCCCCGTATGCTTTTTCAGCATATTCGGCAGTTTTACGCTGCCTATATCGCCGCATTGACGGTGATGTGTACATCCCTCGGATATGAGAATTTTGTCGCCATCTTTAAGGCTGTCAATCGCCGCCGCACCTTTTACCGCCGTATCGAGAAATCCCTTATATCTCGCCATAAGAATTGAAAACGACGTAAGTGGAACATCTTCGGGAACTATCTCATTTACCCTGCCGAACACCTGAGAGTCTGTAACCACCATTTTCGGCGGTGCAGAGAGCTTTTTCAGCGTTTGTGCAAGCTGTTCGGGCTTTGAAAATACTGCAATCGCGTCAGCGTCAAGAATATCCCTGAGCGTCTGCACCTGTGGCAGAATCATACGTCCCTTTGGCGCTGATTCATCTATGGGAGTAACAAGCACCACCATATCGCCTGCATTGAGCAGATCCCCGATAATACGCCGTTCATTGTCGCATTTTTCAGCCAAAGCCGCAATCTTTTCTTTCAATTCGTGTATATTCTTTTTATTCCTTGCAGATACAGTTATTTCATTATCTGAATTTATCTCCCTGTCGCTTAAATCAGCCTTATTATAGGCAATAATACAAGGAATTTCACGCTCTTTAAAGAGCTGCACAAGCTCATTTTCGCATTCTCCCATACCTGCGGATATATCCACCACAAGAACGGCAATATCCGTTTTTGCAAGTATCTGACGGGTTTTCTTCACGCGAAGTTCACCAAGCATTCCCTCGTCGTCATAACCAGGTGTGTCGATTATCTCAACTGCACCAAGAGGCAGCAGCTCCATTGCCTTATAAACGGGATCGGTAGTTGTTCCCTTAACGTCGGAAACAACGGACAATTCCTGCCCTGTTACCGCATTTACAAGAGAGGATTTTCCTGCATTTCTCCTGCCAAAAAAACCTATGTGTATTCTTTCCCCTGAGGGAGTATTATTTAAGCTCATATTATTTTCCTCTATTTTCAATATTAATTAAAGGGCGAGCAATGCTCGCCCTTGCACCAAATAACGTAAAATAGGCGATATGCATTAAAGCTTAATTCATATCAAGGCTTGAAATAACCTTTTTAAGAGCCTCTGCACTTGCACGAAGCTTGCCTATCTCAGGTTCAGTCATATTGGGGTAAATTTTCTTTATTATGCCCCGTCCGCCAACTACAGCAGGCAGGCTCAGACATACATCATTTATGCCGTATTTACCATCCATAAAGAATGATACTGTACGGATATTATTAGAATCGCGGAGAACGTCATCGCAGAGCTTGTTTATAGTGAGAGCAATAGCGTAGAATGTGGCACCCTTACGCTTGATAACCTCTCCCCCTGCACGGCGTACTTCCTCAATAATTTCATCCTCATCTATTTCACGATGCTCCTGCTCTGCGCAGTACTGCTCCATAGAGCTTCCTGCAATAGTTGTAAGTGACCAGGGAATCATTGAAGTATCACCGTGTTCGCCGAAAACATAAGCGTGAACGCTGTTAGGGCTGATATCAAGGTGGTCAGCAATGCTTGAACGAAGTCTTGAAGTATCAAGAGCCGTACCGGAACCGATAACCTGCTCAGGCTTCAAATCGGTGCATTTGAGTATAGCGTAAGTAATAATGTCAACGGGATTGCTGACAACGATATATATAGCGTCAGGGGCAGCCTTGGCTACTTTAGGCATAACGTCCTTGATGATATTCACGTTTGCCTGTGCAAGGTCAATACGTGTCTGTCCCGGCTTACGCGCAAGACCAAGAGTTACAACGACAATATCAGCACCAGCCGCGTCATCGTAAGTACCGTCAAAAACCTCAACATTATGGCTGAATGAAACGCCCTGACGAATATCCATAGCTTCGCCCTTTGCCTTTTCTTTATTTATATCTATAAGGACGATATCGGAGCAAGTACCTGCAACTGCGAATGTATAAGCACAGGTTGCACCTACATTTCCTGCACCGAGAACAGCAATTTTCTTTCCGCCTTTGATGTTAGCCATAAAAACCCCACCTTTTCTGAAATTATATGTTATATTGTCTTATGATAAATTATGATTTATCATAATTATTATACCATATATTTATGAACATTTCAAGATAATGTGACGTTTTTTCCTAATATTGTATAGTTACACAAACATTGATAAATGTTTGTCAATGTTTGTGTAACGACTGTCATTTCCGCCGCTGAAAACATATAATATATCAGAATATTCCACTGAATAATTTACAGCTTTTGAACAATAATAGCAACAGGGAGAGCAACTCCCAAAAAATCACAGGCAAACCGCCTGAAAACAGGAGCTGAATATATATGTCTGTAAAAAGAGGAGAAATTTATTATGCCGATTTAAGCCCCGTAGTCGGCTCAGAACAGGGCGGAGTAAGGCCTGTACTTATCGTTCAGAATGACGTTGGCAACAGGCACAGTCCCACTGTAATAGCCGCAGCCATTACAAGCAGACAGGACAAAAACCGCCTGCCTACACATATTGAAGTACAGGCAGATAAATGCGGCCTCGCCCGTGACAGCATCGTATTACTGGAACAAATACGCACCATAGATAAAAAACGTCTTGGCGACAAAATGGGGGAGCTCGACCTCAATTCGATGAACAAGGTCAATACAGCACTTTCTATAAGCTTCGGGCTTGAAATATAGGCAAAAACGGGCGATCAGATGACCGCCCGTGATTATTATTCAAGCTTTGTAATAGTACTAAATGACATAACAATGCATATCACGCAGAAAATTATAAACAGAGGATTTGTAAACGTCCATTTATAGTATTTCTTCTGAACCTTATAATTCTCTCTTACATATTCGGCAACAGCCTTGCGCTTCACAATGAGGAAGATAACCGCCAGCACAAAGAAGATAACAGAAATGCCTATACTGATAATTTCACCGACATTTTCGGGAGTATGCTCTTCAATTAATGTAAGACCCTCGCCGAAAACGAAATTATTGAGGAAATGAAGCAAAATAGACCATATAATACCATATTCAATAGCTGTATAGCCTAAAACCATTCCTACAACAAAAGCATAGGGAGATTGTACGATATTTGCGTGCATTACGCCGAATAAAACGGATGAAATCAATACGGCATAACCCTTGCCCAGGCCTGTTTTTTCAAAGGATTTCATCATATATCCGCGGTATACAATTTCTTCGAACACAGGCGCAACAAAGCCTGCATAAAACATCATTGAAATCGAACTGCTGCCGCCTGATGCCGATTCAACTGCCTCCTGTGCAGTTAAACCAATAAGATTGAGGAGTGCCTCAACGCCCATATCAGCCAATCCAAAGACAAGCTGACCGCCGTAGAAAACGCAGAAAATAATGAAAAACGATTTAAAATTCATACTTTTCTGCTTGGCGAAAATTTCCTTGAATTTTATGGTTTTCCGCATATACAGTGCAAGGAAGAAAACGGCGATAAATACGGCAATTGAGCTGCCCATATCGGTATTTTCAAACCAGGCCATAAAATCATCGTAAAAGCTTTCAGGCTTCCCCATTACCATTTGCACAACCATAACGATTACTGAAAGGATAATAATTATACCCATTACAACAGCTATCATTATGCCGTCATAGAGCAGAACACCGCCGAAGATTTTATACATCCACTTTTTGAAACGATTTTCCTCAGCTTTTTCAGGCGGAAGCGGCGGCGGATACGGCTGATTTACCGTATTTGTGCCAATTTGTTGATTTGACTGATTGTTAAAATTTTCCATAATGATAATAACCCCCTTTATCATATTACTATTGTAGCACACCAAAGATGAATTGTCAAGATTTTAACAGGAATGATAGTGAATTAAGAATTAAGAATTTCAGTTTGTAAAAACGGCATATAATTTTTCAACTGTTATATACACAGTATAACAGTTAAAATTTGCCGCAATTACAGTGTAATAACATTACAAATTTAATATTTGATGCAAAAACAAATAACAATAAATTATATATACTTTTCACAAATCCACCTGTTGATGATTATCTAAAAAGTAGAAAATAAAAATTATTTTTCAATAATCAACCATTTTTGGTTGAAAAAAGGCCGATTTTTGCCCTATAGTGAGGGGGTGTTATGATGACAGCAAAAAAAGGTGGAAGAAAACTCCCACCCTTAGACTTAAAATTTCATCATTTTAAAACCATTAAAAAAGCCGACGGCTTATAGCTTAAGAAGTTTCCTTAACCATAAGTGCCACGCAATGAGCCGATATGCCAAGCTTTTCGCCTGTAAATCCCAGATGCTCCTCTGTAGTAGCCTTAACGCTTATCTGTGATACATCACAGCCGCATACCCTTGCGATATTCTCACGCATAGCCACAATATGAGGTGCAAGCTTAGGAGCCTGCGCTATAACAGTAGCGTCAATATTTCCTATAATATAGCCATTTTCGCGGCATATCTCCGCAATCCTTTCAAGAAGCTTCATACTGTCAGCACCGCGGTATTCCTCAGCAGTATCGGGAAAATGCTTGCCGATATCGCCAAGGGCAAGGGCTCCAAGCATTGAATCCATAACAGCGTGAAGCAGCACATCAGCGTCTGAATGGCCTAAAAGTCCCACGGTATGGGGAATATCAACACCGCCGAGAATCAGCTTTCTGCCCTCAACAAGCTTATGTACATCGTAACCGTGACCTATTCTGAACATACGTTTTTCTCCTTTTATCAATAGTCAGCAGGGACATCAACATCTCCGCAGAAAACAAATTCATCAGGGTTTGATTTAATATACTTCATCATTAAACTTTCGAGTTCTTCGTCAATTCCGTAAAAAACGCTGTCATATTCGCCGAAAATGTCTAAATACGCATCTTTTTCGGAATCATAGCTAATTTCATCCAGCTTTTTCTGCCGTTCCTCACGGTCAAAAGGTATTGTGCCGCCAACCTTATTTATTACATTTTCAAAATTTTCGGCACATTTTTCCGCACCAATCAATTTAAATCCTTCCAGTGCATCTTTCCATACTACACCTGTTGAATTATAAAAAAACTGGTCGTGACCACCATTACAAACTTCGGCTTCATACAATTCTACAGCAAATATCAAACGTTGCCCTTTTGAAAAAGCAGAAAGGTCGGATTCATATCTGTTATATCCGTCATATATACTTACTTTCATCCATAATGGTTCTATAATCTCCATAGAATCTAATTTTCCGCTTTTTATATCATCTTTGGTTATATTGTAATGCTTTTTTACATACTGCATATTTATTTCTCCTTTTCCAGAGCAAGCAGAGTTTCCGCAATTTTTATATCTTCGGGAGTTGTAATCTTGATGTTTGTATAATCCCCCTCAGTCATATAAACCTTACATCCGATAGCCTCCGCAAGCTGACAATCATCGGTAAAATCCAAATTATGCTCAAGGGCAAAATCAACACCCTCGAAGTATATCTTCTTCTTAAAAATCTGCGGAGTCTGCGTTATATATAGATTTTTTCTCGGCGGAGTATCAACAACAAGTCCGCTGTCAACCACCTTTATTGTGTCCTTTACGGGTACACCAAGTGAAGCACCGCCAAATACAAGGGCATCCTTTACAGCCTTTGAGATATGACAGGGCTTTACAAGAGGTCTTGCGCCGTCATGAACGGCAATAAGCTCTGTATCCTGCGATATACAGCGAATTCCGTTAATAACGCTCTCCTGTCGTGTGCTGCCGCCCGTAACGCATTTTATAAGCTTTGTAATGCCTGTACGCTTTGCCTCTGCCTCAATTTCGGGGATATCATCCTCACGGGCAACGATTACTATTTCCTTTATTTCGGAAGTTTCTTCAAAGGCTTTCATA
The DNA here is from genome assembly GCA_017397925.1 of Ruminococcus sp. Classification (GTDB taxonomy): domain Bacteria; phylum Bacillota; class Clostridia; order Oscillospirales; family Ruminococcaceae; genus Ruminococcus. The sequence continues at coordinate 22,774 of JAFQHO010000029.1, forward strand.
GTCTGTCCTATAACAAGCCTGTCACCTAAGGGCATAAGTATCTTATTGATACCGCCCATTCTTGTGGAGCTTCCTGCACATACAATTACTGCTGATGTATTCATTGCTTATCCTCCGATTTTTTGCCTGTATCATTTATAAATTCCGCAACGATATATCTGGGGCGCTGTTTAACCTCGGCATAGATTTTACCCACATATTCGCCGATTATACCCAGAGCAAGGAGCTGCAAACCACCGATAAACCATATGGAGCATACCGTACTTGACCAACCAAGCTCAGAAGCTCCCGCAAACTTCACAATAATCGTCCATATCATCGCAATAATACTGATAAGGGACATTATAAAGCCCATAGTTGTAATGAGTTTCAGCGGCTTTGTGCTGAATGAGGTGATGCCGTTTATGGCGAATGCAAGCATTTTTTTCAGGGGATACTTACTTTCGCCTGCAAAACGCTCTGCACGCTCATAATATACGCTGCAGCTTTTGAAACCGATAAGGGGAACCATTCCGCGGAGGAAAAGATTTACCTCCCTGTAATTAGCAAGCTCCTGCAGTACACGGCGGCTCATAAGGCGAAAATCCGCGTGGTTATACACCACATCTGCACCCATAACCTTCATAAACTTATAGAAGCCCTCAGCGGTAAATTTCTTGAAAAATGTATCCGTATCTCTTGCGCTTCTTACACCGTATACCACCTGATTTCCTTCGTGGTATTTCTCTACCATAGCGTCGATTGCGTTTATATCGTCCTGCAAATCCGCATCCATAGTAATTGCCACATCGCATATATCCTTGACAGTCATAAGACCTGCAAGAACAGCATTCTGATGACCGCTGTTGCGTGCCAGGTCGATACCGGAAAATACTGTCGGGTCAGTACTGTGAAGCTCCTGTATAATCTCCCAAGTTTTATCCTTTGAGCCGTCATTTACGAATACTACACGACTTTCAGGGGATATAAGCCCCCTTTCGATAAGTGAAGCATATTTTTCCTTAAGCCGCTTTGCCGTTTCGTGAAGCACAGCCTCCTCATTGTAGCATGGAACGACCATATACAGCGTTTTTTCGTTGTTCATCATCTTCTCCTTGTTTATTATTTATGGGGACCTCTTATGCTAATCCAAACGGCATTTCCCAAATGAGAAATGCCGTCCAATAAAAATTAATACTTTTTCTTTTCTTCCTCGATAATCTTAAGAAGGTCATCAACGGACATATCCGAAGGCTTCTTTGAAGGCTTGCGAGGTGCGTTTCCGAGGATATCGGAAATATCAGGAGAACTGCTCTTTACAGTTGCAGGAGCAGCTGCCTTTGCCTCAACAGGCTTTGCAGGAGCGCCGCCTCTTAACTCGGCAACCTGATCTCTTGTGAGAATACCTGTATTGTCTGATACAGTTGACTCAGCAGGCTTGGAATATGTTGCTGTACGCTCTGCTGCATTTGTCTTTCTCAGCATTTCTTCTCTGAGAGTTTCTGCTGTAGGTGCAGAAGATGATACATTGCCGGGATTTCTCTGAGCAAATGATGATTCTGCTGTACCTGAACCTGAGAATGACATTGTATTGCTGAGGCTTGCGCCCTTCTGTGCCTTGAACTGAACTGTACGCTCTTTCTCCTTCTGATATGGAGAATCAGGATTTACTTCCTTTTGCTTGAAATTCTCTGCAATTGACATTTTTCTTCTTTCAAAAGCAGGACTAACAGGAGCCTCTGTATTAGGCTCGTAAAGAGGATCGCTGTTTCTGCCTCTTGCAGGCTTGCTGTCCTCCTCATCGTATTCATAGAAGCTGAATTCGTCCTCATCGTCCTCGTCTGAACGGTGTGCGCCGAGAATTGCAGCAAAAAGTATGATTATAAGAAGAAGTGCAGGAACACCGAGAAGTATGATTATACCTTTAAGCTCTCTTGCAAATGTAATGAAACGTCCAAGTTCCAGACTTTCATTGTATCCTGTGCATATAGCAACGATTTTATCCTTTGTTATAGAGCCTGTGGAATCCTCGTGGTAGGAGTCCATTGTATAATATGAAGTACCTTCATCACCCTCTGCAATGAAGCTGATGCTTCTGAGAGAAAGCTTGCTGGGATTATCAGCAGGGTAACAGAGGATAATATCACCTGTTGCAGGAGTTATATTGGCTGCATCCATAGATATAAGAGCGGCACCTGTTGTAACAGAGCCTTCCATTGCATTGTCTTCGCCTACAACATAGATATGTCTGCCGAATAATTCTGGAGTTTTACCTCCTGCGAATAAAATATTGATAGCTGCCGATACTATAACCGATGTTATACAAAGTATAACTATAAGGAGCTTTAAAACCGAGAATCTCTTCTTTTTCATTTTTCTGATTCCTTTCAATTTAGATTACTACACATTTCCGTTGTTTTCAGCTGATTTCTCTGCTAAAAAAACAGGTTCCTTTATATTATACCATATTATTTCTAAAATTTCAATCTTTTTTTTATATTTTTTCAACTTTTTTTCAGAATGTTTACAAGCTTCACTTTATTGATCTTTGGTATCGCGTCATTATATCAACTGTAGTCTATTAACTCAAGCCACATTTGATGTAATGCACAAAAATCTCATTGTATTTTCCGTTATTTAAGCATATTGCACATAGAATAAATAATTTTTTAGTCACTATGTCTCTGTTTTTTAGTAAATTGTAAATTTCGAATACAAAACTTTGTGTAATTATACAATTGAAATAGAGCGGGAAATATGATACAATAATAAATGTAGTTTTATACACGATGTTTTATATCAAGTGTATAAATAACGTTTATATATACTGTTGGTATTGTTAATATTGAAAGGAGATAAATTATGACACCCTCAAAAACTCAGATTATCGACAAGATTAAAGCTGATTTTCCCAGAAAGCTCCAGTCCCTCTACAGCGTAACCCCTGAAGAAGCTTCTGACAAACAGGTATATCAGGTTCTTTCTTCAATTATTGTTGAGATTCTCGGCAACAAAAGACAGAGCTTTGTAAATCATACTCATTCCGTAGGCGGAAAGCAGATTTACTACCTCTCAATGGAGTTCCTTATGGGACGCTCTCTCAAAACAAGCCTTTACAATCTCGACATTGCCGAGGAAGTACGTGCAATTCTTAAATCCCATACAATAAATATTGACAAGGTATTCGACCACGAGCCTGATGCAGGTCTTGGAAACGGCGGTCTTGGCAGACTTGCTGCTTGCTATCTTGACGGACTTGCTACTACAGGTTTCCCTGCTATGGGTTACTCTCTCTGCTATGAGTACGGTATCTTCCAGCAGAAATTAGAGGACGGCTGGCAGACTGAGCTTCCTGATAACTGGCTTCCCGGCGGAAGCGTATGGCTTGTACCCAAGCCTGAGCTTGCAATTGAAGTTCACTTCGAGGGCGATTTGCAGGAATACTGGGATAATCAGTACCACTACATCTCCCACGTAAACTATAATACAGTTATGGCTACCCCCTACGATATGTACGTATCAGGTTACGGCGGCGAGGGCGTATCTGTACTCCGTCTGTGGTCTGCAAAGGCTCCCAGCTTCAATATGGCTGAATTCAACGAGGGCAACTATGCACAGGCTCTCGCACAGAATGCAACTGCAAACTCAATTTCAAAGATACTCTACCCCAACGATAACCACGCTGAGGGTAAGAGCCTCCGTTTAAGACAGCAGTATTTCCTCTGTGCAGCATCAATCGGCGATATCGTAAACAGCCATATGATGGTTTACGGCACACTTGAAAATCTCGCTGATAAGGTTGCTATCCACGTAAACGACACTCACCCCACTCTCGCTATCCCTGAGCTTATGCGTATTCTCCTTGACGACTGCGGCTACGGCTGGGATAAGGCGTGGGATATCGTTACAAAGACCTTTGCTTATACAAATCACACTGTTATGGCTGAGGCTCTCGAAAAATGGGATGTAAACCTTGTAAAGCACGTTATCCCCAGAATTTTCACAATTATTGTTGAAATAAACAACCGCTACTGTCAGTCACTTATGGAAAGAAACGGCGGCGACAGTGCAAAGACAACTCGTATGTCCATCATCAAGGACAATATGATTCATATGGCTTCTCTCTGTGTTGCAGCTTCACACAGCGTAAACGGCGTATCAAAGCTCCATTCTGAGATTATCAAGGAGTCTGTATTCCACGATGAATACGAGGTAACTCCCGAAAAATTCAAGAACGTTACAAATGGTATCGCATACAGAAGATGGCTTACACAGTCAAATCCGGGACTTACAAAGCTCCTCTCAGAAACTATCGGTGATAAGTTCATCAAGGACGGTTCAGAGCTTGAAAAGTTCAGAGCATTTGAAAATGATGAGTCTGTCCTCACAAAACTTCTTGAAATCAAGCAGGAAAATAAAAAGAAATTTGCTAAGCAGGTTAAATCATCAAGCGGCATAATCCTCGATACAGAGCGTATTTTTGACGTTCAGGTAAAGCGTCTCCACGAATATAAGAGACAGCACCTCAACGTTATGAATATCCTTGCAGATTATGCGTATCTCCTTGCTAATCCCGACGCGCCATTTACTCCCAAGACTTATATCTTTGCAGCTAAGGCGGCTCCAGGCTATTACCTTGCTAAGCAGATTATCAAGATGATATGGGCTATTTCTGAGGAAATCAGAAAAAATCCCAGAATTTCACAGAAGTTACAGGTTGTATTCCTTGAAAATTACTGTGTAACTCTCTCCGAAAGACTTATGCCTGCCTCCGATATCTCCGAGCAGATTTCTCTTGCAGGTACAGAGGCTTCGGGTACAGGCAATATGAAATTTATGCTCAACGGCGCTGTAACTCTCGGTACTCTTGACGGTGCTAATATCGAAATCAAGGAAGCTGCAGGAGATGACAATATTGTTATCTTCGGCATGACAACTCCTGAGGTTAACGCTCTTAAGGCAAGAGGTTATAATCCTCACGATTATTTCAACGGTGACGACAGAATCAAAGAGGCTATCCAGCGTATGTACAACGGTATCAACGGCTGTACTTTCAACGATGTGGCAAACTCACTCAAGGACCGTGACCCTTATATGGTACTTGCTGATTTCGACAGCTACCGCAAGGCACAGGCATATATCACCGAGTGCTACAACGACAGAATAAAGTGGGCTAAGATGTCACTTAATAATATTGCAGGTGCAGGAATCTTCTCTGCTGACCGTGCAGTATCCGAATATGCTGACAACATCTGGCATCTCAGATAATATAATTAATATTGATGATAAGGCTGTATTTCTGTGCAGCCTTATTGTCGTGCTTGTCCAATTCGTAATGCGTAATGCGTAATTCGTAATTATTTTTAAAAGCTGATATTATTTGTAGGGACACAGCGTGCTGTGCCCGCAATTTAACGTAATATAGCCTATTTACGTTTTTCGACAATCCGAGATTATTTTTCTATAAAGTAATTACGCATTACGAATTACGCATTACGCATTATTATAAAGGAGGTAATAAAAGATGAAACCAATATATGATACCTGGAATTTAAGCTATAAATCAATTTTCGGTGCAGTAAGACAATTCAATACCTGCCGTTTCTCAATACGCCTTCCAAAGGATATACGCCCCGATTTTCCGCCTGTATTGGTGCTTTTCCGAACAGGCTTCAAGGAGCGCTTTCTCTCTATGAACGTAACTGCCGAGGAGGAGGACTGCTTCGTCTATTCCTGCGACTATACACCACGCTATACTGACGTTCATTACTACTATTTCTCGTACACCTGCGGAGGAATACGCCGATATATCAAGAAAATCAACTGTCACGAGGGTGGTGAGGGCGAAGGGGGATTATTCCAGCTTACGGTATATTCCCAGAGCTATGAAACTCCCGATTTTCTCAAAGGCGGCGTAATGTATCAGATTTTCCCCGACCGTTTCTGTAAAAGCGGTGAGGTACACGAAAATATCCCTGATGGAAGAGTTCTCCGCGAAGACTGGAACGGTACTCCCTGGTATAAGCCCGACCACAACGGCCACGTGTGGAATAACGACTATTTCGGCGGAGATTTCAAGGGTATACAGTCAAAACTGAAATATCTCAGCGATTTAGGCGTTACTTGTATATATCTCAACCCTATTTTTGAATCCCACGAAAATCACCGCTATAATACTGCCGACTATATGAAAGCTGACCCGATGCTCGGCTCAAACGATGATTTTGAGGAGCTTTGCACCGAGGCGAAAAAATACGGTATATCCGTAATTCTTGACGGTGTGTTCTCCCATACCGGAGCAGACAGCCGCTATTTCAACAAGTTCGGCAGATATAAGGACAGCGTAGGTGCTTATCAATCAAAAGAAAGCCCCTACTACGACTGGTACAGCTTCATAAACTATCCAAACGAGTATGAGGCTTGGTGGGGTATTGATACTCTGCCTAACATATGGGAAAATAACGAGGAATACACAGAGTTTATCTGCGGCGAGGAGGGTGTTCTCCACTACTGGCTCAGCAAGGGTGCGGCAGGCTTCCGCCTTGATGTTGCAGACGAGCTGCCCGACCAGTTCCTCAATAATCTGCGTAAATCAGTGAAATCCTATGGCAAGGACAAGGTAATCATCGGTGAGGTCTGGGAGGATGCTTCAAATAAGGAGAGCTACGGCATAAAACGCCGCTATCTTCTCGGCGACCAGCTTGATTCCGTAATGAATTATCCATTCAGAGAGGCTATAATAAACTTTGTAAAGGGCGGTCCTGCAAGAGATTTCATCTACTCAATAATGACAATCCTTGAAAACTACCCCAAGCCATCAATTGATGTACTGATGAACTTTGTATCAACCCACGATATTGAAAGAGCTATAAACCGCCTTGCAGGGGATTACTGTGACGACAAGAGCAAGGACTGGATGGCGGAGCGTTATCTAACTGAGGAACAGTACCGCCACGGCAAAAATATGCTCAAAGTGGCTATGGCACTGATGTTTTTCCTGCCTGGCGTACCAAGTATATACTACGGTGATGAAGCAGGATTACAGGGCTATAAAGACCCGTTCAACCGTCGCTGCTATCCCTGGGGAAATGAGGACTATGAGCTTATCAGCTACGTTTCAGAGCTTAGCCGCGTAAGAAAGTCCATTCCTAATATGAAAGACGGCAGAACTTATTTTGTAATAAATGACGGCTATACAATAGATGAGCGAGTTGTTGCATTTACTCGACAGGGCAGCGAAAAAGACTATCTCATCTTTGTCAACAGATCATCAGATGAAGTGAAAATCACTGAGATTTCCAAAAAGCTGTACAGATTTTCCAATTTCTGTAAATTCCAGGGTCACTACAACGATGACTGCGTAACGCTCCCACCCTTCGGATATGCTATTGTAACAGCAAATTTTATAGGGTAGATTAATTATATATGGGGCATTACAAAAACAAATAAAAAACCCATTAAATTTTAAGATTATTTTAAGGTTGGGCGGATATACTATAAGAGGATTAATAATCCCCCAATTCCCCTTCTATATTTATTTAGAGCATACCTTCGCTCTACAGGCTGTATCTCCCCTGATACAGTCATTTTTTTACCCTTGACAATTTCAGAAAAATGTGATATTATATTATTATATTCAAAAGCTTTGACGAGGAAGGCTTTATCCGCCGCGATATTTCAGAGAGCTGCCGTTTGGTGCGAGGCAGTATATCAAGGATAACAGCACACCGCCTCCGAGTGCGTCTAATAAACGACGGCTGACTTCCGTTACAAAGTCACAATGAGATGCGGTTTTCCGCATAAATCAGGGTGGAACCACGGTGAATTATCGTCCCTTGTGCCTTTTCGGGTATAAGGGACTTTTTGTATCCCTTTCTGACAAGGTGATTTCAGTACGAAAAGAGGTGATACTATGAGCAACATTAAGTATAACGAAGAACAGGAAGCTTTTGAACTGCCCTACAAGCTGTGGGATAATGCTGTTACTATCCGTTTCTACACTGAATCCGAGGAGGATATTACCGGAAATATCAGTGAAATCGCAATGAAGCTTGAAACCATAAACGGTGGTAAGGCTAAGCTTTCACGAATGCTTACAGAGGACGCTATTTACAGAGGCTCTGAGGAATCACTCAGAAAGTGTATTGCCATTGACGATATATACGCGGATATTGATGAGGAAGAAATAACATTCTGCTTTACCGTTTCCAGTGAGGACGGTTATATGGAACCGCAGTCAATTGAATTGTATGACAATGAATTTGAAATTATAGGCAATGCGTATTAATTGAAAAGGAGAGATTAAAAATGATTAAATTAACATTAAAAGACGGCAGCATAAGAGAAATCGAAGCTGCATCATCCGCTGCTGAAATCGTAAAAGGCATCGGAATGGGACTTTATAAGGCTGCTTGCTGCGTAAAGATAAACGGAGAAGTTAAGGATCTCCGCACAGTTATCGACAGCGACTGTGAATTTGAGGTTTGTACATTTGATACAATCGAGGGTAAAAAGACATTCTGGCACACAGCATCACATATTCTTGCACAGGCTGTAAAACGCCTTTATCCTGAGGCTAAGCTTGCTATCGGCCCTGCTATTGACAACGGTTTCTACTATGACTTCGACGTTGAAAAGCCATTCACTCAGGAAGAACTTGAAAAAATCGAAGCTGAAATGAAGAAAATCGTCAAAGAGGGAATTGCTTTAGAGCAGTTTGAAATGTCACCTGCTGACGCTATTGCTTCACTCAAAGAGGCTGGCGAAATTTACAAGGTTGAACTCTGTGAGGAACACGCTGACAAGGGCGAGCCTATCTCTTTCTACAAACAGGCTGAGTTCACAGACCTTTGTGCAGGTCCACACCTTATGACAACAGCTCCCGTTAAAGCTTTCAAGCTTCTCTCCTGCACAGGTGCTTACTGGAGAGGCTCTGAAAAGAACAAGATGCTTTCACGTATCTACGCTACAGCATATCCAAAGGCTGCCGATCTTGAAGCTGATATAAAGCAGCGTGAGGAGGCTAAGCTCCGCGATCACAATAAGCTTGGACGCGAGCTTGAATTCTTCACAACAGTTGACTGCATCGGTCAGGGACTTCCCATTCTTCTCCCCAAGGGCGCAAGAGTTATCCAGCTTCTCCAGCGCTGGATTGAGGACGAGGAACAGAAGCGCGGCTACCTCCTTACAAAAACTCCCCTTCTTGCCAAGCGTGACCTTTACAGAATTTCAGGTCACTGGGATCACTATCTTGACGGTATGTTCATTCTCGGAGATCCCTATGACGAAGAAAAGGAATGTTTCGCACTCCGTCCTATGACTTGTCCTTTCCAGTATCAGGTATTCCTCAACAGACAGCGTTCTTACCGTGATCTTCCTATGCGTCTGGGCGAAACTTCAACTCTTTTCCGTAAGGAAGAATCAGGCGAAATGCACGGTCTTATCCGTGTTCGTCAATTCACTATCTCTGAAGGACACCTTGTACTCCGCCCTGAGCAGCTTGAAGAAGAATTCAAGGGCTGTCTGGAGCTTGCTAAATATTGTCTTGAAACTGTTGGTATGCTTGAGGATTGTACATTCAGATTCTCACAGTGGGATCCCGCAAACCCCAAGAATAAGTATGAGGGTACTGCTGAACAGTGGAACGAAGCTCAGACAATTATGGGCAAAATCCTTGATAATCTGGGTGTTGACTACGAAATCGGCATTGACGAAGCTGCATTCTACGGACCTAAGCTTGATATTCAGTATAAGAACGTATACGGCAAGGAAGATACTATCGTTACAATTCAGATTGATATGCTTCTTGCTGAAAAGTTCGGTATGGAATACATCGATGTAGACGGCACAAAGAAACGTCCTTACATCATTCACAGAACATCTCTCGGATGCTATGAGAGAACTCTTGCTTACCTCATTGAGAAGTATGCAGGCGCGCTTCCTCTCTGGATGGCTCCCGAGCAGGTTAAGATTGTTCCCGTTGCAGACCGTCATCTCGATTACTGCCGCGAGCTTATGGCTAAGCTTGAAGCTGCAAATATCCGCTGCTCAATTGATGACAGAGCTGAAAAGGTTGGAAAGAAGATCCGTGACGCTCGTCTTGAAAAGCTGCCTATGTGGATAACTGTAGGTGATAAGGAAGTTGAGGGCAATACAGTTTCCGTAACTTCACGCCGCGAAGGCGATCTCGGCTCTATGACACAGGGCGAGCTGCTTTCAAAGCTTCTTGATGATATTGCTAAGAAGGTAAGATAATTTGATTGTTAAATAATTGATATAGGGAGTGACAAATATGAGAAAAACTATCATCTGTATATCTATATTAATTATTATAGGAATTGCAATTCCATTTATTGTACATTCTAACTCGCCAAATGTTACATCTGAAATTACTGCTGACGGAACGATTGAATATATCATTGGATATTTATCATTTATTACAACTGGAGCATTAGCAGTATATGCTATTTTTCAAACAAAACAAGCAAACGATATGACGAATCAAGCTAATGATATAGCAAAGCAAGCTAATGATATAGCAAAGCAAGCAAACGATATGGCAAAGCAAGCTAACGATATGACAAAGCAAGCTAACGATATGGCAAAGCAAGCTAATGATATGACTAACCAGCTTTTAGAGATTGAAAAAAACAATTATCGAATGCAAATATGTCCGTTTATATCAATAACAAAATATGATATAGCAAAATATACCTCAACAGAAATTCTCAATAATAAGAAAAAATGGTTTGTTGAAGTCGGAAAATGGGATTCACATTCAGATATAAATGGTATTTCTCTAACAATAACAAATACAACAGAGTCTTTTTTAACTTTTCAGTTTGACTTGATTGAAGACATTAATTCCAATATCGAATGGAGATGCTGTACTACAGGTGAAAAAAACATACAGAATACAAAAATTTCATTATTACCTGGAGAAAGTAAGGATATAGTTTTACTTGCAGGAGACGAAGTTTTACTAGATGCTAATGGAAAAAGTATAAATCTTAATTTTATTCTTGAAAACCGATTTGCTAATAAGTATAAAGAAACCATAAAAATGATATTCACCTATGTAATAAAAAATGGAGATAATATAACCGGATGCTTTTCATTCCAAGATATTCATATTTATAAATTTGAATACAAAGAAGGAAAAGTTATTCCAGTTGAGGTAGATTACAACAAACAAAATGAAAATTAATACTGTTATCTCAAATCATAATTAATACGAAAGGCGGAGAATTTCCTCTGCCTTTTTTGTGCTGATATAATTTGTAGTACTTTGTAACAACTAAAAGGACGCTCCGCAATGGAACGTCCTTTTTTGATTATTTCTTCTTTTTCTTCTGATTATTCTTATTGTTATTCTTTTTCTTGCCGTTTGATTCGGTCTCCTCGCCGTAAAGCTCCTCTGCAAGTCCTTTGGAACTATTCTTTGCAGGCTTCTCTTCAGTCTTTTCCTCATCCTCAGATTTCTTATCAGATTCGTCAGACTTTTCAGAATCGGCTTTTTTATTGTCAACAGCACCCTTGGATTTGATAATCTTTACAGGCTTCTTTTCCTCGTTTTCAGATTCAGGCTCAACTACAGTGTATATGCCCTTTTTCCAGTTTGCTCTTGCCTCAGCATTTGCAATAAGCGCAAGGTTGTTCTTTCTGTCATAAAGATAAAGCAGAACTATAGCACCAATGCCAAGGATAAGCAGTAACACACCTGTTTTAAATCCGGGAGGTGAATATGTCATCTCAATCTTGTGATGTCCGGGTGCAAGACGCAGACCAATCATAGCGTTGAGAATACATACTGAACCCTCTTTTCCGTCAGTATTATTTACCATAAGGCTGTTGCCTGTTGCGTCCTTATCCTCAACAAACTGCTCTGTAACCTTCTTGCCGTCAACCTTGATAGTCCAGCCCGGTTCATAGGGGATTGATGTATAAAGGATTTCTCCCTCTCTTGCGTCAACCTCACCTACAATTCGGTTTTCCTTTGTCTTGTCCATATCAAGCACAAGGGGAGAGGATTTAAGCTCCTCAATTCTCTCGTGGAACAGGTCATAATCTAAGTAATAAAGCTGATAATCCTTTACCATAATGAACTCGTTTGCACCTGTTCTGTCCTGCTGGATAATTGTCATACGAAGCTCAACTTCTGTACCTACAGGAATAGAGCCGAGATTTATAATACAGTAATCGTAGCCGTCATAGTATGAACCAAGGCTCTGGAAGTCCTTGAACTCCCCTGTTTCCTCGTCCTTAGTTGTAGAGAACCAGAGGTTACACTTCTTCTGATTGTCAGATTTAAGGAACATATACAGACAATCCTCACTCTGTGAAGTGAAGTGAACTCTTACAGTGGGGTCAACTGCGTTTGGCAGAGCGTCATAGCAGTACTGTCCGTTGTAATCTCTTACTGTACACTCGTTAAGCTGTACATCGTTAACGGGGTCAAAGTTAAGACGATAGAAATATGGTTCGGGATTAAGCTTGCTGTAGTCTGTTGTACTTCCTGTCATTGAGCTGAGGAAGTTGTTCATACTATTGAAGGGATTGTCATTTCCAAGGAAGCTGAGGCGGAGAATATCGTCGTCAGCCATAAATCCTATAGGAAGTGCATCGGGATTTTCATAGATATCTACAGTACCCTCTTTTCCGCCTTCCTTTGTGAAAGTAGTAGAAGCTACCTTGTTGTAATAGGGGCTGAGAAGTGTACGTCTGTCTGTCTCAGGATTGAATGTAGATGGATCGTGGAGAACGTACTTGATACCGAGAAGTGAGTCAGCAAGAGGAGTATTTCCGTCATATCTTGTTTCGTAGCTCTTGGTTGTATATCCGAGAGTTTCAATGAAACGAAGTATTCTTGCATTCATTACAGAGCTTGAATGTGAAATACCCTTTAAACCGTAAGCCTGGTTATCGTTAACATTACGGAAGAATGTCTTTTCTGCACGGTAGAAGCCGTCATCAACCTCGTCAAGGGCAGCCTTTACATTGGGAGCAGACATAATCTCGCTGTAGGAATCCTTAGAGGAGTAGTAAACCTCCTTGTCAATCTTGAAGATTGTATCAAAGAAGTTATAGCCTGCCTCGAAGAATACAAGAGCAGCCATAAATACGGAAATGATATTTCTGCTTTTCTGTGTTTTGACGTGGCTTATGAGGTATACAAATGCAAGATATATTGCAGACAGCACAACGCCGAATACAAGTGTTCCAAGGAAAATATGGTCTACAGATTCGCCGTTAATCGTAACAGTTTCGCTGTATGGGCCGATTGCTACGTATTTATAATCGCTTTCGTTATAATTGAATGTTTTCTTTAATGCGTCAAATATAACAGCAACAACTGCAATTCCTGCAAATACGGACAGGGGAGCTTTCAGGTTCATTTTGTAGCCGTCAAGCTTTGAGAATGTTTCAGCAGCCATTGATACAAGGATAAAGGATACGAGGAAGCTGTAACGGTAGGGGAGCCAGTTAGGGTCCTGACCACCGTGCCACATCATATTAAGGGGCTTTATCCACATACTGAAGAACATTACAAACAGCAGCAGTCCGTGTCCGATTTTACGGTTGAGCTTGATTTTTGTGTTAAAGAAATAGAGTGCTGCAAGAACAAATGAAAGCACACCGCAATATATTTCAGGTCTGCCGTACATTCTTGTACCCTCATCAACGTTTACTGAATAATACTGGTTGGGGAACAGGGTAGGAAGAAGCTCAACAGGGTTGAACATAGTCTTCATACTGTAATCAGGCTCAGAGAAGTCAAACTTACCAAGGGCAAGTGCGTTATATACAGGCATAATCATAATATAGCTGCACATAACAGCAACAATGGTTGCAAGAACCATTCTGCCGAATACAATGCCATAATCGCCGACACCCTTGAACTTTCTCTTTGCTCCGAAGAACATATAGTATACGAAATAGAGTGCAACGAAAATTGCAATCATAAAGCCAATGTAGAAGTTTGCAATGAACATTATTGCAAGGGGTATGATATAGTTGATTTTTCTGCCGTCATCGATGAGATACTCAACACCGAGGATTATAAGGGGCAGGAAAATCGGACCGTCTATCCACATAGGGTCGATAAGCTGAATTGAAACGTAAGCCATAAGAGCATACATTGTGGAGAATATCACGGATTGCAGAGGCTTTACGTTTTTAGCCTTCTGTGCGTATATACTGAATGTCAGACCGCAGGCACCCACCTTGCATATCTGCATTATCATTAGGGCTTCTATAATAAGACTTCGGGGCATCAGTATTACAATAAAAGTAAAGGGACTGGCAAGGTAATAACCGATAACGCCCTGATAGCCGCCGGACAGGTTTCTTGCCCAGCTGTAGAGAATACTCTCGCCCTCCCAGAAGCAGCGGCGGATATTCTCAAAATAGTAGACATACTGACCGTTAAGGTCGAGGGTCAGTACAGAACGCTCTCCGAAGGGATATACTCCGAAGATAATGTAGCCGATAAATGTCAGCAGCGCCGGTATAAGGAATGCCGCAACATAGTAAAGAGGCTTGAACTTTACATATCGTGCAGGCTCATAAGACACGGCATACGACGGCTTTTTTGAAGCTGAAGTTGCTTTTATCACTTTTTTTCCTCCTTTTCGGGATATGGATTTATTGGTGCAGCAATAAAAAGCCATATTTCCCTATTATATTATCTTCTTAATTATACTATAAAATACAATTTTTTTCAAGGGGTATAAGACAATTTCTGATTTAATGTACAACCTGCACAATATGTATGTGATAATTCAGACAATGTGACCAATTAAATGGCAGAATTATACGCTTTATGTCAATACTCCTCCAGCTCAGACTTTTCTGATAAATATTGCTCATTTAAGGGAACCTTAGGTATAATATAATTTGTGCATTTACTTTCTACTTATATTGTAGACTAGAATTATTTGTTTGTCAATAGCTTTTTGCAAATTTGTATGATTGCACAAAAATCGCCACAAAATTTGTAGATTATAACGATACAAGTTTACAATACAACTACTACAAAAATAAAACTCCCCTTTCGGGGAGTTTTAGGTTAATGATTTTCTTTAATAGCGGTCTTTGCCTTTGAAACTATAGTCTTGTCGTTTTCATATGTAAGAATACTTGAAGCATAAGAGATATCAACCCAGCGTATCTCCGCAATTTCATTCTCCTGAGGCTGAAAATCTACATTCTTTGCACGGGCAAGAAAATAAACAACAACCTTCATTGTGTCCTTTTTCGGGGAATATGTGACAGTTTCCCTGAATGTGGGGTCAATGATAACGTCAATATTCGTTTCCTCTTTAATTTCACGGCGTGCCGTTTCTGCCTCGGATTCTCCTGCCTCAACGTGCCCCTTTGGGAATGACCAATGGCCGCTGTTGATATGCTTTATAAGAAGTATTTCCGTGTTGCCGTGATACTTACGATAGACAATAGCTCCGCAAGATTTTTCGTGAAACATACTATTCCTTTCTATCCAATGGATGTTATATATGATTATTCACATATATTATACCATATTTTTTTACTATTGTCTATAGGTTTTTTTGTATTTTTTGGAAAGAATATAAAAAATCCGCTTCTCAGACCTGTTATGGCAGTGAAGCGGATGTGTTTTATTCATTTTCAGCATCATTCTGATGTTCTGTATTCTTTCCAATATCACCAATAGGAACAGAACATGGCAGACCTACGCACTTTTCAGCAAGATAATCCATACATATCTTGACAGTACGGTTATTTTCGTTGCTTTTCTTGCATATCATAACATCAACAGTCTTAATAGTTACTTCGCCACACTTTACAGAAACAATTGACTTTCCGCCCTGCGGCATACCCTTTGAACTTGGAGAAGCCCACATATAAGAATTCTTTACTGTATTGAGCAGTATCATCTTGCTGCCGTTATCCTGAACGAATATGCGTTTAAGATTATTGCTTTCATACTCTTTGTCAATATGATTACGTTCAAAAAGCTGCATTTCATCATCAGCGTGTACGATTTCGGGATATATTTCAAGCTCCTCAATAGTAACCTCGCTGCGGCCTGCAAGAGGATGATCGGAAAACATAACAGGCTGCATTACAAATGCCGCAAGGGGACGCATATAAAATCTGCGGTTGCCCATCTGCTCCTCGTAAACCTCATACTGATTGAGAGGAACACGGATAATACCGATATCTGCTCTGCCGCTGTTTACCTCGTCAATAACCTTGTTTGTACTTGTTTCAAAGAAATGGAGAGAAAGCTTCTCATCCTTGTCAAGTTCATTTATCCATTCACCGATGATACCAGAAATATAACCTGAACGGACAGCGGAAATTCTGAGGGAAATACCGTCCTCTGCTCTGTTTGTATAATCAGCTTCAAGGCTGTGCATACTTTCAACAATATCCTTTGCACGCACAAGGAAGTCCTCACCCTCGGGAGTAAGAACCATACCATTGGGAGTTCTCCAGAAAATCTGCATACCAATTTCAGATTCAAGCTCTTTCAGGGCAATACTTATATTTGGCTGCGCCTGATAAAGATTTTTAGCTGCGGCAGTAATACTTCCTGCCTGTGCAATTGCGATAACATATTCAAGCTGCTGCAATTTCATAAAACAAAACCTCGCTGATTAACATTCTTTTTTAATAACAATCAATAACAAATTATCTACAGCATATTATAACATATATTTTTTAAATATGCAAGTACTTTTTATTATATTTCACTTATTTTTTATATTTGACTGTATTTTCCGTTCTTATGAACCGTTTTTATCGACGATATCGCAATTTCGTCCAATAAAAATCCCCTTTCGCATAACGAAAAGGGATTGAAATCACTCAATAGTAACGGTAACCTTGAGATCCTTTTTAGCAGCGCCGGCTCTCATAATAGTACGAAGTGCCTTGGCAATTCTGCCCTGCTTGCCGATTACACGGCCCATATCATCGGGAGCAACTGAAAGACGGAAGTTTATTGTACCTTCCTCATCAGGCTCGTCCTCTTTTATGATAATAGCAGTCTTATCTTCAACAAGACCTGCTGCAATTGCATAAAGTAAATCTTTCATAAGTTCTCCTTATTGCTTCGGAAACAGGAGCATTGGACAAATGTCCACGCTCCTCCTCAGCATTGCTTGTTAATTAAAGGATACCTTCCTTCTTGAGAAGTACCTTTACTGTGTCTGTAGGCTGTGCGCCCTTAGCAATCCAGCTCTTAGCCTTTTCTCCGTCGATCTTTACAACAGAAGGCTCCTTTGTGGGATCGTAGTAACCGATTTCCTCAACAAATCTACCATCTCTGGGGTATCTGGAATCTGCAACAACAACACGATAGAAAGGAGCCTTCTTAGCACCCATTCTTCTCAGTCTGATTTTTACTGCCATTTGTATTCACCTCCGTAAAATTATTTGTGTATATTCAAGGGTTTCCCCGTGAAATCGTTAATCGCTCAGCACAACATCAAGTACAATTGCAAGCAAAAAGAGAATACCTGCAATAATATGTGAAATATTGTTAACCTTCTTTCTGCGTTCAGCCGTTTCATAATCGTCACCGTGTCGTTTTTCATCGCTGCCGAAAAACCAGACGATTACTGCCAATCCGCTGAAAAGCCAGCCCCATATAGTGTCGTAGCCGCGCCATCTGCTTCTGATTCTGAGCAGATCCGCCGCCATCACCATTAACTCTGATCCCATTTTTTAATCCCCTTAATATAATTTTCAGCGTAAAACCGTACCCCTACAGTTATTTAATACGCATCAGAAAGGCAGATTTCCGCCGCCCTTACCTGTCATTTTGTCAAAATTCATACCTGCAATCTGTTTTCTTGCCTTACGCAGGTTCATTTTGCCGCTTTTGCCTGTAAACTGCTTCATCATCTTCTGCATCTGGTCAAACTGTTTCAAAAGTCTGTTGACTTCCTCAACCTTAGTACCCGAACCAGCAGCAATACGTCTTTTTCTTGACGGATTGATGATAGATGGCTTAGCACGCTCAGCCTTTGTCATAGAGGTGATAATCGCCTCAATGCGCACAAGACCGCTTTCGTCAATGTCAGCATCTTTGAGCTTATCGCCCACACCCGGAAGCATTCCGATAATTGACTTCATACTGCCCATTTTCTTAATCTGCTTCATCTGATCAAGGAGGTCGTTCATATCAAACTTATTCTCCTTGAATTTCTTTGTGAGATGCTCTGCCTCCTGCTGAGACATTACATTTTCAGCTTTTTCGATAAGGGTGAGAACATCGCCCATACCGAGAATTCTTGAAGCCATACGCTCAGGGTGGAACTGCTCGAAATCGTCAAGCTTTTCGCCCATACCCACAAACTTGATAGGCTTACCTGTAACTGACAGTACAGAAAGCGCCGCACCGCCTCTTGTATCTGAGTCAAGCTTTGACATAAGAACGCCTGTGATACCTACAGCCTCATCAAAGGCTTTGGCAACGTTTACAGCGTCCTGACCTGTCATAGCATCGACAACAAGCATAATTTCGTGAGGAGTTGTAAGCTCCTTGATTTTTTTCAGCTCCTCCATAAGAGCTTCATCAACGTGCAGACGGCCTGCGGTATCGATAATAAGTATATCGTGACCGTAATCCTTAGCGTGAGCAAGAGCCTTCTGAGCGATGATTACAGGGTCTGTCTGACCCATTTCAAATACCTTTACATCAGCCTTTGCACCGACTACCTGTAACTGATTGATAGCTGCAGGACGGTAGATATCGCAGGCTGCAAGCAGGGGACGGTGTCCCTCTTTTTTAAGCATTTTAGCAAGCTTAGCTGCGTGGGTAGTCTTACCCGAACCCTGAAGACCGCACATCATAATAACCGTAGGCGGTTTATTTGCGAAATTTATACGTGAGTTGCGTTCGCCCATAAGAGAGCAAAGCTCCTCATTAACAATCTTGATAACCTGCTGGGCAGGAGTGAGGCTTGTGAGAACATCTTCACCTACAGCTCTTTCAGAAACCTTGGCAACGAAATCCTTAACAACCTTGTAGCTTACGTCAGCTTCCAGGAGGGCGAGTTTAACCTCACGCATAGCCTCCTTGACATCCTTTTCCGTGAGCTTTCCTCTGGATTTCAGTTTTTTAAAGACGTTATTCAGTTTTTCGGAAAGTCCCTCGAATGCCATAAGCTGCCTCCTGTAATTATATTAAAAGCTCCAGTCCTTTTTTGACTTCGGCGTTGATAGTATTTCTGATATCTTCATTTTCCACAAGCTGGGCCGCACTGCTGATGCTGTTGAAGCATTCCTGCATTTTCCCCAGTCTTTCGGCAAATCCAAGCTTTTCTTCGTAGTTGAGAAGGATTTCCTCACCTCGTTTTATAAAGCTTCTTACAGCCTGTCTTGTAATACCCATAGGATTGCCGATTTCCGAGAGAGATAAGTCCTCGCAGTAATACAGCTCCATAACATCGCGCTGTTTATCGGTAAGCAATTCCCCGTAAAAATCGAGGAGCATAACAAATTTAAGCTCTTTTGCCATAAAACAGCCGCCTTTCGGGTGTAATGAAAAATCACTTTACACATTATACACTATATTAATAGATTTGTCAAGGGAAAATGGATATTTTTAATTGTTTTATCTTTAAAATCTACCTATTTTTCATTTGTCCTGCGTTGTGAAAATTTCACAGTCCGAATTGTTTCCCTGAATTCAAAAACCCCCGAAACATAAAGACGGGTACTCGTAAAGAAGTTTTTATGATTTGAAGATAAGGTTGCGTAACCTCGGCGGTTACGCAGCCTTTCTCTTTTTGTCGTACTTCATACTGTCTGCAACGGCAGTCGCTACGGCAACGTCGAAACGATAGTGGATCTCGATTTCCTGGGTACGATGCCCGCTGCTCTTGTCAGGAGCGTGAACAACGATCTTCTCGATAAGCTCATGCATAATCTCAGGTGTCAGCTCCGTGATATGCTCATATTTCTGTACTGCCCTGATGAATGCTGACACATCGGCTGACTTCTGTTCGGCAGTATCAATGTAAGCGGTCAGCTCAGCTACGGTTGCCCTGAGCTTTTTCTGCTCGTCCTCATATCCTGCCGACATCATAGCAAATCGCTCATCTGAGATTTTGCCCGAGACATTATCCTCATAAAGCCTTGTGAACAGTCTGTCCAGTTCAGCGATACGCTTTTCCGCTTCTTTCAGCTTCTTCCTGGACTTGGCAAGCTCTGAGGACTGCTTCTGAACGGAATTATCCATAGCTGCCTGCACAAACTCGTCCTCGTTCTCCTTGACAAAGGAAATCATCTTGTTCAACTCACCGAGTACGATCTCTTTCAGAACGATCGTTCTGATGAAGTGGATCGTACATCCGTTCTTGTCTTTTGCATAAGTTCCGCATTTCAGATGCTCCTGATCGGCAGTCATGGTTGTCGCACGACACAGATACAACTTTTTTCCGCAGTCGGCACAGTAACAGATACCCGAAAACGGATTGACTTCCTCATGCTTTGTCGGACGGCGTTTGTTCTTGCGAAGCTCCTGCACCAGATCAAACTCCTGCTGAGTGATAATGGCTTCATGGGTATTCTCAAAGATCAGCCAATCCTCTTTCGGGTTATCCACACGCTTCTTGTTTTTGTAGGACTTCACATGAGTACGGAAATTCACAGTATGACCTGCGTATTCTGGCTTTTCAAGAATCCCAGAGATCGTTTCCATACCCCAGCGATTGAGGTTGGCATTCTTGTGACCGTTATCCCTTCCCTTTGACAATGCATAAGCAGTCGGCGTTGGAATTCCTTGTTCCGTCAAAATGCGAGCAATCTGCGCCGGACCGTAGCCGTCAATGCAAAGATGAAAAATCTTGCGAACAACTTCGGCGGCTTCATCGTCGATCACCCAAAGGTTCTTGTCCGTTTCCGAATGCTTGTAGCCGTAGATCGGATTGGAAAGATGTTTGCCCGACTGTCCCTTAGCCTTGAAAACGGCTCTGATTTTCTTGCTTGTGTCCCTGGCATACCAGTCATTAAAAATGTTCTTGAATGCCATCAGCTCGTTTTCGGATTTGAAGGTATCCACTCCGTCATTTATCGCAATGTAGCGCACGTCATAATCGGGGAATACCATTTCAATCAGTTCACCGGTTTTCAGATAGTCTCTGCCGAGTCTGCTCAAATCTTTGGTAATGACAATTCCCACTTTGCCGTCCTCAATATCAGCCATCATCGCTTTGAAGCCCTCACGCTCCCACGTCGTGCCGCTGACTCCGTCATCGACGTAGAAGATCGTGTTGTGAAAACCATTATCCTCTGCGTACTTCTTGAGGATAGCCTTCTGGTTGGTGATACTATTACTCTCGCCCTGCAACATATCATCCTGCGACAGGCGGCAATACAATGCTGTGATCTTGTCTGTCATATTTTACCTTTCTTTCCGACAGATACAGCAAGCTATGTTATCATTATAGCGCACATTGACGAACGATTCAATGCGCCGATATTCCAAAGTTACACAGCCTGCTTCTCAGGTTCTTGTCCGGATTCACCGAGGAGTTTTTCACTCTCTCGGATAATCAGCCTTTTCAGAATGTCAGAAAGGCTTTCCTTTGAAGCAGGGTTAAACACGGTGGTCACCGTGTAAAGGGTATGCCCGATTTTATATTCGGACGTTGCGTTAAAAGTTGTCACTGCCTTCTCTTTCTCTACGGCAGTAGTGTTATTGTTCATAGCTTGTTACTCCTTTAGCTTCTCTATCTCTATGCTTTTAGAGCGAGGGAATCGCTTTCTCTGTCTGCCCCTCTTTCTGTTTTTGAAGCAGCTGTGCGGAACGGCAGATGCCGTCCCGATTTCACAGCTATCGTTTTTTTGTCGGATATATGTTAATCCTCGAAAGGATTACTCTTATCCGTAAAGCTCATCTGCTGACCAAACTCATCATCGTCTTGAGCTGTATCTGTATCGCTCTCAGCAATGCTATCCTGTCTGAGCTTCGCAAGCTGTTCAGGGTGCTTGGTGATAAGCTCAAAAAGTCCCTGCTCATCACAGCCGAGTGCGTCCCTGATCTTAGCAAGCTGGATAGCATTCAGCTTCGCATTGATCTTCTCAATCTCAGCCTTGTCGCTCTCGATACGGTCAAGCACCGCCTGACGCTTGCTCAGGAGCTTTTCTGTCTGCTGTTCATAGGTAAGCATACCGCCACCTCCTTCCGTTTTATTCTCTCCTTGTTTTGTTTGTGTCTGCCGTGGTATCTCCACAATCAAATTATAGCGCGCAATGAAGCCATTTGTCCAGCCGCAATTGCGCACGAACTTTTTGTGAAATTTACATTTTCCCCAGTGTAATTTGTCCGGAAATAATAACAAGCTGCGGAGCGGAAGTATATTCCGCTTCACAGCTTTTACGAAAATATTTCTAATTTATAGATGATGTTATTCTGGTTGAACTAAAATAATACTGTTAGCTTGCAATCCATCTCGAACAAACAATTCGGGGGTTGTTTCTTCAGGAATACCCTCTAACATTAAAGCAGCTTTGGCTTGATTAAAAGATACTTCTATACTCTTACCAAATCCTATAGAAGAATAAAACTGAGAGGCAAATACGAGTGCCGCTTCATCGCCTATAGAAGTGTTCATTCCAATGGCTATATCTACATACTTTACGATATTCTCCGCTTGAATAGCTGAAAAGCAAGCATTAAAGAAAATCAGACGCACCTTATCGGAAAGTGTCATAATAGTTTGTGCCATAGCTTCTTTTGTAACTAATTTACATTCTCCGTCAGGATTTTCAAATGCTAACGTACCATCGTCATCTCCATGACCACTAAAATGAATAATATCAGGATTAACTTCGTTTATAGCCTGTAGAAGATCAGAAGTTCGTACAGCCCACCTTGATTCAAATTTTATTGTGTCCCTATATTCAGACTTCCTAATCATTTCTTGTATTGCTCGACATTCAGCATCTAACCGTAGCGAAGGAGTATCTACGGGATTTGATGCTAAAAATAATACAGTAATTGTTTTGGGTAATTTCTGTAATTCATCTATTTGATTTTGCAAATTAGAATGTATGTCAGCATGACGCTGAATTGTTTTATTTAACTCTAAAATCTGGTGTTGTGTTTTTTTCTGCATTTCGGCTTCCTCTTTAATCTGTTGATCATGAATCTTCTTTTCTTTACGTTCAACTTTCTTTTGTTCATCAGCTATTTCCTTCTCAAGCTTTGCAATCTGTTTTTCAAGAACGGCAATTTTCTTCTCAGACGTTGTGATGTCTTTTTCAGCCCTGGTTATATCATTGGTTTTAGATTTAATGGTAGCTGAACTTTTTGTTTTTCTTATAGCATCGATGGCACGTTCAATTTTAGTTCTTGCTGCAGCTATTTTTTTATTTTCCTTAGCTTTCTCTGAAAACAGTTTGGAAATCTGCTCTCTTTTCTTTGCAACATTTGTTCTATAAGTATCAATAAGAGCCATATAGTCCTCCGAAATATTATCTTCCTCCAAAATGCGAAACGTTTATAAGTAAGAACATACCTTTTCTTACATATTAAGTATACCACATAATCATTAAAAAAGCAACTAAGTTGATTTAAAAATGCAACAGTTCTATACACAATATAAACATAAATTCGCTGTTGATTTTAAGCAATGAGAAGAACTGTTATAAACATACTGAAAATTCTCAGAAGAAACATTAACATAACCGTAAATTCTTTGGTAGATATATAAAGATACATTTTCATCAAACTGCCGCACAAGTTGCGCAATAACTGCGCCGAGATATTTTACAATATAATCGTCGGCAGGAGCGACGAAAAAAAGATATAGTCGCTATCGCTCCAATTCTCGCCATGACAGCGAGAAAACCGCCGAATGGCGGTAATAGCCGTGCCGATGTAAAATCGGCACTCTCAGTTTGCAAGCACGGTACTCTGTACTACAAACATAGTTTTTCGTCAGAATACGATGCTTGTTAGGGAAACATTCCCTAAGACCCTTGAAAAAGAAAAAAAGCTGTTATGAAAACAGCTAAAAGAACAAAATATCAGGAGGGAAATTAATGAAAAATGAAATGAAAACAGCAAATGATTTCAGCCGAAATCTTGATGAAAGAACAAGTGATTTAATGATTGATGTTTACAATGAAATTAAGATGTCCGATAAACTGTTTTCTCAACAAGAGCATAATGCTCAATCGGATATTTCAGAAATCGTTGAGGACGATAATAACCGTACCGAAGTTGTGCAGTTTCGTGTATCGAAAAAAGAGCTTGAAGTCATAGACCGCAGACTTGAAAAGTCATCACATAAAAGTCGCAGTTCCTACCTCAGAGATTGTGCCTTGAATACAGCAGTCCTTCACTTTGATTTACATAATTTTGATGAGTATTTAAAAGAACTCAGACGCATCGGAAATAACATTAATCAGATAGCCGTAAGAGTTAATTTAACAAGTAATTTTTACAAGGAAGATATTATGGAGATAAAGAGAGGAATGGAACTGATATGGCAACGACTAAACTCCACGGAATCAGAAGTACGCTCAATAAGTCAATTGAATACATCATTGACCCTTGGAAAACCCGAAACGGTTCGCTTGTTATTAGTAATGGTTGCAGCACTTCGGGACAGACTGCACAAACTGAATTTGAAAATGTCAGAAAGCAAGGAAGTGGAAGAAGTAAAATCCTTGCACAGCATATAATTCAAAGCTTTGCACCGGGTGAAATCACACCAGAAGAAGCACAGGTTGTAGGACTTGAATTTTGTCAGAAATTATTAGGCGAAAATTATCAATATATACTTGCTACACACGTAGACCACGAGCATATTCATAATCATATCATAGTCAATAATACCAATAGCAATACTCATAATACTTTTGAAACGGAATTTAATCAAGGAAAAAAGTCAGAGAGAGCGTGGGCAAAAGTACGTGAATTATCCGATGAAATTTGCAAAAAGTATTGTTTATCTGTTATACAAAATCCCGAAAACAACAGAGGAAAAACACATTATGAATGGGATATGAGCAGACAAGGACTTTCGTGGAAAGCAAAGCTGAAACTTGCCATAGACAATGCTATAAAAGAGAGCGATGACTTTGCAGTTTTTCTGCTGAAATGCGCTCAGAACGGCATACTTGTCTACTACAATCCGGAGCATACGATTGACTTGAAATTTATGCTTGCGGAGCAGAAAGAGCGCAATCCGAGAGCGAAATTTACAAGAGCGAAAACTCTTGGGTGGTTTTATGAAACGGAGCAGATCAAAAGCCGTATCGTTCACTACAAAAAAGCTATGGAATACAAGCCGAAAGCAAGGATTGTCCGAGTGCCTGTGCAGGTCGAGGATAACAAGTTTATCCGTGACAGCATCGACCGCAGTAATATGAAGCTGACGAGCAAGGCGATGAATATTCTCACCAAGTACGGTGTGACTGCCGAGGAAGCAAAAGCCGAGAGCATAGCCGCATTCAGTGAGAGGGTGGCGCTTGTTCAGGAGCTTAATGCTATTTCGGACGAGATCAAGGAGCTTGAAGAACGTCCCGAAACGCTTAGAAAATTCTGGGCTTTCAAACCGTATTACGATGAATACAAATCCCTCAGCGGACGAAAACAGGAGAAGTATAAAAAAGCTCACGGCGGTACTTTATCGGATTATCATGAGCTGAAAAAGAAGCTGCTGGAATGGTATCCAAGCGGTCATGTGCCGACTGCCGAAAAGTTGAATAAGCATATTGCCGAGCTGAGAAAACAATCGGCTCAGAAAAATGCACGATATAGGGCTATCAAGCTGAAAGCGGACGAACTGTCGCAGGCGGCGAATGAGATCGAGCAGTATCTACGTCAGGAGCAGAGTCGAGATCAGCAGAAAAAACGAAGGCAGAATGTACTTGAATGATACAGCGCATTGCACCGGGGATTTCCCTCTTTTTGCTGCGCCATTCACAAAGATTATTACAATTATCCTGATAGGCTGGACTTCTGCACGATTATGGTATATACTGTATCTACAATAATGATTTGGAGGTACACAGCTATGTTAAAAACACCCGAATTGGCAATGCCGAGAACACACACGGTCACCACAGTCTGCAACGGTAAGCGTGAGGTCTGGACGGACTATGAGGAAGCAAAGGCTTATTTCCTTGAAATGATGATGACTGCCGAGGGCGAGGAGCATGAGCGAGCAGAGTGCGTATATATTCAGCTCCTGCACGGACTGTCGGAGTGTTCAGACGAAGATGAATAATCAACAACAGAGAGCTTTGCTGTGGCAAGGCTCTTTTGTCATACAACAATAATGCTCCTTGTGATATCTGCTGTCAGAGATCATAAGGAGCTTTTTCACATAATCAGCGCGCACACGGCGCAGTTTCAGCGCAGTGACCCTTTATAATTGTAAATGTTGGTTTTCGTAAAACTGAAAAATTAACGAAATCGGATATATCTGCCAAATATTTGACCGAAAGATACACCTGTGTCAATTATATTATACATGATTATCCGACATTTTTCAATAAGATTTTTGAAAATCAGCAGTTTATATACAACGAGGATAGCCTATATGTGCAAATTGTACATTATAGACTGGCTGGAGGGTTACGGAATGGAGAAGGTTAGTACAAATATAACAAAACGTAAAGACGGAAGGTATATGGGAAAGTTCATTGTTTGCTATAATGACAGTGGCAAAGCACAGTATCAGTATGTGTATGGCAAGACCTATGATGAAGCCGAAAGCAAGGTGTTGATCGGGCAGGAGGTAGCATCTCGCTATCTTTCGGGAAGATATATCACTGTCGGCAAGATTTATAGGGAGTGGCTGAACGCTGTTGTCAATCGTGTAAAGGAGTCCTCTCTTGCCAATTACAGGGCAAAATTTGAGAAGCATATTCTCCCCATTTTCGGTGATATGCCATGTGCCGACCTGTCAGCAGTACGTATCAATGCGTTTATAAACGAAAAGCTTGCAGAGGGCTTATCTGCAAGCTATGTAAGGGATATTATTACGGTTTTCAAGTCAATGCTACGATATGCTCAGGAAGAATATGACTTTAAGCTGTCGCTGAAAAATGTTGTCCTCCCAAAAATAGAGAAAAAGCAGGCAGAGCGCATCAATGACTTGCAGCAGAAACAGCTTATCGCCTATTTGAAGGCAAATATGTCGTTGACAGCTTTTGGTATTTTATTATCGCTTGGTATGGGTTTGCGTATCGGTGAGCTTTGTGGCTTAACATGGAGCGATGTGGACTTTCAACATAAGATACTGCACATCCGAAGAACTGTACAGCGGATCACCTCTACAAACGGCAATCGAAAAACAAAAGTGGTTATTTCAACTCCCAAGTCTGATACCTCATTCCGAGATATAGCAATACCCGATTTTCTTATGGCATATTTCAGAATATTCCGAAATGAAGCCGACTTCTTCATCCTTTCAGGTGCTGATAAGCCTGTTGAGCCGAGAACGATGCAGTATCGCTACAAGAATATATTGCAGTCAGCTGAAATAGGAACTCATAACTTCCACAAGCTCCGCCATTCCTTTGCCACCAACTGTGCAGAAAAGGGATTTGATACCAAAACGCTGTCTATGATCCTTGGTCATAGCACTGTAAATCTTACACTTAACAGGTATATCCACCCTGACCTAACACATGAACGCAGATTGATGAACAGTATATGTCTGCTGTTGTAAATTGTTGTCAGTATAGCATCTTGAAAACTAAATAGTGACGTGATTACGCCATTTTGAGGAGCGTTCCTGAAATTTTCAGTTTCAAGAAATCCTGTATCATACTATACCCTTTAGCATAGCAAAAATACAGTATCAGTTTACATACAGATCGAGGTGAACAAATGAAAATAGCCGATATTATCAAATACGAAGGCGACAACAGCACCTTTGTGTGGAAGCACCCCTGTGAGGATTTCAATACATCGTCACAGCTTATCGTCCACGAATCGCAGGAAGCTCTGTTCTACATGAATGGTCAGGCGCTTGACCTGTTCGGACCGTGCAGACATACGCTTGAAACAGAGAATATTCCCTTACTGCGGAGATTCATCAACATTCCGACAGACGGCAAAACACCGTTTCACTGTGAGGTCTATTTTATCAACAAGACCGAGCAAATGGCGATACGCTGGGGAACAGACAGCAAGGTACAGTATGTTGAGCCTACATACGGTTTTCCGCTTGCGATAGGTGCAAACGGCGAAATGACCTTAGCAGTGGAGGATTCCCGCAATCTGCTGATCAATCTTGTCGGCACAGAAGCAATGCTTGACCGCCAGCATCTTGTTGGCTATTTCAGGTCATTCCTGATGACGAGAGTCAAGACCTATCTTGCACAGGCGATGCGAAATAATGCCATCAGCATTTTTGAGATAGACGAAAGGCTTGAAGAATTCTCCAAAGGTATCCACGAAAAGCTGAAACCGGATTTTTCCGAATACGGCATTGATCTGCGGAAGTTCTTTGTGACAGGCATTGTCAAGCCTGACGGCAGTGAACAGTATGAAAAGTTCAAAGAGCTGCATTTCCGCCAGTATGCCGACATTGCCGAAGCCAAGCTCAAACAGCAGGTAGGTATTATCGAACAGCAGACAGCAGCACAGCGTATGGTGATACAGTCGCAGGCAATGGCAACAAAACGCCAGCAGGAGGGTTACACCTATCAGCAGGAGCGTGGCTTTGATGTTGCGGAGCAAGTCGCTCAGAATGAAGCTGTCGGGCAGTTCACCAATATGGGCGTTGGTTTAGGAACGATGGCAGGCGTTGGCGGCGCAGTCGGCGGAGTTGTCGGTACTGCGATAGGCGGAGCAATTTCAGGAATGAACAGCCAGCCTACTCCACCGCCTGTTGCTGTGGCTAAGTGCTTTTGTGATAATTGCGGAGCTGAACTGGAAGTCGGCACACTTTTCTGCGATAAATTCGGAACAAAGCAGGAAGCTCTGCCGCTGAACAAATGCCCTCAGTGCGGCTTTGAATTCACCCGACCGGGCAAGTTTTGCCCCAAGTGCGGGTTTAATAGGGAGGGATAGCGATGAAGAATAAAACTCCCTATATCGTGATCGCAATACTGTTTGTCCTGTTCAATGTGATCGCATTTGCGATACCCACCGAAAAGGCCTCTGTTTTCTGGATAGGCTATGTTTTTACCATGATTGCGTTTGCTGTTGTGGGCTTGGTATGGTATCTGACGATCGGTAAAAAGCAAGACCTGAAAAGCAAGCTGCTCGGCTCGTCAGTCGCATATATCAGCGCAGTTTATCTTGCGGTACAGTTTGTGGCGTTCTTAGTGTTTTTGTTCGTATCCTCTGCACCAAACTGGTGTGCAGTGCTTGTATGCGTGGCGATATTGGGCATATCGGCAATCTGCATGATAACCACTAATGCAGGCACAGAAATGATAACAGCGACCGAAAATAAGGTCGCTGTGAAACGTCAGTTTATTAAGGATTTACAGATCGAGGTCGAAATGCTTGCTGAAATCGAGACAGACGCCGAGATCAAGCAGAAACTGACAGAGCTTTCAAAGAAGATCAGGCTAAGTGACCCGATGAGCGATCCTTCACTGTCAGAGCTTGAAGATGAGCTTTCGGCAAAGGTTGCAGCTATTGAGAACAGCAATGATAGGTCTGCTGCTATAAAAAACGCAGAAACAATGCTCTTGAAAAGGAATAAGAAGGTCAAGGCGATGAAAGGATAGGTAATGATATGAATGATTTTTACGGCTTTTTAATGGAGTTTTCTCAGGGAACAACGCCAAGAAAAGAACATCTTGAAAGAAGATACTCTGCTGAAAAAGTACAAGAAGCACTCGATAAAGGTTACATCATAGAGTACGGTAAAACAAGTGAGGGTGAAACAAAGTATATGATAACGTCACTTGGCAAACAAATACGAGATGAATAAGGAGAACATGATATGAAACAGTTGACTTGTGAGATGTGCGGAAGTACAGATTTGCTGAAACAGGAAGGCGTGTTTGTATGTCAGACCTGCGGTACGAAATATTCTGTTGAAGAAGCAAAGAAGATGATGATCGAGGGAACGGTAGATGTATCCGGAAGCTCTGTTAAGATCGATAACACAGATTCTATCAACACATATATGTCCATGGCAGAAAATGCGTATAATGCAAGTAACACCGCAGAAGCAGAGGCATACTGCAATAGAGTTATTGAAATTGACCCTCAAAATTATGATGCATGGATGCTTAAGGGACAATCGGCTGGCTGGCAATCATCGTTAGCTAATATAAGGCTTGGCGAAGCGATAAACTGCTTTCTTAATGCAATTCAATTTGCTCCTGAAGAACCGCAGCCTATTAAACTTGATCTTATGGGTACAGAAGTCGATGCAACGGTTGATATTCGCAAAAGGTTAATTGACAAAGCAACCGAAGAAATCAAAAATATATCTGTCGCACTTGTTAAACTTCAGGGAGATAGATTTGCGAAATGGCCTGATGTAGACGAAGAAAACGGTTTGTTAAATGTAGTAAATGCGATTTGTCAACCAGTACTTATTTATATGAAAGCCGTTCTTACTCCAGTTGATATTATGCCCGCTATTGCAACTGCAATAAACAACTCAGTTATGGATGCATGGAATAATATTGTTGTACCTGAATATATAAATGATGATGATACCGGACATCCAAGTGATTATGCCTTTAGCAAGCTTCTTGAACGCGCTGGTCACTGTGCGTCTTTGTTAGAATACGCCATTGGATTATCTGATGATGACGATGAATCTGATATTATACGGTATAAGAACTTAATAGCTATTCACGAACGTTGTATTTCAAGCTGTTCGTGGGATTATAAGCATGAAACATACGCAGCGAGCTATAGTCTTTGGGACGGTTCACCTAATTATGCAACAAAAAAGGTTTGGTATAAAAACAAGACTCTTACAGACTCTGCTATAGCAAACAGACGAGCTTCTATTTCTCAATATAGGTCTAAGATCACACAGTGTGAGGCTAATGTAAGGGCTAAAAAGCAGCGTGAAGCAGAGGAAAAAAGGAGACAACAGGAAGAAGAGCGTCGTAGAAAGGAACAGGAACAGCGTGAGCGAAACCAAGCTTATTGGGCAGAGCACGCCGAAGAAAAACAACAGCTTGAATCCGAACGTAATACATTGCAAGCGCAGCTTAAACAGCTTCAGGAACAGGTTGCTCCTTATGACCGTGAGATAGCAAAATGGCAAAAGAAGCGTGAAGCAGACACTCCTGCTCAAGAAGAAAAGAAAACAGTTGAAAAACAGGTTTCCCTTTTGAGAAGTGAGCAAAGCAGTCTGGGCATTTTTAAGGGTAAGGAGAAGAAGGCTTTACAAGCTCAGATCGATGAACTTAGCTCTCGCCTTCCTGCAATCAATGAATCTATAGAGGCAGAAGAAAAAGAGCAAATCAAGATGTGTAACGGCAAAATCAGAGAGATCGAACAGCAGGCAAAACCTATCAAGGATAAAATCGCCGCCGCAGAAAAGCGTATTAACGAAATCAAGGCAGAGCTTACGAAGAATAGATAAAGCAATCTTCAAAATCGGTTGAAATATTTGTCGAAACATGTTATAATAGTATCGGAGATACATGGTTGTATTTCCGATACTATTTTTGTAGGTGATTACATATGAACAGACCGAGTGATATGTTTGATTTACTTGATAAGAGCGCCGAATTCTACAACTTCTTCATTGATATGGACAATCAACGCATACAGCAGGAGATCAATTGGCTCAATGACAATTACGAAAACATATATGCACTAAGAGCGTATTTTCTGCGTTTTGCAAACCCTCGATATTTCGTTGGATATATGAATTACTTGAATTATCTGAATTCGCTCTCCGATAATGATATTCAATCGGCTGCTGAGAACAGAGCTAATGTGCTTTATGCTCATATGAAATATAATGAACAGCGTAAGATTGAGAACAAGCCGCTGAAAATGATTGCTGAGGAATTGAAACAGCATAATCTCTGATATTATGGGTGGAGGAAGTTAAGATGAAGTACTATACAAGTAAAAACCCCGAATGGCTTAATATATTAGCACCAGAAGAGTTTAACGATGAAGAACTATTTCGAATAGTGATTTTTTATGTTTTTCATTCTCCCTGTGAAGGATTATCTGCTATGGGCAAAACACTATCAAGTTATGGTTGGAACACGCCGTGGTCGAAACCATTCTATTTAAATAAACAATTGAAGGCTTCCGCTTCAAATTTTGAAATATTGTTCTCAGCTAATAATTATGATGCTATGTCTGAAGCTTTGGAGAAAGCCGAAATGACCGATGATTTCCCGTCTAATTTAGAAAGAGAACGGATTTGTTTCTATAACAATCAGAAAAACCAGTTTATGAGTGTGTTCTATCATATTAGAAACGCTTTTGCACATGGGCGTCTCAATATTTTTGATGTTAATGGGGATTGTACATTTGTTCTTGAAGATGTTAATTCTCGTATGAAGAATTCAAATGGAGATATTGCTGTTTCAGCGCGAATGATACTAAAAAAGCAAACACTACTTAGTTGGATTGATATTATTGAAAATGGTGAAACAGCGTATAATAAGCAATAAAGATAGGCAGATACCTCAATGTGAAGTATCTGCCTGTTCTGTTTCATAGCCTGCTGTGAAGGTCTTTCATATTAGTTCTTTGAAAACTTCTATATGAGTACCGACCTAACCGTTTCAGGGGTCTTATTACTTATCCAACTGCCTTATCCGAATTCTTAGCAGCATTCTTATTATCAGGAACGCTTACCTTCTCAATTTCTGCGCCAAGCTGTCGGAGTTTACCCTCCATGCAGTCGTAACCACGCTCAATGTGGAATATATCCTCAATTTCAGTAACGCCGGAAGCCGCAAGTCCGGCTATAATCAGAGCCGCACCGGCACGGAGGTCGCAAGCCTTTACAGGAGCGCCCATAAGCTTACCTGTGCCCTCAATAAGAGCAACCTTGCCATTTACAGTGATATCAGCACCCATACGTCTTAACTCGTCAACATAGCCGAAACGCTGGTCCCAGATATTCTCTGTTATAATACTTGTTCCCTCTGCAAGAGTGAGGAGAGTTGCAATCTGTGACTGCATATCAGTGGGGAAACCAGGATGCGGAGCAGTCTTTACATTAGCCTTAACGAGCGGGCCGTCAACCCATACTCTTATGCTGTCGTCATACTGCTCTATATTTACACCGATTTTCTCCATTTTCTTTGTAATTGATTCAAGATGCTTAGGGATAACGTTTTTTATAACAGCGTCGCCCTTGGTGGCCGCAATTGCAGCCATAAATGTACCTGCTTCAATCTGGTCAGGAATAACGGCATATGTGGCGCCGTGGAGTCTTTCCACGCCTCTGATTTTAATAACATCCGTACCTGCACCCATAATATTAGCTCCCATAGAGTTGAGGAAGTTTGCAAGGTCAACGATATGAGGCTCCTTAGCAGCATTTTCAATAACCGTAAGTCCCTCCGCCTTGACAGCTGCAAGCATAGCATTCATAGTTGCACCAACTGTTACAACATCGAAGAATATGGGGTTTCCGCTGAGCTTATCAGCTGTGAGGTCAATCATACCCTGCGAAAGGTTGTATTCAGCTCCAAGTGCTGAAAATGCCTTAAGATGCTGGTCAATTGGACGAGCTCCGAGAGGACATCCGCCCGGCATTGATACTCTTGCCTTGTTGAATTTTCCAAGTAACGCGCCAAGGAAATAGTAAGAAGCTCTCATTTTTCTTGCTGTTTCGTAGGGGACGCAGCAGCTGTGAATTGAAGTGGGGTCAATACGATAAGTATTATTTCCCAATTTCTCTATATCTGCACCCATTTCGCGGAGTATGCGCAGACATATATTAACATCGCTTATTGTAGGTACATTCTCGATAATACAAGGTTCATCTGAAAGTATTACAGCAGGAAGTATAGCAACAGCGGCATTTTTCGCTCCGCTTATTACAACCTCGCCTGTAAGACGACGACCGCCCTTTATCACAAATTTATCCACTTTATTCTCTCCTTAATTGCAGTCAAAAGCACACTGCACATCTTTTATTCTGCCTCTGCTGTTGTAGCTTCTGCTGTAATTTCTTCTGTTGTTTCTTCTGTATTTTCAGTAGTTTCTATCTCTGTATCGGTATTTTCCTCAGTTTCAGAGGTGTTTTCTGTATCTGTTTCCTCTGCATCATCTGTGCTGTAATCGGAAATATACCACTTTATTTCACTTCCGTCGTATTCTTCAACAGTAACTGATTCCATAACAACGTCTGCAAGAGGCTTATCGTCGTCATCTGTTAAGGTTTTCTGTATCTCAAAAACAACGTCAAGACCGTCAATAACCTGTCCAAAAACAGTATAGCCGCCGTCAAGGAAAGGAGTACCGCCTGTTTTTTTATAAACTTCCTTTACTGTATCACGGAAATTATATCCTTTTTCTGCAAGGTCAGCAAAACCTGCGTCGTCGTAAACTTCACCTGTAACAATATAGAACTGACTGCCGTTTGTAGCTGTAGAGCCTGAATTTGCGTATGCTACAGCACCTGCAGCGTGAATAAGGTTATAGTACTTGCCGCCGTCGAAAGAACCGCCCCAGGTAGACTCGCCGCCCATACCGTTGCCCTCAGGGTCACCGCCCTGAATCATAAAGTCCTTGATAATTCTGTGGAATGTAAGTCCGTCATAGTAGCCGCTTTTAGCAAGCTCAATGAAGTTTTCAGAAGCCTTAGGTGCAGCCTCAGGGAAAACGCGGAATTTAACAGTTCCGTAGTCCTTGAAGTTAATAACAACGATTTCATCGCCTTTTTCAGGAGCTGTGAAGTTAAGAGGAGTTGCATCCTCAGGATTTTCGTAGTCATAGTCGCTGAGTGTCCACTTGATAGGCTCACCGTTGTACTTTGAAAGCTTTACAGACTCCATAACAACGTCGTTAAGGGGCTTATCGTTTGCGTCTGTAGCTGTGTACTGAATTTTGAAGATAACATCAAGGCCGTCAATAACCTGTCCGAAAACGGTATAATTGCCGTCAAGGAAAGGAGTACCGCCATACTGCTTGTATAATTCCTTCTGATTTTCAGTGAATGAATAGCCATAACCCTCATATGTTGTGAAAAGAGTGTCATCAATGTTATGCTCACCTGTAACAATGTAGAACTGGCTGCCGTTTGTGTCTGTAGAACCTGAATTTGCATAAGCAAGAGCACCTGTAACGTGAGCAAGGGCAGGATTTGTACCGCCGTCGAATTTACCGCCCCAGGCAGATTCACCGCCTGTACCGTTGCCGTTTGGGTCACCGCCCTGAATCATAAAGTCCTTGATAATTCTGTGGAATGTAAGTCCGTCATAGTAGCCTTTTTCGATAAGCTGTGTGAAGTTATCGCAGGCTGTAGGCGCATAATCGGGGAAAAGTCTGATTTTTACAGTACCGTAGTCCTTGAAATTGATTTCAACGATAGTATCTCCATTTTCAGGCGCTGTAAAGTTAACAATCTCCACATTTTCAGCAGGCTTTGTATCAGCTTCGCTTTCGCCGATAACAATCTTGGAAGATTCACCTTCTGTTGTATTTGTTTCAGTGAATGTCTTTCCGCAGGCTGTAAGCATTGAAGCTGCTGTAAGTCCGCATACTGCAAGGGTTAAAAACTTTTTATTCATAAAATATACCTCTTTTCACAGGTCTTTGGTTTTTACTCGTTAAATACCGGCCAACTGTTATATACTGTTATATACTGTTATACAGTTTTTCAGTTGTTTTTATATTTTTATGATATTTTTTCATAATGTACAGTCATAAAGACAGCACAAAACTGACGGTAATAAATCCGCTAACTAATTCATTATACAACATATAAAAGCTTTTGTAAATAGTTTCGGCAAATTTTTGGTAAATATATATGATACCTCAATGCCAAATACTGAGAAATACGTTTATTTTTCAGCCTTATAAACGTCAATTTTCACAGAATTTATCATAATATCCTCTTTCGGAACTTTATAAATTCCGCTGTTTTCCGTTTCAAGAGAAGCAAGCTTTTCAACTACTTCAATGCCCTCATAGGTCTGTCCTATAACTGTAAGCTGCTGAGAAAAGTTCGGTATACCGCCATTTTCCGCAAATGCCTCTCCGAGTTCTTTATTCTGTGAAGCATCCATAAGCTGCTTTTTGGTTTCCTCATCAAATTCAATTGAATTTATCACTGCAAAGCGGCTGCCGTTGTAGTACATTCCGCCGCCAAACACTTTCTGCATAAATGTGCGGTCTACAGTGGTATTCATAGCGCATACAGCGCCTTTGAAAGGCCATAAATCCTGGTGAAGCTCACGCTCTATAAGCTCCCTGTCAACATCGTAACCCTCAGGCATTTCGCCGCTTTTCAGCTTGCTTCCTGCGGCGGAATATGCTCCGCTGTCGGAGTTGAATACATATGTGCCGTCATAGTAACCCATTTCTGCAAGCTCTGTGAAGTTTTTCACTGCATTTGGGGATTGCTGGGGATACAGCACAAATCTGAACTCGCCCAGAGTAGTGTCCACAATAGCTATAGGTTCCCCTTCTTTCGGCGGTTCAAGCTGGATAAGCTTCATTGTATCGGGATCTATTTCAATAAATGAATTGTTGACGTTCTGCTGTGTCCGCGCATAAAGCAGGAATACTGTCAGCACCGCAAAAACTATGGCAGTTATTATCACAAAACGTGCAAGTCCGTTCTTTTTCTTCATTTCTATCCGTTCCTTTTCGCAATTTTATCCATTTTATATTATAACACTATTTTAATGAAAATGTCAAGGAGTTATGATTTTTTAATGTATTTTCTTTATGCCGAGTATTTGATGGTAAGAGCGCAGTATTTTATTGTACGATACCGTATTGACAAGGCTTGTCGTTGCAATACACAAAGAAACGCCATAATATTTGTTGGATTTCACTGAATTTTTATTAAATATGAGGAAACATTTGCAACGCTGTGAGGTTTATGGTATAATAAGTAGGAATTATGAAACGGAGATTGATATATGAAACAAAAACTGAAAGGAAATATAATCCTGCTTATCACCGCTATTATATGGGGTACGGCATTTGTCGCCCAAAGCGAGGGTATGAATTATGTTGAACCTTTTACATATAATGCCGTGCGGACGCTTATCGGCGGTATCGTCCTTATACCCATTATCGCTATTTTCCAACGCGGCGGGGTTTCATCGGAAAACGGTGCAAAATCGCAGAAAACAACTATAATCGGTGGTATTGTATGCGGAATATTCCTTTTCATTGCAGGGTCATTCCAGCAATGCGGAATTGCTATGACTACTGCAGGAAAAGCCGGCTTCATAACCGCCCTTTATGTGACTATTGTCCCCCTTATTGAAGTTATATTGTACCGAAAATCAAGCCTTAAAGTCTGGCTGTGCGTATTTCTCGCCCTCGCAGGCTTTTATATGCTGTGTATCAAAGAGGGATTTACCATAGGCAAGGGCGATTTGCTTGTGCTGTGCGGTGCTTTCTTCTATGCAGGACATATTATGGTAATTGACCGCTTCAACGAAAAGAATGCAGATGGTATGAAAATGTCCTGTATACAGTTCTTCACGGCCGGATTGCTTATGACTGTATGTATGTTCATTTTTGAAAATCCCGAAATAAACGCAATAATGGACGCTAAATATACTATTTTGTATGCAGGTATTATGTCCTGCGGTGCGGCTTATACATTGCAGATAATCGGACAGAGATACACCGACCCTACCTCTGCAACGCTTATTATGAGCCTTGAATCTGTATTTGCTGCTCTTTCAGGTTGGATAATCCTCAGCGAATCCCTTTCAATAAAAGAACTTTTCGGCTGCACACTGGTATTTGCTGCCGTTATTCTGAGCCAGTTGGGAGCTTCATCTCTCCCTGAAATAAAGATTAACAAATCCAAAGGAGAAAAAACATGAAAAAACATCTCAGCAAAATTATTTTTGCACTTCTTGTTATTATATTTATAATAATTTGTGCAATAACCGCCCCAATTACGGAATCCGCAGGTACGCTGTGGTCACTTCTACCGCCTGTAGTGGCAATCGGACTTGCCCTCATTACAAAAGAGGTATACTCCTCACTGTTTATCGGCATTGTTACCGGCGGTATATTAACCGCTGCAAATGCAGGAACAGGCTTTGAGGGTATGTTCACAGCAATTGTACAGGAAGGCTTCATAGCCAACCTTGCAGACAGCTATAACGTGGGAATTCTCATATTCCTCGTTGTTCTCGGTGCAATAGTCGTGCTTATGAACAAGGCAGGCGGCAGCCGTGCCTATGGCGAATTGGCCGCAAAGCATATTAAAAGCCGTGCAGGAGCGTGTATATCCACATTTTTCCTGGGTGTACTGATATTTGTAGACGACTATTTCAACTGTCTCACAGTAGGCTCAGTAATGCGTCCCGTAACGGACAAATATAAGATTTCACGTTCAAAGCTTGCTTATCTTATTGACTCCACGGCGGCTCCCGTATGCATTATCGCCCCAATTTCATCCTGGGCGGCAGCAGTAAGCGGAACAGTTGAGGGTGTTAACGGAATACAGCTGTTTATCAGCACTATCCCCTATAACCTCTATGCAATCCTCACCCTTTTAATGGTTGTATTCGTAGCTCTTACAGGTATGGACTTCGGCTCAATGAAGCTTCACGAAAATAACGCAGCAAAGGGAGATTTATTTACAACACGCAGCACAGTATATGCTGCAGACGACAAGCCCTCTCACACAAAGGGCAAGGTAATAGACCTTATACTTCCCGTTGTTATACTTATTTCCCTCTGCATTTTAGGAATGATTTACACAGGCGGATTTTTCAGCGGAAAGGATTTCATCAATTCCTTTGCTGACTGTGACGCATCCTATGGACTTTCTCTCGGCTCAATGGCTGCACTTATTGTTATAATCGGATATTTCCTTTGCAGACGTGTCCTCACATTTACAGAGTGTATGGACTCAGTTGCAGCAGGCTTTAAACAGATGGTACCTGCAATACTTATCCTCACCTTTGCATGGACTCTCAAGACAATGACAAGCTTCCTTGAAGCAGGTGTGTTTGTATCGGGTATTGTTGAAGGTGCAACAACTTTAGATTTATTCCTTCCTCTTATACTTTTCGTTGTTGCAATCGGACTTGCATTTGCTACAGGTACATCCTGGGGAACATTCGGTATACTTATTCCCATTGTTACAAGTGTATTTTCAACAGAAATTGCTGAGGTATCAAGCAGCGGAGATATCCCCTCAATGGTAATTATCTGCATTTCCGCCTGTCTCGCAGGTGCTGTATGCGGCGACCACTGCTCACCTATATCAGATACAACAATTATGGCGTCAACAGGTGCACAATGTGACCATGTAAACCACGTATCAACACAGCTGCCCTATGCCCTGACAGTAGCCGCTGTAAGTGCTGTAGGATATCTGTTATCCGGCTTTATTCAGAATATATTCATCGTTCTGGGTGTATCGGCTCTTCTGATGATTGGCGTACTTGTTGTACTGAAAATGATTACAGGTTCTGCAAAACCTCCAAAACCTGCAAAGGCAAAAAAATAGTATAAAGTCACTTTATAAATCCCCTGAAACGTATGTGTTTCGGGGGATTTGTTCAGAACAGATAATTACACATCAGGGAATCAATTATGAGGTTCCCTGATGAAATACACATTAATTCTTGACTTTGCTTTGCAATATGTGATATAATAAATGTATTATTAATATAAGGTAGGTTTTTACTATGAAAAAGATTTTATCCACAGTTTCGGCAGCTATCCTCTGCCTCACACTTTTCGCAGGATGCAGCGGTACAAAGGAAAATACTGTACATACTGCCGATGACCTTAAAAACAAGACTATAGGCGTTCAGCTTGGTACTACAGGCGACGCTCTTGCAGGCGATGTTGAAGGCGCTACAATTGAGCGTTACAACAAGGGTGCTGACGCTATACAAGCTCTCAAACAGGGCAAAATTGACGCTGTAATCATCGATAATGAGCCTGCAAAGGTTTTTGTTGAAAAGAACGAGGGCTTACAAATTCTCAACGAAGAATTTGCTGTTGAAGAATACGCTATTGCTATCAAAAAGGGCAATACTGAGCTTACCGAGGCTATAAACGGCGCTCTTGCCGAGCTTAAGGCTGACGGTACACTTGCAAATATCGAAAAGAACTGGATTGGCGAGGAATACGGCAAATATCCCTATACTTCTCCGGAGGGTACAGAATATCCCAACGGCAAGCTTATTATGTCTACAAATGCAGAATTTCCTCCCTATGAGCTTCTTGAAAACAACGAAGTTGTGGGATTTGACGTTGATATGATGAAAGCTGTCTGCGATAAGCTTGGCTATGAGCTTGAAATTGAAAATATCGCTTTCGATTCCATTATCGCTTCCGTTAACAGCGGAAAAGCTGATGTTGGCGTTGCAGGTATGTCCGTTACTGAAGATAGACTGAAAAACGTTGATTTTACTGACGCTTATACAACTTCCACACAGGTTATCATCACAAGAGCTGACTGATAAGGAGTACACTAAATGGAACTTATTAACAGCCTAAAAGATTCCTTTCATCAGAATTTTATTGCCGATGACAGGTGGAAATACCTTACTGACGGTCTGAAAAACACGCTGCTTATAACTATTCTTGCAATTCTTATCGGTATTATTCTCGGCTTTATTGTTGCTATTATCAGAGCTACCCACGATAAGACAGGAAAAATGAAAATTCTCAATTTCTTTGCAAAGATTTATCTTACAGTTATACGCGGCACTCCGGTTGTTGTTCAGCTGATGATTATTTACTTTGTAATCTTCGGATCTGTCAATATCAACAAGATTTTCGTTGCCGTACTTGCTTTCGGCCTTAATTCAGGCGCTTATGTGGCTGAAATCGTCCGTTCAGGTATTATGTCAATTGAAAACGGTCAGTTTGAAGCAGGCTCCAGCCTTGGTCTGAGCTACCGTCAGACTATGACAAGCATTATACTCCCTCAGGCATTCAAAAATGTTCTCCCTGCCCTTGCAAATGAGTTTATCGTGCTTCTGAAAGAAACATCTGTTGCAGGCTATATCGCCATTGCAGACCTTACAAAGG
The DNA here is from genome assembly GCA_017397925.1 of Ruminococcus sp. Classification (GTDB taxonomy): domain Bacteria; phylum Bacillota; class Clostridia; order Oscillospirales; family Ruminococcaceae; genus Ruminococcus. The sequence goes on from JAFQHO010000029.1 coordinate 63,878, forward strand.
GCGGAGATGTCATCAGAAGCCAGACATATGACCCGTTTTTGCCCCTTATTGCCGTTGCGATTATATATCTTGTAATGGTAATGTTCCTTACATCTCTCGTTACTAAGCTTGAAAGGAGACTTGCAAAAAATGATAAGCGTTAACAATCTCAACAAGTCTTTCGGAAAGCTTCACATTCTGAAAGATATCAACGAGGAAATTCACAAAGGCGAAAAGGTTGTTATTATTGGACCTTCGGGTTCGGGAAAAAGTACATTCCTCCGCTGTTTAAACCTTATGGAAACACCCACATCCGGAGAAATCTACTTTGAGGATGTGGATATAACAAAGGCAAATATCAAGGAAGTTAATCTCCTCAGAAGAAAAATGGGAATGGTTTTCCAGCATTTCAACCTGTTTCCACATCTTACAATAAAGAAGAATATAACCCTTGCCCCTGTAAAGCTGAAAATTATGTCACAGGCTGAGGCGGACAAGCGCGCAATGGAACTGCTTGAAAAAGTCGGACTTGCTGACAAGGCTAATCAGTATCCCACACAGATTTCGGGCGGTCAGAAGCAGAGAATTGCAATTGCACGTTCACTTGCAATGAATCCCGATGTTATGCTTTTTGATGAGCCTACATCAGCCCTTGACCCCGAAATGGTAGGGGAGGTACTCAATCTTATGAAAGAGCTTGCTGATGACGGAATGACAATGGTTGTGGTAACTCACGAAATGGGATTTGCCCGTGAAGTTGCGTCCCGTGTAATGTTTATGGAGGACGGCAGAATTGTTGAGCAGAATGACCCCGAATCATTCTTCAATAATCCGCAGAGTCCCAGACTTAAAGAGTTTCTTTCAAAGGTTTTATAACAATAAAAGGTATCGGTTTATTTTGCCGATACCTTTTCTGTTATATTGTGCTGTGAGATTTCTGAAATAACACACAAAAAATCATTGATTTATTATTTAAAATATGATAAAATTCAGATAAAGAAGAATTATATACTTTGACGCAATGTCAGATTTATAATTATTTTGGGATAATTTAATGCAAAACCGCACTCGGAGTTTACTTCGGGTGCGGTTTTGTTTATAAGAAACCCTCCCGAAATGTACAATCGGGAGGGTTTATTCTGGAGCTTGTGACAAGAATCGAACTTGCAACCTGCGGTTTACGATACCGCTGCACTACCTTTGTGCTACACAAGCATTATCAACGCTTATACATTATAACACAAAATTGGTAAATTGTCAATATTATTTTAAGTTATTTATTTTATCTTTGCTCTTGTCTTTTTTAGTTTTTAATTATATTTTTATACGGTTACTTTTTAAATATATAACAGTAAATTTTGTATCACTCATATAATTTTACTTGTTGATAATTAGTGAAAAGGTAGAAAATAAAAATTATTTTTCAATAATCAACCATTTTTGGTTGAAAAAAGGGCGATTTTTGCCCTATAGTGAAGGGGTATGTTAAAAACAGCACTGTCACCCCTGAAAGATTAACATACCCTATGAACAAAATTATAGCATAAAATTTTACTTCTTTCAATTATTCTTCTCATATTATCTGACAGCTAAATTTCCCATAATATATTGCTTTTTATACAAATATATGCTATAATAAAGCGTTGAAAAAATCGGAGGAGGTTTTTATATGGAAAATATTGTAAGCCTTAAAAATATCATTATGGAATTTGAGGATGGAGAGCAGATTCTCAAAAATATCAGCCTTGACATAAAGGATAAGGAATTCGTCACATTCCTCGGCCCATCAGGCTGCGGAAAGACCACAACTCTGCGTATCATAGCAGGCTTTCTTGAGCCTAAAAGCGGAGATGTAATCTTTGAGGGCAAACGTATCAACGGTATGCCGCCCCACAAGAGAAACGTCAACACCGTTTTCCAGAGATACGCTCTTTTCCCCCATCTCAATGTATATGAGAATATCGCATTCGGTCTGCGCGTAAAGAAAGTACCCGAAAAGGAAATCGTCCGCCGCGTTGGCGAAATGCTGGAGCTTGTAAACCTTATGGGCTATGAAAAGCGTACAGTAAACCGCCTTTCGGGAGGTCAGCAGCAGCGTGTTGCTATTGCACGCGCCCTTGTAAATCACCCTAAGGTGCTGCTTCTGGACGAGCCTCTTGGCGCTCTCGACTTAAAACTCCGTAAAGAAATGCAGATTGAGCTTCGTAAAATTCAGCAGGAGCTTGAACTCACATTCGTTTATGTCACCCACGACCAGGAAGAAGCCCTCACAATGAGCGACAGCATCGTTGTTATGAATAACGGCTATATCCAGCAGATTGGCTCACCTACGGATATTTACAATGAACCTGTAAATGCCTTTGTTGCTGACTTTATCGGTGAAAGTAATATCCTCAACGGCTCTATGCTCCGTGACTGTCTTGTTCAGTTCAATGGCAGAGAGTTTGAATGTGTTGACAAGGGCTTTGGCAAAAACGAAACAGTCGATGTTGTAATCCGCCCCGAGGATGTGCAGATTGTCCCGGCCGCCTCCGCAAAGCTTACTGGTATTGTTGAATCAGTAGTATTCAAGGGCGTTCACTACGAAATGATAATTGACGGCGTTGACCACAAGTGGACCGTTCATTCCACAAAGGCAGAGGCTCCAGGCTCTATGGTGGGACTTGCCTTCGACCCCTTTGATATCCATATTATGAAAAAATCGGAGGAATGACAATGAAGCTGAAATATTTCTCTGCCCCCTATCTCGTGTGGATGGTGGTATTTATCCTCGTTCCCCTTCTTATGATTGCCTTTTTCGCTTTCACAAATGATGAAGGCAAATTTACAATGAAATACATCTCTGATGTGGGACAGTACGCGAATATTTTCGTCCGTTCCATATGGCTCTCGCTTATCGCAACTGCTATATGTCTTGTAATTGCCTATCCTACGGCATTTATCCTGTCACGTATGGAAAAGCACAAGCAGGGTACAATGCTTATGATTGTAATGCTGCCAATGTGGATGAACTTCCTTCTCCGTACATATGCCTGGATGACGCTCCTCGGCAATAACGGCATTATCAACCATATACTCGGTATGGCAGGACTTGGCCCATTCAAGCTTATAAATACATCGGGAGCTGTTGTTCTCGGTATGGTATACAACTATCTCCCCTTTATGATACTCCCCCTTTATTCCGTTATGGAGAAAATCGACAACAGTATGTTTGAAGCAGCTGAGGATTTAGGCTGCAGCTATATGCAAACCCTTTTCCGTGTAATCATACCTCTTAGTATGCCCGGTATCACATCGGGAATCACTATGGTTTTCGTACCTGCAATTTCCACATTTATTATTTCCCGTATGCTTGGCGGCGGTTCAAATCTTCTTGTAGGCGACCTTATAGAAATGCAGTTCCTCGGAAATGCCTATAATCCGCACTTAGGAGCGGCTATGTCCCTTGTGCTTATGGTAATAATCCTTGTTATTATGACCGTAATGAACCAGTTTGACCCTGACGACCAGGTGCTTATGTAGGAGGTGCGGCAATGAAAAAATTAGGTAAATTATATCTTGGACTTGTTCTCTTTTTCCTGTATATCCCCATTTTCGTGCTTATTGTATTCTCCTTCAACGAAACAAAAAGCCGAAGTGTTTTCAGCGGCTTCACCCTTGACTGGTATATCCGCCTTTTCAACAACAGGATTATTATTTCATCTCTCATAAACACTATTATCATAGCCTGTGTTTCCAGCGTTATTTCAACAGTTTTAGGCACTCTTGCGGCTATCGGTATCAACAATATGAGAAAAGTACCGAAAACTGTTGTGATGAACATTACAAATATGCCTATTATCAATCCCGAAATTGTAACAGGTGTATCTCTTATGCTTCTTTTCGTGTTCTTTGCGGCACGTATGAACCTTGAATTCGGCTTTGTTACGCTGCTTATCGCACATATTACTTTCAATGTACCCTACGTTATCCTCAACGTCATGCCAAAATTCAATCAGATGGACCCTCATATCTATGAAGCGGCGCAGGATCTGGGATGCAGTCCTGTCAAGGCATTCAGAAAAGTAGTTCTCCCCGAAATTATGCCTGGCGTTATCAGCGGATTTCTTATGTCTTTCACGTATTCCCTTGATGATTTCGTAATCAGCTATTTTACAAGCGGTTCCACATCTCAGACGCTGCCTATTACGATTTATTCAATGACAAGACGTAAGGTATCCCCCGAAATCAATGCTCTTTCCACCCTTATTTTCATATCAGTTGTAATAATCCTCATTGTGAAAAATATCATTGAGAAAAAAGCACTGAAAAAAGCAGGGAAGATTTGAGGCAATGCTTCGCATTGCCAGCCTTTAGCCTTTAGCTTATAGCTTTTAGCTTTTTTGTGGGCGGCGAATTTGTTCAGATACGCATAAGTTTTGCCGCATAAAATGCTAATGGCTGATAGCTAAAAGTTTTTAGCTATATACCGTAATTCCGTGTAGGGGCGGATATTATCCGCCCGCAAATGCTAATGGCTAACGGCTGATAGCTAAAAGCTCAAAAATAAAATATGGAGTTGAAAATGAAAAAGATATTTTCTCTTATTTCCGCGGCAATACTTTCTATGTCAATGCTTGCCGCCTGTGCGGAATCGGAAAATTCCGCTGAAACCGAGGAGGAGGAAGAAGTCGTTCAGCAGACTGTCACCTACTCCGATCCCGATTATTATACCCGTTTCAAGGGTAAGGGTATCTCCATAAACGTCTATAACTGGGGTGATTATATCTCCGCAGGCGCTGATGAGGGTACTATTGACGTAAACGGCGAATTCGAAAAGCTGACAGGCATCAAGGTGAACTATACCAACTTCGCCACAAATGAGGAGCTTTACGCTAAATTAAAGGGCGGCGCCGCTTCCTATGATGTGATTATACCCTCCGATTATATGATAAGCAAGATGATTAAGGAGGATATGATTCAGCCTATCAATTTCGATAATATCCCCAACTTCAAGTACATTATGGAGAATTTCCGCAATCAAGACTATGACCCTGATAATGCCTATTCTGTGCCTTATACCTGGGGTACTGTTGGTATAATGTATGATACCACAATGATTGACATTCTCAAAGAGGATATTGACTGGGATCTGCTGTGGAATGAGGATTATGCCGATCAGATACTTATGTTTGACAATCCCCGTGACGCTTTCGCCATAGCTGAAATTATGCTGGGCTACTCCCTCAATACCGAAAACGAGGAAGAAATGCGCAACGCGGCAGCAAAACTCCTTTCACAGAAAAAAATCGTTCAGGCTTACGTTATGGACGAGGTTTTCGACAAAATGGGGGCAGGTGACGCGCTTATTGCGCCGTACTATGCAGGTGACGCTCTCACTATTATGGAGGATAACGACGCTCTTGACTTTGTTGTTCCGAAAAGCGGTACAAATCTTTTTGTGGACGCTATGTGTATTCCTAAATCCGCCAAGCAGAAGGAAGCCGCTGAAATGTACATCAATTTTCTCTGCGAGCCTGATATTGCCTTTGCTAATATCGACTATATCTGCTATTCTACCCCACATCAGGCGGCATATGATATGCTTGACGAGGAAGTGCAGAACAGCCCTATCACCTATCCCGACCAGGATTTTATACGTGATAAGACTTCTGTTTTCGTCAATCTCTCCGATGAAGCCAACCAGCTTATGCAGGATTTATGGACGGAAATGAAATCCGCTGAGGACGAAAATGTAAACAGATGGATTGCCCCTGTTTTTCTTGTATTCTGTGTTTTCCTTATGGCATTTGTGCTTATAAGACGACATATCAAGAAGAAAAAGGATATTTTCTGATTAATGTGTAATTATTTGCATAATCATTAAAACAAAAATAAATCTCATATGTAAATTTGTACATAAAATTTTATGTCATTATTAAAATTTTATATGAGAATAACAAACAAACAGAGATTGACATTGTTATCTCAAAGTGTTATAATATAAAATAGAGTTATTATAAGAATGAAAGGATTTTTAAAATGGCAAAAGATAAAAAAATGGTAACTGCGATAACCTCTATGGAGGAAGATTTCGCGCAGTGGTATACCGATATATGCAAGAAAGCTGAGCTTGTTGAGTATACAAGCGTTAAGGGCTGTATGGTTATCCGTCCCTACGGATATGCTATCTGGGAGAATATCCAGCGTATACTTGACGGTATGTTCAAGGCTACAGGCCACGAAAACGTTTGTATGCCTATGTTTATCCCCGAAAGTCTGCTCCAGAAGGAAAAAGACCACGTTGAGGGCTTCGCTCCTGAGGTTGCTTGGGTTACTCACGGCGGCAGCGAAAAGCTTGAGGACAGACTTTGTGTTCGTCCTACTTCTGAAACTCTTTTCTGTGAGCATTACTCAAATATCGTTCACTCCTACCGCGACCTTCCAAAACTCTACAATCAGTGGGTAAGCGTTGTTCGCTGGGAGAAAACTACACGTCCTTTCCTCCGTTCAAGAGAATTCCTCTGGCAGGAAGGACACACAATCCACGCTACTGCTGAGGAAGCTATCATCGAAACAGAGAAAATGCTCAATGTTTACGCTGATTTCTGCGAAAACTCCCTTGCTATGCCTGTTGTAAAGGGCAAAAAGACAGAGAGCGACAAGTTCGCAGGTGCTGTTTCTACTTACGCTATCGAGGCTCTTATGCATGACGGTAAGGCACTCCAGGCAGGTACTTCCCACTACTTTGGAGACGGCTTTGCAAAGGCATTTGACATTGAATATACAGACAAGGAAAACAAGCGTGTATATCCTCACCAGACAAGCTGGGGCGTTACAACTCGTCTTATCGGTGCTGTTATTATGACACACGGCGATGACAGCGGACTTGTTCTCCCTCCTGCAATTGCTCCAATTCAGGCTGTAATTATTCCAATTGCTCAGCACAAGGAGGGCGTTCTCGATAAGGCTAATGAGCTGAAAGACCGCCTTGCAGCTGCAGGTGTACGTGTTAAGCTTGACGATAGCGAGAACTCTCCCGGCTGGAAGTTCGCTGAGTACGAGATGAAAGGTGTTCCTGTTCGTGTTGAAATCGGCCCCCGTGATATCGAGGAGGGCAATTGTATCATCGCTTCCCGTTGGAATGGCGAAAAAGTTACTGTTTCTATTGACGAGCTTGAGGCTGCTGTTGCTCAGAAGCTTGACGAAGCTCGCGAGGGTATGTTCAATAAGGCTCTCGAAAACCGCGAGAAAAAGACATACTCCTGTTCTAATATGGACGAAATCATCGACGCTCTCGAAAAGAACGGCGATGGCTTTGTAAAGGCTCTCTGGTGCGGTGAGGAAGCTTGTGAGGACGAGGTCAAGGAAAAGACAGGCGTTGGCTCACGTTGTATCCCTCTTATGCAGGAAAGAATCGCAGGCACTTGTGTATGCTGCGGTAAGCCTGCACAGCATATGGTTTACTGGGGTAAAGCATATTAATTAAGAATGAAGAATTCAGAATTAAGAATTATTATAGAGATACCCTGATAATACTAAATAAATTACTGCTCCTATCTCTTAATTCTTAATTATACAATCATTTGGCATTATCGTACAAAATCGGATTATCCATTTTGTATGATATTGCCTATAATTTAAATCTTTTAAATTAAAAATATTAAGTAATTTATCGTATTTTGTCGATATTTTTAGTTATTCTCAATAATTAACAATCAACAGTTGATAAATTTGTGTAATCTCACCAATTCGACAGAAAATTACATTTACATAGAGTAATCTACAAATTCGATAATACATAAGGTCAAAACCGTCAATGACGGTCTAATAAAATTTTAGTGCCAAAAGGCACAACTGGAGGTATGATTATTATGTCTATCAAAAAACTTTTCACCATCTTCTGTGCTATGCTCTTGTCACTGACAATCATACCTTTCAATAAGGTATGGTTTATGAATGCAAACGCCGCTGTTGCTGCATTATGGCCTGTAGAAGCCGAATTTGACGAGATAACAACACCATTTGACTACAACCGCAACACAGGCGGTCTTTACGGCGGTCACAACGCTATTGACATCCCTGCTGACGCTAATTCAAATATTTACGCTCCTATTGCTGGTGTGTGCGTTTCCGCCGGCTGGATGGGCGATTACGGTAATCTTATCGTCCTCCGCCACGAAAGCCTCGGAATTTACACATTCTACGCTCACTGTAATTCCACAGCTGTTTACGCAGGTCAGACTGTCAATGCAGGCGATGTTATCGGCTGTGTAGGCAATACAGGCAATTCTTACGGAAATCACGTTCATTTCGGTATATGTGACACCCTCCTCGGCGGCTATCCTACATCTACATATTATGACCCCGAAACTTATTTCACTTATTCTATGGAACAAGCTCCCGATAATTCCACATCTACATCAATTCCCACAATCCCCGCAACCACAGCTCCTTCCGTAACTGCTGCCCCCACAACAACAACTACTACTACTGTTACTACGGTAACTCCGACTGAATGTACCTGCTCTGACAAATATGCAGGCATTTATGTAACAAAGAATATCACTTCTTATCTCAATATCAGAAGTGGTCACGGCTCAAACTATGATATCATCGGTCAGATTTACCCCGAAAATCAGTTTGAGGTCATTAAGGGCGACGGACAGTGGGCTCATATAAAATACGGCAATATTACGGGATATTGTTCAATGGAATATATACGCCTTCTTGATAATCCTGAATCGGGTATGAGACTTTCAAACGCACTTATCCCCGACGGTCAGATTACCAAGGGCAAAGCTGTAAACTTAGGCGGCACTATCACTTCAAATCTGCCTATAACACGCTTTACAGGCGGAATCTACAAGGCTGACGGCGTTACTCCCGTTTATGTTATGGAAAAAAATCCAAACAGCCTTACATATAGCCTTTCAGGTGAATTTGACAACAGTATGCTGTTCAATAAGCTTGATTTGGGTACATACGTTTATAAGGTTGAGGCTGAGGACGAAAGCGGCAAGATTTATCCGCTTATCGGCATAAGCTTTATGGTTGTACAGCCTGTCCGTCAGGGCGACATCAACGGCGACGGCGGCATTTCAATCTCCGACGGTGTTCTTCTCCAGCAGTATATCCTTGGCAAAGGCAGCTTTGACGAATATCAGCTTAAATGCGCTGACCTTACAAGTGATGAATACGTTGACGTTTTCGATATGATAGTTCTCAGAAAAAAACTCACTGAATAATATTAAAAGGGATTTCCGTTTTTTAGGAAATCCCTTTTGTTTTACCACATAAATTCTACATCGGGAGCTTTTACAAGTTCAGTTTCCGCTGTTTTTTCGGAAGATACGGCTTCTATTTTCGTCAAAACTTTTTCTGCTTCAACTTTATTGACAATTCCGTGAAAATAGTCGTTCAACGGCATTACAAGTCGGAATACTTCTATTATTTCATCAATTGGTTCCGTACTATTTAACGCCGATATATCGGTAATTTTTCGGTATGCAGACAATCCCTTTTTTATAAAAAGCTCCTCGGCCTCGGGGACTGTACATTTCTTTTTCCGCTTATACTCCTCGCCGCCTATTTCTATTGAATTTTCTTTCAGCATATTTATCAAATCAAGGAAATACTGCGGATTTTCTGCAATATCCCGGCGAAAATGCTCCATAACTGCCGCCACCGGCTTTGATATACGAAAGCCAAACTCTGCACCCTCGGGAGATATTTCAAAGTAAAGAGTAGGAGTTTTGCTCCAGTCCCGGGCGTTATATCTGATGTAAATCCACAAAGTATCGCGGTAATGAAGATACGGGGGATAGCTTTCGTCACGGTATATCCGCCCCGTTTTGCTTATCATTCCACTATCGGAAAATGGCTTGTATATCGCCTCTGTAAGCGATTTCAGCGGCTCGTAAATATGCTCGGTGTATATCTTTTTCCGCGGCTCAAACCATTCCCTGTTATTGTTCATTCTTATGCCAAAAAGGAAATCGAACGCTTCCTTTGAAAATCCTGTGAACATATTTTCCTCCGATTTTTCATTAATTACAACTCTATTATACCATATTTTTTCAATCAATTCAAGTTTGACATTTTGCCTTTTTTGTGGTATAATTTATGTAAAATATGACGAAAATGGTGAAGGATATGATTAAAAAAATCCTCAAGGGAAGTTCCTGCGCCGCTTGCAGAATGTGCTGCATTTTTGACCGCTACGACGTGTGGGAAACTCCCCTTTTTGAAGAAAATACGATGAATAAGGTTAAATCCGCTGTACCCAATGCAGAATTTGCTAAAAAAGGCGGCGGATATGTTCTCAACGTGGGAAAAATGACCGGTGATGAGCTGTTTTCCTGCCCTGCTTTAGCTGAAAACGGCTGTATTCTCGGTGACGAAAAGCCTTTCGACTGCCGAATATGGCCTTTCCGCATTATGGAGCTTGACGGATGTCGCGTAATCGCCGTTTCTTCTCTGTGTGACGAGGTTCACGGGCAGTCACATGATTCCCTGCGGACATTTCTGAAAGAGGGACTTGCGGCTGAAATTTTTGCTTATGCCGATAAATTTCCCGAAGCTGTTCACCAGTTTTATGATAATTATTCTGTGCTTTTATTCGAAAATGAAGTAAAAAAATAATACATCACATATACAATTAAGAAAGGAGCGTGAGCCGATGAAAGTCGGAGTTTCTACAGCTTGTCTGTTCCCTAAGCCTATTGAAGAAAGCCTGTATGAGCTGGCTGTAAATGGCGTGAATTGTACTGAGCTGTTTATAAATACCCATTCAGAGCTGAAAAAAAGCTTTGCCCACAGTATGGCAAAGCTGCTGCAGCGGTTTGATATATACTGCCCCTCGGTTCACCCTTTCACCTGCGAAATAGAGCCTCTTATGTTCTTCTCAGAGTACGAAAGACGAATGAACGACATCCTTGAATATTATAAGCTGTATTTCCAATTTATGAATATTGTCGGAGCTGAAATCTTCGTTTTTCACGGTGGAAAAGCCGATAAAGGAAAAGATTTCTACTGTGAAAGATACTCTAAGCTTTATCGGCTCGGAAAAGAATTCGGTGTCACTGTCGCCGTTGAAAATGTAACGCGCTGTCAGAGCCGCTCATCTGCGTTTATCCGCGATATATCGTCAATCTTAGGCAATGAATTCGCCTTTGTTCTCGATACGAAACAGGCTATCAGAGCAGGGGAAACTCCCTTCGCATTTCTCGACGCGGCAGGTAAAAATGTCGTACACGTCCATATAAGCGATTCAGGCGAACTTGGCGACTGTCTGCCTATCGGCAGAGGAAATTTCCGTTTTAAGCCGTTTCTTGAGAAACTCCACAGCCTTAATCCCGATGCAAGCGTTATACTTGAGCTTTACAGAAGTGGATTCAGCTCAATTTCAGAGCTGATTTCAAGCTATAATATACTGACTAAAATGGCAGAGCCATTTGCCTGATTTTCTGCAAAAGGAGTGAATACCTTGATTTGTCCATATTGCCGTTTTCCCGACTCTAAAGTTATCGACTCACGTCCGAAGGATGACCGCATAAAGCGCCGCCGTGAGTGTATCAAATGCGGTGCAAGATTTACAACCTATGAAATAATTGAAAAACCTATGCTTATGGTTAAAAAACGCAGCGGCAGTTATGAGCCATTTGACCGAAGCAAGCTCATAAAGGGCATTTTCAGCGCTATAAAAAAACGTCCGGTCAATATTGACGATGTGGAAAAAATCGCTGATAACGTTGAAAATCATTACGCAAATGAGCTGAAAAATATAGCTCCCTCAAAGGAAATAGGTGACCTTGTTATGGGACAGCTGAGGGCTATTGACCCTATTGCCTATATCCGTTTTGCCTCAGTATATAAGGATTTTACCGATGTGGAAAGCTTTGTCGCCATTATCAGTGAACTTGGAACTAATTGACCGCAAGCTGCTTTCCGCTGCCATTATCGCTGTAAACCAGCGAGGCTATAGCAGTATCATTGCAGACAAGAAGCTCCGCCAGCATTTTACTTTCATCCGGAGAGTAATTCTGCACCTCGTAGACATACAGTTTTCCCGCTTTGCCCGCATATTCGCGAAGAGGCATACCCTGCTTATCCTGCAATGCGGCATAGCTCTCATATTCCCCCGAAAACTCTGATGGGATAGTTATATCCTTTGCTGAAATTTCTTCGACTTCCCAGCCGTGTGAGGCGAAATAGCTGCATCTGCTTGCCTCTGTAGACGCGTCTACAGGCACGCTTTCGGGGATCTGAGGCTCACCGATATAATCCGGATCAAAAAGGATAAAGCCTCCAAGCACAGTAGCAGCAATGATAATAAGACCTAATAACTTTTTTGACATATTCAACCTCCAAGTTGTTTTGTTAATAATATGCCCGTTCAGCATAATAATATACCGAAAGGAGCAAATATGCCGCAAATTCGCCTTGATAAATACATTTCTGAGCGTTCTGACTATACAAGAAGTCAGATTAAAAACCTTGCAGCCAAAGGAAAAATAATTGTTGATGGTATAATTGTTAAAAAATCCGATACAAAAATTGATTCTGATACAGCATCTGTTGAAATCTGCGGAAATGCCGTTTCAGCTTCAAAATTCCGATATCTATTACTTAATAAACCCGATGGCTATGTCAGCTCAACTGAAGAAAATGACGGTATCAGCGTTATGCAGCTTATACCTCCCGAACTTCGTAAAAAAGGAATGTTCCCCGCCGGCAGACTTGACAAGGATTCCCTTGGTGCACTGCTTATTACAGACGATGGCGAGCTTGCTCATCGTATGCTCTCTCCTAAGAGTCATGTGCCGAAAATTTATCTTGTGAAACTTGACAGAAGTTTTGAAAGTAAATATATTGACATATTTGCAGAAGGTATTGTACTAAGCAATGGTGAAAAGTGCCTTCCAGCTAAGGTAAAAGCTGTCGAAAACTGCGATAAACTGGCATTAATCGAACTTCACGAAGGAAAATACCACCAGGTAAAACGCATGTTTGCAGCTGTTGAAAATCATGTTGAAAGATTAATGAGAATTACAGTCGGAGGGCTGATTTTACCCGAAAATTTGCGGTTTGGCGAGTGTATAGAATTATTGCACAAAGATGTTGAAAACTTATTCTTCCCACCCGATTTTGAGGATTTTTCCACTGATTTTGTTGGCTATTTTTCGGCATTTATGCTAAACAACTAATTGTAAGTTTGTCAATTTAGTATCTTGAAATTTTTTTGAAAAAGTGGTATTATATTATTATAGCTGATATTGTGCTGAAATATAAAAAGATGGTATCGGCAAAGAAAAATTGAACTGGAGGACAGGAATAAATGGCAGGCTTAACACTTAAAAATATTTATAAGAAATACCCCGGCGGTGTTGTTGCTGTTACAGATGTTAACTTGGAAATCAGAGATAAGGAGTTCATCGTTCTCGTTGGACCTTCTGGATGCGGTAAGTCTACAACTCTCCGTATGATCGCAGGTCTTGAGGAGATTTCAGAGGGTGAGCTTTACATCGGCGACCGCCTTGTAAATGATATTGCTCCTAAGGACAGAGATATTGCGATGGTTTTCCAGAACTACGCTCTCTATCCCCATATGACAGTATTCGATAATATGGCTTTCGGACTTAAGCTCCGTAAGGTACCCAAGGATGAAATCGAGAGAAAGGTAAACGAGGCTGCAAAGATTCTCGACCTTACTCACCTCCTCGACAGAAAGCCTAAGGCTATGTCAGGTGGTCAGCGTCAGAGAGTTGCTCTCGGTCGTTGTATCGTTCGTTCACCTAAGGTATTCCTTCTTGACGAGCCTCTCTCAAACCTCGATGCTAAGCTCCGTGCTCAGATGAGAACCGAGATTGCTAAGATCCACAAGAAGCTCGGTACAACATTCATTTACGTAACTCATGACCAGACTGAGGCTATGACAATGGGTGACAGAATCGTTTGTATGAAGGACGGTTTTGTACAGCAGGTTGATACACCTCAGAACCTTTACGAGAATCCTGTAAACAAGTTCGTTGCAGGCTTCCTCGGTTCACCTCAGATGAACTTCATCGACGCTGTTCTTAAGGAAGAATACGGTCAGTTTATCGTTGAGTTCGGTTCAAATGACACTAAGATGTCAAGAGGCGTTAAGTATCAGATTATTGTACCTGAGTCAAAGGTTAACGATGAGCTTCCTAACTACGTTGGCAGAGAGATTACTCTCGGTATCCGTCCTGAGTCTATCCACGACGAAGAAATGTACCTTTCCAACGCTACAACTGGTGTTATTGATGCTTATGTTGAAATCACAGAAATGATGGGTGCAGAGACATATCTCTACCTCACATGCGAGGGTAACAGCCTTACAGCAAGAGTTAGCCCAAGAACAACAGCTAAGCCAGGCGATGATATCAAGGTTGCTATCGATCCTAACAGAATCCATATCTTTGATAAGGAAACAGAAAGAGCTATTGTTAACTGATATATTCACTTTTCATATTTATCCTTTCTTTCTACTGTTGTGGAAACACTAACAGGCGAAAAACCGCAGATTACTGCGGTTTTTTTGCTATAATCCACTAATAAGGAGCTAATTTATGACAGAAATAAGAAAATATCTTGAAGATAAAAAAGAAGAAATGATTGCATTTCTCGGTGAGCTTATCGCAGTGAGAAGCGTTCAGGAATCAGCTGAAGAAGGTTATCCTTTTGGCAGAAACTCCGCAAAAGCACTTGAAATTATGCTTGATAAGTGCAAAGATTTCGGTTTTTCTGTGGAAAATGTTGATAACTATGCAGGCTCAGCTGATTTCAACGATTGTGAGGCAGCTCTCGGTATCCTCTCACACCTTGACGTTGTTCCCGAAGGTAGCGGCTGGACTTCTGATCCATACGTTTTAAAGCGTGAAAACGGCATCTTAACAGGCAGAGGAACAATTGATGATAAAGGACCTGCTGTTGCATCACTATTCGCTATGAGGGCGCTTAAAGAGCTTAATATCCCCCTTAAAAAGGGTGTCAGACTTATTTTCGGCACTAACGAAGAAAATGGGGGCGATGATATTGAACATTATCGTAAAAATCACACTCTACCTCCTATGGTATTCACTCCGGACGGTGAATATCCCGTTATAAATGGCGAAAAAGGTATGCTGAGAATTTACTTCTCCGCTGAACTGTCAGAAAAAATGGAAATACAGGCAGGCGAGGTTATCAACGCTGTACCGATGGCTTGCTCTGTTAAAAATGATTCATCAGCGACACTTTATGAGGGTAAATCTGCTCACGCTTCAACTCCCGAAAAGGGCGAAAATGCCATTACAAAATTTCTTGCTGACTATTCTGGAAGTTCAGTATCTCTCAACGGTCTTAAACAAATCTTTCAACACGGCGATGTTGAGGGAAGTTCAATTTTCGGCGAAAATTCGCAAAATTTCACCTGTGTATTGTCATTGTTGAAAACTGTTGAAAAGTTTGAAAAGACTTATATTGAAGGTGGAATTGATGTACGCTTTCCCTTTGGCCATACTAAAGAGGAGGTGCAGAAAATCATTTGCGGTAAGCTTGAAGCCGTAGGTATAACTGTTGACTCGGTTATGGCTGTAAATCCTCATTATACCGACGAAAACAGCGATTTTGTGCAGTCCTTGCTCCGTGTATATGAACAGGTTACAGGTGAAAAGGGATGTTGTATCACTATCGGCGGCGGTACATACGTGCACGATATCGAGGGCGGCGTAGCTTTCGGTGCGGAATACGAAGGCGGCAGCGGCAATATGCACGGTGCTGACGAGTTTATCACCGAAGAAAGTCTGCTTCTCAACGCTGAAATAATGGCAGAGACTATAAAGGCTATATGCGGATAAAAGTTTATCCCCCTGATTTTTAGTAATCAGGGGGATTTTTCAACATTTACCTGTAGATGTGTTGAAAACTCTTATCGTTCGTCAGCTTTTACAGTTGTTGTTGTGTCCTTATCGCCAAATTTTACCGATGTTACGTCAGTTTCTCGCTCACCATCAAAGCCGTCGATTATATCATTTGCTGCATCTCCAGCGCCATCAATTACATCGTCTGCAGCTGATTCTACGCCATCAACAGCATCGTGTGCAAAATCCTCAACTCTGTTTTCATCTCTGTCAGTGTGGTCATCTCTGATATCAGCATCATTGCCGTAATCATAATCTTCGAAATGCTCTCTGCCTGTTGCGTCAGGCTCATCATTTTCACCGCAGCTTGTTAATACAAAGGGTAAAGTGGATAAAATCGCCGCAGCAGCTAAAATTTTTTTCATACAAAATCAATTCCTTTTTTGTGATGTTATTGCAGATAGTTTTCCACAATACTTTTTTATTGTTTCCCCATTTTCCCCTTTTATCCAACACTTTTTCAAGAAATTTCGCAAAAAAAAACAAGGATATTACGTGTTTCTCCACACTCTCCACAGAGTTTTCAACAATTTTGGTTGGGATTCAACTCTGTTTTCAACACTATGTTGAAAACTCCCCACAGTTTTGTGGACATCTTTTCGGACTATATTGCATCTTATTTATATTGTGTCAATTGTATTTTTTCGGCATATTATAAAATTGAGGTGATATTTTGTTTCGTGAAATTATACTTTCGGTTATTATAAGCATAGATATATTTCTTGCGGCGGCTGCATACCGATCCTGCGGCATTGAAATTCCCTTTTCATCCACCATTATCATAAATGCAATCGGAGCATTTTTTCTTGGTATATCCCTTATTTTTTCACGGCTTCTGGGTATTATTATTCCCGAAAATATATGCGGAATATGCGGCTTTGTAATACTCACTGCAATGGGAATATTAACCGTTTTTAAAAGCCTTATCCGCAATCTTGTACGCCGACTTTCTGAACG
This sequence comes from Ruminococcus sp., assembly GCA_017397925.1. Classification (GTDB taxonomy): domain Bacteria; phylum Bacillota; class Clostridia; order Oscillospirales; family Ruminococcaceae; genus Ruminococcus. The sequence continues at coordinate 80,719 of JAFQHO010000029.1, forward strand.
AGGGGAGCTTTCTCTGCACCCTGGAAGCAGCGGAATTGTTGTAAAGCTGTACCTTGACGACACTGCCGCGGACTTTGACAGCTCGAAAATACTTTCTCCTAAAGAAGCGGCTGCACTGGCAATTGCCGCCTCTCTTGATTCTGTTTCTATCGGTCTTGGTGTGGGATATGAAATAAATCCCGCAATATCGGCAATTTTCGCCTTTATTGCAGGATCTCTTGCTATACTATTGGGTAGTCTTACAGGTCAAAAAATAGCCAGTTTAAACCGCGATTTTTCTTGGATCGGCGGTACGGCACTGATAATTTTCGGGATTTTCGAGTTTATGAAATAACCCGTTTTCTTACAGCGTACCCGTTCCGCCTATGGAAATATTTGCGTAATGTTCAAGAATTTTGCTTGCGTCTGTTGAATCTACTTTTCCGTCAGAATTTACATCAGCGGCTCTTTTCTGCGAATTTGAAAAACTTGGCGAACTTCCTGTTGAAATATCCGAATATTCCGCAAGAACTCTGCTTGCGTCAGAGGAGTCAACCATATTATTTCCGTCTATATCGCCATTTCTCAGCGTAAAAGTTGTGTCAAAGGTTTCTACGATCAGCTGCTGATGATTACTCTCAGCGATATCTATAGTGCGGCTCTGAGAAAAAATCTGGTTGCCCATATGTGATCTCAGCTCAAGAGTATACTGTCCTGCCGGAAGATTATCAACCAGAACGCCGCCTTCATCGTGTATCTCCGGAGTTTCAATTCTGAATTCATGAGCCTTTCCGTCACCACTAATGCTTGTTTGCTGCGACTCCAAAAGAAATAAATTTTCAAACAATTCTGCAACATTCATTTTGCATTTGATATATTCCGTTTTTTGATTTTGTAATTTCGGAGAATAAATAGGGTGATGAGGATTTGTTACCGCTGTAACTGCTGAAATAACTTTTTTAATCATATTTTACTCCTTAAAAAATGGGACACGCATTGACGTGTCCCCGAGATTGTCGAAAAACTTTAATTTCGTTTCAAAATTGCGGGCGGATGATATCCGCCCTTACACAGAATTACAATTTTTTATTAAATTTTATAAATTACAATTTCAGGTGGATTAAACATTCTGAGTTTACCAACTCCTGCAGATACAAGCAGTTTTTTCCCGGATATATCATAAACTCCCTTGGAGTATTTCGGAAAAAACCTTCGTTCCGGAGAGAATATGCCGACTCCAAAAAGACGTATAACTCCACCGTGAATATGACCGCTGAAAGTATAATCAGCTCCCCATTCAGCGTATACCTCTGCAAAAAAAGGATTATGCGCAAGGAGAAGTACTTCATCCTCAAGACATTCACCAAGATAATTTTTCATTTCATCAATGGTGAAATCATCAAGATTTCTATATCCGCCGTCTTTTTTATATGTTGAGTAATCCTGCATTACACCGCATATATAATACTTTTTACCATTTATTTCAGCATATTCGCCCTCATTGACAAGCAGTCTAACATCAGTTTTCGCTACCACGTCAAGTAATTTATGCTGATTATCATTTTTCAGACTCTGCTCGTGATTTCCCATACACATATATACGGGAGCGATATCGCAAAGCTCTGTGAGAAGTACCTCAGTAGCCGAAAATTCGGTTTCTGTACGTGATACAACATCACCTGTTATAAATATAACATCCGGCTTCTCGTCCTTTGCAGCAGCTATAACACGCTTATTAAAGTCAGCATTATTACGCTTGTGACAATCAGAAATATGAAGTATTTTTGTATCACCATCGAAATCTTCTCGTCTTTTTATGAGAATACAATTATTCTCAACAAGAATGCAGATAATCGCAAAGAATAATAATATTAATACTGTAATTATTAACCACATTGTACTGTTTTTATTCTTCGTCCTCGTTTTCATCTGCTTCGATGATAACCTCATTCTTCTCCTCCTCGGCAGCCTCAGCCTCGGCAGCTCTTATTTGCTCCTCAGTAAGCTGTTCAACCTTTTCGGTTTCAGCGGAGTCATCACGCTCTGTACGTGTAAATGCAACAACCTTTGCACCCTCGCCTACTCTCATAACGCGTACACCCTTGGCAATTCTGCCCATTATACGCACATCTTCGGCGTGAATACGGATAATTACACCGTCGCTGGAAACGAGAATTACATCGTCTGTTTCATCAACAATCTTGATACCGCAGACATGACCGCGGATATCGTCCACCTTGTAGTTAGTAAGTCCGTAGCCGCCTCTGTTCTGAATTCTGTAGCTTTCGATTTCAGTACGCTTACCATAGCCGTTGTCGGTCACTGTAAGCAATGAAGCACCCTCACGAACCTTTGCAATACCTACAACATAGTCGCCCTCTCGAAGCTTTATAGCCTTTACACCGTGAGCTGAACGGGACAGTGCTCTGCCCTTTTCTTCCTCGATGCGTATAGCCATACCATTGCGTGTAGCCACGAAAATCTGCTCATTTCCGTTTGTCATGCGACAGCCTGCAATTTCATCGCCCTCATCAAGACCGATTGCAATAAGTCCGTTTTTACGGACATTTTTGTAAAGCGAAAGATTTGTACGCTTGATTTTTCCGTTTTTCGTTACGATAGTTATAAATCTATCGTCACCGAAATCAGCAGTTTTAATCATCGCTGTAACCTTTTCATTTTCGGTCAGAGGCAGCAGATTTATGAGATTGAAGCCGCGTGAAGCCTTTGAACCGTCGGGTATCTCATAACATTTAAGCTTGTACATAATACCTTTGTTTGTGATAAAGAGGATATTATCGTGAGTTCCGCAGATGAACATCTCCTCAACAAAGTCCTCATCACGCTGCTTCATACCTGTTATACCGCGTCCGCCGCGCTTCTGAGTCTTATACTCAGCTACAGGCATACGCTTGATATAGCCGTTATTTGTAAGGGTTACAACGCAATCCTCAATGGGAATAAGATCCTCAATATCAACCTCACCGCTGACAGACTCAATATCTGTACGACGATTATCGCTGAATTTCTTGCGGATAGCGTTGAGATCTTCCATAATAATCTGATAAACACGGTTGATATCGGCAAGAATATCCTCAAGATCAGAAATTTTAGTCAACAAATCGTACAATTCGTCTGTTATCTTCTGACGCTCAAGACCTGTCAATGCACCAAGACGCATCTGAACAATAGCTTCAGCCTGATCCTCGGAAAGTCCCATCTGATGCTCAAGATTGTGGATATTTGTCATATCGTACTGAGCGCGGTCAAGAAGCGCACCCATATCAACATCCTTGAAGCGTTCAATCATACGCTCCTTAGCCTCAGGGATAGTCTTGCTGCTGCGGAGAATAGCCACAACCTCGTCAATATAATCGGCGGCAAGAATAAAGCCCTGGAGTAGATGCGCTCTTTCAAGAGCCTTTCGAAGTTCGAAACGCGTGCGGCGCTGAATTACGTCAACCTGGAAATCGAGATATTGGCTGAGCATCTGTTTCAGCGTAAGTATCTTCGGCTCGCCGTTTACAAGGGCAAGCATAATGATACCCACCGTATCCTGTAACTTTGTCAGGGCAAACAGCTTATTAAGCACGATTTCGGGGATAGCGTCCTTTTTCAGCTCAATAACGATACGCAGACCGTCCTTATCGGACTCGTCACGGAGGAAATAGATACCATCAAGGCGCTTATCCTTGCAGAGCTGATTGATATTTTTGAGTATAAGAGTTTTATTGACCATATATGGGATCTCGTCCACTATGATACAATTTCTGCCATTTATTTCCTCAAAGTGAGTACGGCTGCGGAGTACAATTTTTCCGCGTCCTGTACCATAAGCTGCACGAATACCTGCCTTACCCATAACTATACCGCCTGTGGGGAAGTCAGGACCTTTGATATGCTCCATAAGCTGATCAAGAGTGCAGTCGGGATCGTCTATAAGAAGCTGTAAAGCGTCTACAACCTCACCTAAGTTATGGGGAGGGATATTTGTAGCCATACCAACAGCGATACCTGTAGAACCGTTTACAAGCAGATTAGGAAATCTTGAAGGAAGTACAACAGGCTCTTTCAGACGATCGTCGTAGTTGGGCATATAATCAACTGTTTCCTTGTTGATATCCTGTAACATTTCAAGAGTAAGCTTTGCCATTTTCGCCTCGGTATAACGGTAGGCAGCCGCCTTATCGCCGTCAATTGAACCGAAGTTTCCGTGGCCGTCCACAAGGGGATAGCGAAGGGAGAAATCCTGTGCAAGTCTTACAAGAGCGTCATATACAGATGCGTCACCGTGTGGATGATATCTACCGAGAACGGCACCGACGGTATCGGCACACTTACGGTAAGCCTTATCGGGAGTAAGTCCGTTTTCGTGAAGCGTATAGAGAATACGTCTGTGAACGGGCTTTAAACCGTCCCTTACATCGGGTAAGGCTCTTGAAACAATAACCGACATTGCGTACTGGAGCATTGAATTTTCCATTTCATTCACAAGGTCGGAATGAATAATTTTTGAATTATCGTTATATAACACGCTGAACCTCCTTGTTATTATTCAGATTTTTTCAACGTTTTTAATGCGGGCGGATATTATCCGCCCATACAGATTTATTTTACAATACTACGTATAATTTCCAGTTCCTCAGGTGAAAAACCAGCCTTTGGAATGATATAATATATCATATTTGAATAAGCAGAAATAAGGAATAATTCGTCTTCTTCAATTAATTTTAAGCTGCTGTCAATAGGGATAACAGTATCTTCGGTATCACAGCTTTCGTCGCTTTCAACATCTGTATCATCATCAGGCAAATCATCAAAATCTGATTCATCTTCAATGGTAGAGATTTCAACAGTCTTTTCCTTAACTGTTAGTCTATAAATCGGATTGAACTCGTTTTCCGCAATTGACTGCACAATGTTATCCCTTTGCTTCAAGGGATTGAACAATTCACGGAAAATTAACGCAATTAATCCCACAAAGGCAAGATAGCCGAGTATTTTTATTCTTTCATTAAGCTTTCCCGAAAGGATAAGCGCCACAACTCCCACTATCATAAGCAAGTAGACAACGCATTTTACCATTGCCTTTGGATATACAAATTTTTTCTGATAAACTCTTATACCCTGTCGCATAATCTGCGGTGTATGGCTGAATTCCTTTACAAGCTTTATTTTTTCTTCCATAGTCTGCCCTTTATATATCGAGGTTCTGTACGAATTTCGCGTTTTTCTCGATGAATTTTCTTCTTGGCTCAACATTGTCACCCATAAGGATTGAGAATGTTTCGTCAGCCTTTAAAGCGTCCTCCATACCGATTTTCACGATAGTACGGCGCTCGGGGTCCATAGTAGTTTCCCAGAGCTGTTCGGGGTCCATTTCACCAAGACCTTTATAACGCTGAACTTCAACCTTGTATTTTCCTTCCTCGGAAAGCTCGGCTATGAAAGCATCACGCTCCTCGTCGGAGAATGCGTATCTCTCCTTTTTGCCGCGCCACACCTTGAAAAGCGGCGGCTGTGCGATATAAACGTTGCCGTTAGTGATAAGGGGGCGCATATAGCGGAAGAAGAAGGTAAGAAGCAGAGTTCTGATGTGCATACCGTCAACGTCGGCATCGGCCATAATAATAACTTTGCCGTAGCGAAGCTTTTCAATATCGAAATCTTCACCGATACCTGTACCAAGAGCTGTTACAACAGGAACAAGCTTTTCGTTACTGTAAATCTTGTCGATACGCGCCTTTTCAACGTTGAGCATCTTTCCCCAGAGAGAAAGAATAGCCTGATATTTTCTGTCACGTCCCTGCTTTGCAGAACCGCCCGCAGAGTCTCCCTCTACGATGTAAATTTCAGTATATCTTGCATCTCTCTCGGAGCAATCTGCCAGTTTTTCGGGCATTGAAGCATTTCCGAATGCATTCTTTTTACGCTCAGCATCTCTTGCACGTTTAGCAGCCTCACGGGCTTTAAGGGCTGAAATTGCCTTTTCAAAAATAGCCTTTGCTACATCGGGATTTTCTTCAAGGAAATTCATCAGCTTTTCCTGTACAAGCTTTTCAATAAATGGCTTTACTTCGGGATTTCCAAGACGTCCCTTTGTCTGACCCTCAAATTCACACTCTGTAAGCTTTACAGAAATAATAGCTGTAAGTCCCTCGCGGACGTCATCGCCGCTGAGCTTCTCTTTATCCTTGAGAAGTCCCATTTTCTTACCGTATTCATTAATAACCTTGGTAAGGGCGTTTTTGAAGCCTACTTCGTGATATCCACCGTCTTTAGTGTGGATATTATTTGCAAATGAGAGAATAATCTCATTATAACTGTCATTGTACTGGAGAGCAATTTCTGCAAAGGAATCCCCTTGCATACCGGAAACATATATAACCTCTTTGCTGAGTGGAGTATATTCTCTTGTTTCGTGGATATGCTCTACAAACTGGCGTATACCGCCCTCATAGTGAAGGGTTTCGGATTTTATTTCATTCTCGTCACGTAAATCGGAGAAAGTGATTTTTATACCTGCATTGAGAAATGCCTGTTCACGAAGTCTTTTCAGCAGTATTTCATAATCATATACAGTCTGCTCGAAAATTGTACCATCAGCCTTGAATGTAACGCTTGTACCTGTTTCGGAGGTCTTGTCGATAGCTTTGAGCTGTTCATCATAATGACCGCGCTCAAAACGCTGGAACCATACATTTTCGCCGTCCTTGACGGTAAGCTCCAGCCATTCAGAAAGGGCGTTAACAACAGACGCACCAACGCCGTGAAGTCCTCCTGATACCTTATATCCGCCGCCGCCGAATTTACCGCCTGCGTGAAGGATCGTATATACAACGGTAGCCGCAGAAATACCCTCCTTCGGGTGGATACCTACGGGGATACCACGACCGTTATCAGATACTCTGATAATATCATCAGGCAGTATATCAACCTTTATTTCGGTGCAGAAGCCTGCCAGCGCCTCGTCAATAGAGTTATCGACGATTTCATATACAAGGTGGTGCAGACCGCTGGGACCTGTTGAACCGATGTACATACCTGGTCTTTTTCTTACAGCTTCAAGTCCTTCCAGAATTTGTATGTCATTTTCGTCGTAATTATTATTCTGCTGACTCATGAATTTACCTCCATTTATTGAGTACCTGCAAAAACCGTATAAAATGCAATTCTTACAGAAATATTTTGCCGTCCAAATATATGACGACCGCAACCATAATTACGCATTAATTCTAAATCCACCGCCTCTATCGCTAAAGGCTAACGGCTAACAGCTAAAGGCTTTATAATTACGAATTACGCATTACGAATTACTAATTAATTATACCCTCCGCCGCTTTCAAGACGCTTTTTCAGCGTGCTTGCTGCAAGCTGTGAAAGATATATCCGTTTTTTTGTGATAATATATGTTTTTGGCAGCTCGTATGTGGCTAAAAACAGCCTTTTCTCCTTTTCTGCCTTATCAAGCAGCTTTTTCGTGCAGCTTGTGACAGTTGTGTTGTCCATATCGAAAATACCGATAATTTCACGGACATCAACGGAGTAATTATTGCCGATATGAAGATATATTGCTTTTTTCATCTATACCTCCTCAGCAATTCTGCCGCCGCTTATACGCAGGATTTTTCCCTTAATATCTGGTAAAAGCGCACTTTCATTTGGTGTTGTGATAAATACCTGCATATTTTTTATTATATCAAAAACAAATCTCTGACGATTTTCGTCAAGCTCCCCCATAACGTCGTCTAAAAATACCACGGGAGCTTCCTTACTCCTCTTGGTGAATATCTCCGCCTGGGCAAGCTTTATTACAAGCGCCGCCGATTTTATCTGCCCCTGTGAGCCGTATTCCTTGGCGCTTATGCCGTTTATTTTTATGTTTATCTCGTCACGGTTAACTCCCGAATGAGTTATACCTGTGCGGATATCGTACTCCGCCGATTCACGGAGTTTATTGTAGTATTTTTCAAATGCAGCCTCGCCGCAGGGTTCTTCAAAATCCTCTGCTCTGAATACATTTGACTTGTATTCAAGCTCCAGAACTTCTTTTCCGCCTGAAATAGAGGAATAAAGTCCGCTGCATACTTCGTTGAGCTTTTTTATATAGCCGTCACGCATATAGGAGATAAGCGCTCCCTCGTGAGCCGCCTGTTTATCCCATATTTCCAGAATTGAAGCATCACATCCGCCCTGCATAATTGATTTCAGCAGAGCATTTCGCTGATTCATTACAGCCTGATTCTTCGTTATATGGGCAACAAAAACAGGATTGAGCTGTGAAGCTGCCATATCAATGAAATTCCGTCGTTTTTCGGGGGCGCCTTTTATAATATCCACATCATCGGGGATAAATGCTATGCATTTGAAAACATCGAAAAGATTTCTTGTACCTTTTTGCTTTACCCCGTTTATGGTGATATTTTTCGTGATATTGCCGCCTTTTATCATCTCATAGGTGATTTTCTGCTCACGTACAACATCTCTTATGCCAACCTCAGAGGTGAAACGATTTTTGTCAAGAGCTATATAATCCCTTTCCTTGGAGCCGCGGAAGCTTTTACAGCCTGACATAATCCACAGTGCTTCAAGAAGATTTGTTTTTCCCTGAGCATTTGCGCCCACTATGATATTATAATAATTATCAGGAATGAATGAGATATCAGACAGATTCTTAAATCCGTCTATCTCAACGTGAGTTATCAGCACACAGTTACCTCATCGCCGCCAATTATTTTCACAGTATCACCAGGACGGATTTTCTTTCCGCGCATAGTGCATACCTCGCCGTTTACAAGAACCTGCTCGTCCTGTATAAGCATTTTAGCCTCTCCTCCTGAGCCTACCATTGAAGCAAATTTAAGGAGAGCGTCAAGCTTTATAAATTCTGTTGTGATTTTAATTTCAGGCATATTTATACCCCTCAATAATTAATAATTATGAATTTAAGCCGTTAGCTTTGAGCCATTAGCTTTAAAAGATAACAGAAAAATTACGGTTTATTTCAGCTAAAGGCTAAAAGCTATAGGCTCTTAGTTTTTCAACTGAATAGGCATAACAAGGAAAATATAGCTTTCACCCATAGGCGGAAGAAGCTCTATAACCTTCATTGCGCCATTAAGACGGATGCGGACTTTATCGCCTTCGGCAGCCTTTAATGCTTCAAGCATAAGTCTGTTATTGAAGCCGATAGTCACGGTTTCTCCCGAAATATCAGCAGAAATGGCGTCGTTTACCTTGCCTATGGTTGTCTTGCAGTTGATTTTCATAACTCCTCCGCCTATTTCGCAGCGGATAGGACACTTATTTTTTTCATCAATAATAAGGGAGCATCTTTCAAGACAAGCAGCAAAATCCTTTTTATTTACAAATACTTCTGTCTTATGGCTGGTGGGAATGCTCATTTTGTAATTGTGGAAAGCTCCCTCTAAAAGACGGGATATGATAAAGAAATTGTTTATCTCAAAGATAATATGTCTGTCGTTCACACTGATAAGGCAATTTTCTGTGCTATCATCGCGGATAAGTGTTGAAACTTCCTGCAATGCCTTTTTAGGTACGACAAAATTGAATTTTTCACTGTTATTGATTGATTCGTTTCTGATAGCAAGACGGAAACCGTCAATAGCTACCATTGTAAAGCTTTCACCTTCAATATCAAAAAGTTCGCCTGTGAAAATCGGTTTATTTTCGTTCTGTGCTACAGCATATCCTGTCATATTAATCATAGAACGGAGTACGTTCTGAGGAACTGAAAAGCTTCTTTTTGAATCAAGAACGGGAAGATCCGGATACTCATCGGCTGACATAGCGGAAAAATCACATTCTGTAGCCTCTGATGAAAGATGTATTACATTTGTTTCATCAACAGTAAATGTTATTTCATCGCCTGTCATTTTCTTTGTAAATTCACTGAAAAGGCGGGTATTTACTACAAATTCACCGCTTTCAGAAGTATCGGCATTTATTGTGGTTCTTATACCCATTTCAAGGTTATATGCGGTAAGCTCTAAGTTTCCCGGTGTTACTTTTACTTTTATACCCTCAAGAGCGGGAATTGTTGACTTCTGGGGTACTGCTCTTGAAACGTTGGTAATAGCTTCGCTAAGCTCTGTTTTTTTGCAGATAAATTTCATATATATAAAACCTCCTGTAAAGAGAAAGTAAATTGTATTATTTGGTGGAGCTTTGCTCCGTTTTGAGTTGTGATATGCTAAGTTAAGATAAGATAAGAAAAATGATAAGATGTTAAAAGTTAACGTGTGAAGTAAGATAAGGATAAAGTATAAGTTGAGTTCAGATAAAATAAGAATAATAAAATATAGTAGTAGTAGTAGAGGGTGTTGAAATGTCAGGATGTGGCTGAAGTGACGTAAAACAGCCGAAAGCTCGTCCACATCAGGGTGTTGTAAAAATGTGGGATGTGTTTAGAAGTCTTTTAGATGGTTGGGGGAGTGTGAAATTAGTTGAGTATTGTGGAGTTGAAGTTTATAAAAAGTGGAAAAATTTGTGGAATTTGGGTTTTTTGTTATTTTTTTTGTGACTTTAACTGACAGTCTGTGAAATGTTGAAAAGTTCAACAGGTTGAAAAGTGGGAAATCAGTTTTTTTTTATTTCCAAATCTTTTCCGATATAGTGCGGATTAATTTCTCGAAATGTTTTCAACTGAGTTTTAAACAATGTGTTGAAAACTCAGTTGAAAGTCTGATTTTCAACTTTTTCAACATTGAATTCAGGTGGGAAATTTGTTTATTTCCGCAGATGATTTATCAGCCTTTTCAACAGTTATTTTTTCCCTCTATATATACATTCAAATGAGAAGGAAAAAACGGACACCAAAATATAATATTTTTTTTTAACATTATATGACTTTTATTGTGTTAAAATGGATTTATTTTTTATTAACCCTTGCTCTTGTCACGAATATTTTTGATAATATCGTTTACAAGGTTGCTAAGATTGGAATCCTTTTCAATTGATGCTACAATGCTGTTTACAGAGTAAACAATTGTGGAGTGGTCGCGGCCGCCGAATTCTGTACCGATTGAAGCAAGCGGCATATCGGTAATTTCGCGGACAATATATATAGCTACCTTACGAGCAATTGAAATCTGCTGTGAACGCTTATTTGAACGGAGGTCATCGGGAGTAACGCCGTAAACGGTGGAAACTTCGCTGATGATTTTTTCAACAGTAATCGGAATAGGCTGTTCATCTGTAAGTACATCGCGGATAACGCTCTGTGCCATTGATATTGTAATGGGGCTTCCTGCAAAGTGGTTCAGTGCTTTAAGGCGGAGAACTGCTCCCTCTAACTGACGGATATTGGATTTCAGGCGGTTTGCCATAAATTCAGATACCTCAGCAGGCATTTTAAGGTTGAGAAGCTCGCTTTTTCTTGTAATAATTGCAAGTCTTGTTTCAAAGTCAGGTGCGGAAATATCTGCGATAAGTCCTCCTTCAAAACGTGTGCGAAGTCTTGCTTCAAGTGTAATAAGCTCCTTTGGAGGCTTATCGGAGGTGATTACAATCTGCTTACCCTCCTGGTGAAGCTTATAGAATGTGTGGAAGAATTCTTCCTGCATACGCTCTTTTCCTGCAAAGAACTGAATATCGTCAATGAGAAGAACGTCTGCATTTCTGTATTTCTCGTGGAAATCAGAAATCTGATTTTTCTGAATAGCAGCGATAAGGTCGTTTCCGAAGGTTTCGCTGGTGATATAAACTATGTTGTATTCGGGACGGGTAATTCTTACTTCATTTGCAATAGCTGTGATAAGGTGAGTTTTACCCATTCCTGAGGGACCATAGATAAACAGCGGATTATAGCCTGAAACGTCGCTTTCACCACAGTTTTTTGCTACAGACTTACTGCAGGCAAGGGCAAAGCTGTTTGATGGGCCTTCGATAAAGGTATCGAAAGTGTAGTCATAATTTGCGAATTTGTAGGACTGTTCAAGCTCTGCATTCTTCTTTTCAAGCTCGTCCTCTGTGGGAATTGGTGCATTTGTGGATATATCGTTGGATTCCACATTGATTATGATTTCGATATTAAGACCAAGAAGTGTGAAAAATGCTTCTTTGATAATATCGGCATATGTACTCATAACAATATTTTTCTGGAACTCCGTAATTACACTGAAAACGGCGGTTGAGCCGTCAAAGCTTACGGGAGTAAGGGGATCTATCCAGGTTTTTATGCCGATTGCAGGAATTTTGTTATTTTCAAGGCAATAATTCTTGACGCTGTCGAACAATTCTTTAAATGAATTCATTTTTTACCTCCATATAAGTGAATATTAAGGGCAGCACCGTATTTATAAGGTGATGCCGACAGAAAAATACCGCAGAATTGGGCGGAAATTTTGCAAATAACGATACTCTCCTATAATAATATACTATTATTATAGCATACTCCTGTTGAAAAAGCAAGTGATTAAAAATAAAAAATGTAGAGAAAAAAAGAAGAATTTCCACATCTGATTTGACACATTGTTGAAAAGAGTGTTGAAATAGTTAGACTGTGTTGAAAAAAGGACTATTTAACCATATAAACAGAAGTATTAAGGTGTTGAAAATGTGAAATACAACATGTTTTCCACATTGTTTTTCAACTTTTCAACAGTTGGTGGAGAGAGTTAATGTGGATAAGATGAGTGTTGGTGTAGGTGTTGGGAAATGTTGAAAAATGGAATTAATGAAGGGACTTTTAAAATTAGAATAAAAAATATGATGATAATATTTTTAAAATATTGAGATTGTTGAAAAAACTGAATTTCATTCTGAAATTGTGGGTGAGCATTGCTCGCATATTATAAAATATTGTCGTTATTTGGCTTTTCAGAGCAATCTGTAAAAGTTACAAAACATTCCCATATACCTCGGATATAACTGGTAAAAATAATCAAAATTCAAAAAAACTGAAAAAAAATTCTAAAATCCCTTGACATATCGGCGCTTTTGAAGTATAATTCTAAAGTGTAATATGTAAATAAGGGCGTAAGGCTCTTTTAGTTAACACTGAGAGGAGGATATCAGAATGAAAAGAACATATCAGCCTAAGAAGCTCCACAGAAAGAAGGAGCACGGCTTCATGAAGAGAATGGCTACTAAGAACGGCAGAAAGGTTTTAGCTCGTAGAAGATCTAAGGGCAGAGCAAGATTAACTCACTGACGACGCTGACCACAAAAATACGTTTTTGTGGTCTTTTTTATTAGGTTATCGGGAGGATTATTATGCTGTATACCGTTGTTATGAAGGAAAATAAGGACTTCCTTTGCCTTTATAAAAAAGGCAGATATATCACTTCTAAATATTCCGTTATATACGTAAGGCCAAATAACCGTCCCTATAACCGCTTCGGCATTACTGCCGGAAAGAAAATAGGCAACGCTGTTGCTCGTAACCGCGCAAAGCGGCTTATACGCCTTGCTTACCGTAATTCGGAGGTTAAACTTCCTGTGGGTATTGATATTGTTATTGTGGCAAGAAGCGGTATTCTTGGTATTAAATCAGATGAGTACTGCGGATACTTCAATAAGTACGGCGTTCAGGAAATTGAAAAGGCAGTAAAAAAGTTCAGTAAGTAATTATGAAATTCATTGCCATTGCGTTTGTAAAATTTTACAGGAAGTGTATCTCTCCACTTTTTCCGCCTGTGTGCAAGTACTACCCTACTTGCAGCTGCTATGCCTTGAAAGCGTTGGAAAAATATGGTTTTTTCCGCGGTACGGCTCTTGCAGTGTGGCGTATACTCCGTTGTAATCCTTGGTCTATGGGGGGAATTGATCACGTTCCTGATACGTTTACCTTTAAGGTGAAGAAAATCGACTATACTCAGCTTCATCGTGAAGCTTCCATAACAGAAGAAAAGATAGGTACGGAGGAAAATTCCTCTGATTACTGATATTAGGAGAATTGAAATTGAATTTTATCTATGAATTAATAGGTATTCCCCTTGGATACCTTATGAGCCTTATTTATAACATAGTTCCTAACTATGCAATCGCTATCATTTTATTTACTCTGGTGACTAAGCTGCTGCTTTTCCCTATGAGCTACAAGACTCAGAAAAGTGCTGCAAGAATGCAGCTGCTTCAGCCGAAGCTCCAGAAACTTCAGAAAAGCTTTTCAAGCAATCCACAGCGTTTGCAGGAGGAACAGCAGAAGCTTTATCAGGAGGAAGGCGTTAACCCTATGGGCTCATGTCTCCCTGCCTTTATTCAGATGTTCCTGCTTTTCGGCGTTATCGACGTTGTATATAAGCCTGTAAAGCATATCCTCCGCCTTTCAAAGGATGTGAGAATGGCTGCTGTAGAAAAGGCTTCTGAGCTTGCTGTAAAGTTTAAGGATGTTAATGGCGGTAATGTAATTGATTCAAGAAATCTCAGACACGAGCTGCTTACTATGGAGGTTTTCGATAAGCATCCCTCAGAATTCAGCCACATCGGAGAGAACTTTTCAACGCTTGTTGCCGAATTTTCTCAGAATTTTACTATATTCGGTGCTAACCTTGGTAAAACTCCTACTCTCAGCCCCGATGTATGGGATAAAGAAGCAATTATTCTTTGTGCAATTCCTTTTCTTGCAGGTCTTTCTCAGCTTCTTGTAAGTCTTTATTCAATGATTCATCAGAAGAAAACAAATCCCACTCCTCAGGCTGGCGGCGGCTGTATGAATGTAATGATGCTTTCAATGCCTCTTATGTCTATATGGATTGCTTTTGGTGTGCCTGCAGGTATCGGTTTTTACTGGATTTGGTCATCACTTTTCTCATTCCTCGTATCATTTGCACTTAATTGCTATTTCACACATGACAGAGTTGTTGCTATGAATGAAAAGGAAAAAGAAAAGGCTCGTATTTATGCTGAAAAGCACCCCGAAAAGAAAACGTTTATGCAGAGAATGTTAGAGCAGCAGGCTGCTCTTGAAGCTCAGAACGGCGGTACAATCGTAGATTCAGGCGAAAAGAAGTCACGTTCGGAGCAGAATAAAGCAAATCGTGACGCTATTAACGATGCACGAAGAAGAATGGCTGAAAAATATGGCGATATCTATGATGATTCAGTTTCAGATGAAGATTAATTTTAAGGAGGTATTAAAATGACAGAGTTATTTACTGCAAAAACCGTTGAAGAAGCAAAAGCTTTGGCGGTTCAGAAATTTGGAAAAAGTGAAAGCGAAATCAAATTTGAAGTTATTAATGAAGGAAAAAAAGGCTTTTTAGGACTTGGTGCTGTTGATGCACAGGTTAAGGCTACTGTTGCTGACGCTTCTGTGGCTGTTAAGGTTGAAGCTCCGGTTGTTGAAGAAGAGAAGGTTGTAGAAGTTCCTGCACCTGTTGAAGTTCCTGAGGCTGTTATTCTCCCTGATGCTGTGGAGGTATCTGAGCCTGTTATTGCTACTGAAGAAGTAATAGAAACTGCTCCTGTTGAGGAAGTTCCTGCTGTTACTGAGACTCCTGCAAAGGAAGATGATATGGAGTTTTCTCTTGATGACTTTACTCTCATTGAGGATGAAGCTCTTATGAATCCTAAGGTGAAGATTGCAAGAGATTATATCATCAGCATTTTTAATGCTATGGATATTGAAGCAAATTATGTTGTATATCAGAACGAAACAGGCGCTGTTATTAATATTGAAAGTGATAACAACGGTACAATTATAGGCAGACGCGGTGAAACTCTTGATTCTATTCAGTATCTCTGTTCTATTATTGCAAATAAGGGCGATAAGGATTATTATCGTATTACAATTGATTGTCTCGGTTATAGAAGCAAGAGAAAGGAAACTCTTGAACAGCTTGCTGCTAAGGTTGCTAAGTCTGTTCTCAGAACAGGCCGTTCACAGCAGCTTGAGCCTATGAATCCTTATGAAAGACGTGTTATTCACTCTGCTGTATCAAATATTGAGGGAGTAGCTTCACGTTCAGTTGGTGAGGAGCCTTACAGAAAGATTATTATTTCTTCCACAAATCCTAAAAATAATCGCAATAACGGCGGCAGAGGCAGAGGTCCTCGTCGTGATGACAGACGCGGAAGAAATGGCGGACGTGATCGTCGTCGTGAGAATTTTGAGGCAAAGGCAATTGATCTTTCAACATCATTTGAAAAGGATTACAAAAAGCCAAAGCCTGAGGATTCAATGGAAGGCGGACTTTACGGAAAAATCGAATTTTAATTAAGATAGGGCTGTTGCAGGTTGACTTGTGACAGCCCTTTATAGGAGAAAATTATGGCTACTATTGCTGCTGTTTCGACTCCGAATGCTGTGGGCGGCATCGCTGTTATACGTATTTCGGGAGATGAGGCTATTGCTGTTGCGGAGAAGATTTTTACTCCCTTCGGCGGAAAAAAGGTCGCTGATATGGACGGGTATACTTGTGCCTATGGTATTGCTCATGACAATGGACAGCGGATTGATGACTGTATACTGACGATATTTAAAGCGCCACATAGCTATACCGGAGAGGATACAGCTGAATTATCCTGCCACGGCGGACTTTTTGTTTCAAAAAAAATATTGCGTGCAGCTTTGAAAAATGGAGCTACTACAGCGGAGGCTGGTGAGTTTACTAAGCGTGCTTTTCTTAATGGAAAGCTTGACCTTACACAGGCAGAAGCAGTTATGGATGTAATATCTGCAAAGGGCGAGTTGGAATTAAAAATGGCTGAAACTCTCAGAGAGGGTGCAGTATTCAAGGCAGCAAAAAAATGTTCGGAGCGATTGCTGAAGCTTTTAAGCGGACTTGCCGCTTGGACTGATTATCCTGATGAGGATATTCCAGAGGTTGAACCGGAGTCGATTTTATCTGAGCTTGAATATGTTCGCAATGACTTATCCGCACTTATTGTTGATTATGACAGGGGAAGAATTGTTCGCGATGGTGTTGCAACCGCTATTGTAGGCAGACCGAATGTAGGAAAGTCCACTCTTTTTAATTGCCTAAGCGGATGTGAGAGAAGCATTGTAACAAATATTGCAGGAACAACTCGTGATGTTGTAGAGGAATCTGTGAGACTTGGAGATATTACTTTGCGACTTTCGGATACGGCCGGCATTCGTGACACGGAAGATATAATTGAGGGAATTGGTGTTGATATTGCCTGGAAAACGGTTGAATCTTCTGAATTAGTGTTGGCAGTATTTGATGGAAGTTGTCCTCTCAAGGCGGACGATTTTGAAATAATCAATAAAATTAATAATAAAAAATGTGTTGCTGTAGTAAATAAAACTGATGAGGAAATGATGCTTGATATTAAAATTCTTAAAGAATATTTTATACAAATAGTATATATATCAGCTAAAGAAAATCAAGGAATTTCCAATTTGGAAGATTCAATAAAACAATTATTTGAAATAAATTCTGATAGTTTCTCTTCTGTTACTGCAGCAAATGAGAGGCAGAAACTTTGTATTGAAAAGGCAGTATCATCTGTATCATCGGCAATTGATGCTTTATGTTATGGAGAAATGCTCGATGCTGTTAATGTACTTGTTGATGAGGCGGAGCAATATTTACTTGAGCTTACAGGTGAACGCATAACTGATGCTGTTGTTGATGAAGTATTCTCACGTTTTTGTGTGGGAAAATAAATTATGTGGAGCAAAATGTTTCACGTGGAACATTTAAAGAGGTAATTCTATGTCATATAAAATGGGTGAATTTGATGTCATTGTAGTAGGCGGTGGTCATGCTGGTGTAGAGGCAGCACTTGCATCAGCTCGACTTGGAGTCAAAACTGCAATGTTTACTATTTCTCTTGATCAAATTGCAAATATGCCTTGTAATCCGTCAATTGGCGGAACTGCAAAAGGGCATCTTGTACGAGAAATTGATGCTCTTGGCGGTGAAATGGGCAAGGCAGCTGATAAATGTTTTATTCAGAGCCGTATGCTGAACCGTGGAAAAGGACCTGCAGTACATAGTCTTAGAGTTCAAGCAGATAGAGTTGAGTATCATAAATATATGAAGCAAGTATGTGAAGCACAAGAAAATTTATGTGTGAAACAAGGAGAAGTATCACAGGTTCTTATTGAGAATGGAAAAATTACAGGAGTTGTAACATCTCTTGGAGCAGAGTATTCTGCTAAATGTGTTGTAATTGCAACGGGAACATATTTAAAAGGAAAAATACACATTGGAGAAAATTCCTTTGAAAGTGGACCTGATGCTGCATTGCCAAGTATTGGGCTTTCTCAAAGCTTGATTGATAACGGTATTGAACTGCGTCGATTTAAAACAGGTACGCCATGTCGAGTTCATAGAAGAAGCATAGATTTTTCCGTTATGGAGAAACAGGATGGCGATGAAGAAATAGTTCCTCTTTCATTTGAAACAGATGTGAATGAACTTGAAAATAAAGTAAGTTGTTATGTAACATATACTAATAGTAATACGCATGAAGTGATATTGACAAATCTGCACAGATCACCTTTATACGGTGGCAGGATAGAGGGAGTGGGTCCACGATATTGTCCGTCAATCGAGGACAAAGTTGTTAGATTTTCAGATAAACCAAGACACCAGCTTTTTGTTGAACCAATGGGATTATCAACAGATGAGTTTTATTTGCAGGGAATGTCATCATCATTGCCGGAGGATGTGCAGCTTGCATTTCTCAGAACAATAAAGGGATTAGAAAACGTTGAAATTATGAGACCAGCATATGCAATAGAATATGATTGCTGTGACCCATTACAGTTACTGCCAACACTCGAATTTAAGATAGTACAGGGTTTATATGGTGCAGGACAATTCAATGGAAGTTCCGGATATGAAGAAGCTGCTGCACAGGGGCTTGTTGCAGGTGTAAATGCAGCAATGTCTGTATTAGGTAGGGATCCGATGATTTTAGAACGATCCGGTTCATATATTGGAACATTAATTGATGATCTTGTTACTAAGGGCTGTTCTGATCCCTATAGAATGATGACATCACGCAGCGAATATCGTTTGATATTGCGACAGGATAACGCTGATCAAAGATTATTACCAATTGGATATAAAATAGGTCTTGTTTCAAAAGAACGTCTTGATAAACTCAATGAGAAGATTAGATTGACAGAGGAAGAAATAAAAAGAGTTTCAAGTGAAAGTATTAAAGTATCCGATGAATTAAATGAAATGCTTGTGGAGAAGGGGACTGCACCACTGAAAACAGGATGTAGAATAGTGGAACTTATAAAACGTCCACAACTTAAATATAACGATCTTGCTTTTTTTGATGTAAATCGCCCTAAACTTCCATATGATGTTTGTGAACAGGTTGAATTGCAGATAAAGTATAAGGGATATATAGAAAAGCAGCTTGCACAAATTGATCAGGCAGATAAGCTTGAGAAGAAATTACTTCCTAAAAATACGGATTATAGCCATATTCATGGTTTGAGACTTGAAGCAGCAGAGAAACTGAACAAAATTAAACCTGTTTCAATTGGACAGGCATCAAGAATCTCAGGAGTATCTCCTGCTGATGTATCTATGCTTATTGTATGGCTTAAAAAGGAACAGGGGTGAGATTATGTTACCGAGTTTTGAAATATGTTGCTCTGAATTTCAAAAATATGGTCTTGAGTTGCCACAATCAAAATATGAAAAATTCGATAAATATGCAGAGTTCCTTGTGGAATATAACAACAATGTAAATCTCACTGCTATTACTGATCCGGAAGGAATATTAATAAAGCATTTCATTGACAGTGCGTTACTGTTAAAATATGTAGATATTCCTGAAAATTCATCTATTATTGATGTTGGTACAGGTGCGGGATTTCCTTCTGTTCCATTGAAGATCATGCGTCCGGATATTAAGCTTACACTTCTTGACAGCCTTGCGAAGAGAATTACTTTTCTTAAAAATCTGTGTGATTTGTTAGAAATCAGTGCAGAATTTATTCACGGACGTGCTGAAGATATTGCAAAAATGCCTGAATATAGAGAAAGCTTTGATTTCTCTTGTGCAAGAGCAGTAGCAAATCTTTCTGTTTTGTCTGAATATTGTATTCCATTTGTAAAAAACGGTGGTGAATTCTTGTCAATGAAAGGACCTACTGAAAATTTACATGAATCAGACAATGCAATTGTTACTTTAGGAGGAGAAATATCTAAAATCCATAGTTATTCCCTTGAAAATGATTCACGAATAATTGTTGAAGTAAAAAAATTATCGCAGACTCCGACAAAATATCCACGAAATAGCAGTCAGATTAAGAAAAAAAGCTTATAATCATATTGAATTTTATATAATAATCCGCTGAAATGACGAATTTTGGCGGATTTTTTTTATAGATTTTATTTCCTGAGTATGATAAAATTTATTCAACACCATATAATGGTGAAAATAAAGAAAAGTGAGGACAACAAAAAATGGCAGGTTTTCTTAATTTAACAAAGGAAAAACAGATTAATAAGGTATATGAGGTGGAAATTGGAAGGATAATTCCTAATCCTAATCAACCGAGAACAGAATTTAAGGAAACAGAAATAGTTAATCTTGCAGAATCTATTGCAAACAATGGAATACTCCAGCCGTTATCTGTAAGAAGAATTGGTGAGAAATACGAATTAATAGCTGGAGAAAGACGTTTAAGAGCAGCAAAAATGTGTGAATTACAGTCTGTACCGTGTATTGTATATGAAATGAGTGATAGAAATTCAGCGATACTTGCACTTGTTGAGAATATTCAGCGACAGAATTTATCATTTTTTGATGAGGCAGCAGCAATTGAAAAATTAATTAGTTATTATGGATTGACACAGGAAGAGGCTGCAGCAAAGCTTGGAAAAGCTCAGAGTACTATTGCAAATAAGCTCAGAATACTTCGTTTAACAGCAGCAGAAAGGGATATTATAGCTAAGTTTAATCTTACTGAACGACATGCAAGGGCATTACTTCGTCTTGGAAGTGCTGAGGACAGACTTTTTATACTTGAAAAAGTAGCAAAATTAAATTTGAATGTTGAAAAAACAGAAGTATTAATAGATAATTATATTGGTAAGAAGAAGGAAGAGCAAAGCTATAAAAAGCGTTCTGCTGTATTTCAAAACGTTAATATTTTCCTTAATACTATAAATAAAGCAATACAGACAATGCAATCAGCCGGAATTGCTGCTGAGTCAAGAAAAATTCAAGGGGAAGAATACATAGAATACAGAGTTCGTATTCCGATGAAAAGTTAATAAAACTTAATATGTTTCACGTGGAACATTTTTCTTTCTTCGGATAGTGATTCTGCGTGAAACTATTTTGAATAAAATGCATAAATGTTCCACGTGAAACATTAAAAAGTGTTCCATGTGGAACATTTTTCGAGAAAAATGAAAAAATATACATCTATGTATTTACTTTTTTATCAGAGTGTGATATAATATTGTAGTAAGCCGTTTTTGCGGTATATCCTAAAAAGAAAGGAAGATTCTATGGGCAAAATCATAGCTGTTGCTAATCAGAAAGGCGGCGTTGGAAAATCAACTACCGTAGTCAACTTAGCGGCATTTCTCGGCACCCGTGGAAAAAAAGTACTATGTGTTGATTTCGACCCACAAGGTAATTCAACTACAGGCTTCGGAATAAAAAAACGAACCGTTGAAATAACATCTTATAATGTAATAATAGGAAAAAACAGAGTACAAGATGCTGTTATTGTTACCGATTTTGAAAATGTTTCCGTTATTCCCGCAACTGAAACACTTGCAGGAGCTGAAATGGAACTTATTAATATGGAAAATCGTGTCAATAGATTGAAAATGCAGTTGCTTACTGTGAAAAATGATTACGATTATATATTAATTGATTGTCCGCCTGCCCTTGGCTCGCTTACAATTAATGCTCTTGTTTCTGCTGATTCTATAATTGTGCCTATGTTAGCAGAATTCTACGCCTTGGAAGGACTTTCACAGCTTGTAAATACAATAAAAATTGTAAAAAACAACTATAACCCGTCATTGGATATTGAGGGAATACTTTTCACAATGTTTGACGGTAGACTAAATGTTGCAAATGAGGTTGTAGCAGAGGTTGAGAAATACTTCCCTGGAAAGGTGTTTCAGACTAAAATTCCGAGAAACGTTCGTATTTCCGAGGCTCCAAGCCACGGAAAACCGGTGATGTATTATGATAAAACATCAAAAGGAACCGATTCATACACACTTCTTGGACTTGAATTACTGGGAGAACCTCTTGAACTTCCTCAGAAAAAAAGGAGAGGAATATTCACTTTTAAAAAGGAAAGGCAGTGATTATTATGGCAAAAGGCGGCTTAGGTGCAGGTCTTGACTCACTTTTTAGCGATAATGCCAGTGATGTGCAGATAAAAACTACACTCCGTACATCTGACATTGAGCCAAATCGTGATCAGCCGCGTAAGCATTTTTCAACTGAATCAATTTCAACGCTTGCCGATTCAATTCGCGAACACGGCATTTTACAGCCTATTCTTGTCCGTCCTCTTGAAAGCGGCGGCTACCAGATAGTAGCAGGCGAACGCAGATGGCGTGCTGCAAGAATGCTCGGACTTGATGAGGTTCCAGTAAATATTAAGGAACTATCAGATGTTGAAACAATGCAGATTGCTATTATTGAAAATCTGCAGCGTGAAAATCTTAATCCTATTGAAGAAGCAAACGGCTATAACGAATTGATTGAAAATTATGGTATGACTCAGGAACAAGTTGGAAAGCTTGTAGGTAAATCCCGTTCTGCAGTTGCAAATGCGATACGTATTCTTGCACTTCCTGAAAAAATATTAAAATTATTGGAGAATGGCGATTTAACCGTAGGTCATGCAAAGGCTTTGCTTACTTATGACGATGATGAAATGAAAATTGCTATTGCAAATCGTGCAGCAGGCGGCGGTATGACTGTCCGTCAGCTTGAAAAAATGGTTCAGAAATCTGCTGAAAATCAGGGGAAAAGACATCCATTAGATGAGAAAATAGACAATTATTTTGTTGAAATGGAAATTTCCCTTAAAGAACGACTTGGTCGTAAAGTCAAAGTTGACTATGGTAAGAACAAGGGCGTTCTGATACTTGAATTTTATGATAAAGAAGACCTTGCAGCTATAGCTGATAAGCTGACTGTGGAGGAGTAAGGAGTATAAAAATGATTGATATTAAATTTTTAAGAACAAATCCAGATGTAGTAAAGGAAAACATTAAGAAGAAGTTCCAGGATTCAAAGATTGAACTTGTTGACAAGGTAATTGAACTTGATGAGCAGTACCGTAAAACTAAAGTTGAATGTGATAATCTGCGTAACCAGCGTAAGGTTAAGAGTAAGGAAATCGGCGGATTTATGGCAAAGGGAATGAAAGAAGAGGCTGAGGCTGCTAAGGCTGAGGTTGCACAGCTTGGTGTTAAGCTTACAGAAATGGAAGAGCTTGAAGTCAAGCTTGAAGCTGATATCCGCGAAATTATGCTTGTTATCCCAAATATAATCGACGATTCCGTGCCGATAGGCAAGGATGACAGCGAAAATGTTGAGGTTGAGCGTTTCGGAGAGCCTTTCGTTCCAGAGTTTGAGGTTCCTTATCATGTTGACATTATGGAAAAAGTCAACGGTATTGACCTTGATAGCGCAAGAAAAACAAGCGGTAATGGTTTTTACTATCTTTGCGGCGATATAGCACAACTCCAGAGCTGCATTCTTTCTTATGCCCGTGACTTTATGATCGATAAGGGATTTACTTATTATATTCCACCATTTATGATAAGAAGCGATGTTGTTACAGGCGTAATGAGCTTTGCTGAAATGGAAGGTATGATGTACAAGATTGAGGGCGAAGATTTATACCTCATCGGTACATCTGAACATTCAATGATTGGTAAATTTATCGACACAATCGTACCGGAAGGCGAACTTCCTAAGACTCTTACAAGTTATTCACCTTGTTTCCGTAAGGAAGTTGGTGCGCACGGTATCGAGGAACGTGGAGTTTACCGTATACACCAGTTTGAAAAGCAGGAAATGATAGTAGTTTGCAAACCTGAGGAGTCAATGGATTGGTTCCACAAGCTTTACAGCTATACTGTTGAATTCTTCCGCACTCTCGATATCCCTGTTCGTACTCTTGAATGTTGTTCAGGCGATTTGGCTGACCTTAAGGTTAAGTCTATCGACGTTGAAGCCTGGTCACCTCGTCAGAAAAAATATTTCGAGGTAGGAAGCTGTTCAAACCTTGGAGATGCACAGGCTCGCCGTCTGAAAATCCGTGTTAAGGGCGAGGACGGAAACAAGTATTTCGCCCACACCCTCAACAATACTGTTGTAGCTCCTCCAAGAATGCTTATTGCATTCCTTGAAAACAATCTGAATGAGGACGGAAGTATCAGAATTCCCGAAGCATTAAGACCTTATATGCGCAAGGATATTATTGCAGTTCCAGAAAAGTAAATATTAAGCATAAGCGGAATGGCTGCAATATGTCATTCCGCTTCTTTATCAGCAGTTTTGGCAACAGTACAAAGGCACATGGTTACAACACCTACAGTACCGCCAAGCATAGTTCCTAAAACAAAACCAATCAAAAAAATCACCTCCCCTTATAGTATGCACTATACAGGGGAGGTGTAGTCATTTTTTCAATTATTTTCAGATTTCAATCATCTTCATAATATCTGATTTCTCTTTGTATCCAACGGAAATATTGTGAATAGCTCCATCTTTTACAGCAACAAGCATAGGAATACTTTCACAGCGGAAAGCAGCTGCAAGCTCAGGCTGTTCGTCTACATTAATTTTGCCCACTTTTACTTTTCCAGCCATTTCCTCGGCAATTTCGGCAACAGTCGGAGCAATCATCATACAGGGACCGCACCAGCTTGCCCATAGATCAAGGAGGACAATTCCCTTGTAATTACGTACTTCCTCATCAAAATTCTCTTTAGTAATTGTAATTTCAGCCATATCATTTCTCCTTATAGTAAAGCATACAGTGGCAGAATCCCTCAAAATCGGGGTCAGCGATTTGTTCGCGGAACTCTTTGCACATACATTTATTTTCAGGTGTTTTAGCAAGTCGGCAGGGGCAGTAGCCGTCTTTTTTTTCAAGGCCCTCTTTAATTCTTGCCACAACAGCCTCATCTGGATTGAGTTTTACTTTCATAATGTCACCTTATTTCAGAAGCTCCTCTGCAAGAGCATCAATCTGAGCAATATTTTCTGGTTTAAGAGCAGATTTTATTGAAACAATTGTTTCTGTGAACTTAATATCCTTTGATTTTTCAAACTTAGCTTTAATACGCTTAGCTGCCATAGCAGCCCAGGAGCCGTTTTCAATAATACCGATAGTGCGGTTCTGATAATTTCTTTCGACCAGTGCATCAATGTACTGATTCATAAAAGGAAACATTTCGCCGTTATAGGTTGTAGTAGCAAGAACGATTTTACCATAGCGGAAACCATCCTCAACGCATTCAGCCATATCTTCGCGTGCAAGGTCAGCAATAGCAACCTTAGGACAACCTTTTTCAATAAGTTTATCACGGAGCAGCTCAGCTGCTTTTTTTGTATTGCCATAAACTGAGGTATATGCGATGAAAATTCCCTCTGATTCAACGCCATAGCCAGACCAGGTATTATAGAGGTCTAAGTAATAACCAAGATTTTTGGTAAGAATTGGACCGTGGAGAGGGCAGATAGTCTGAATATCAAGAGCGGCTGCTTTTTTCAGCAGAGCCTGTACCTGCATTCCATATTTACCAACAATACCGAAGTAGTAGCGGCGTGCCTCGCAAGCCCATTCTTCTTCAATGTCCAATGCGCCGAATTTTCCGAAAGCGTCAGCGGAGAAAAGTACTTTATCTGTATTGTCATAGGTCAGCATAACTTCAGGCCAATGCACCATAGGAGCAGTTACAAAGGTCAGTTCACGATTTCCCAGTGAGAGTTTTTCGCCTTCTTTAACAGTAAGAGTGTTTGGAAGTTCAAGGTCGGGGAAGAAAGCATGAAGCATATCAAAGGTTTTAACATTACCTACAATTACTGCATTAGGATATTTGTTAATAAATTTATCTATACAAGCGGAGTGGTCAGGTTCCATATGCTGAATAATCAAATAGTCAGGAGACTTATCACCAAGTACCTCAGCGATATTATCAAGCCACTGATTGCCAAATTTTATATCAACAGAATCAAGAACAGCAGTTTTCTCATCAACAACTACATATGAATTATATGCCATACCGTTTGGCACGACGTACTGTCCTTCAAACAGGTCGAGTTCGTGGTCGTTTACTCCCACATAGAATATATTTTCTTTGATATTGTTCATTTTCATTACCTCGCTTTTATTATTGTCTTGTTATATATTAAAATTCATTTTCTTTTCTGAATTTATTATATCATATTTCGCTGTAAAATAAAAGTGATAATTGCAACAATTACAAAAAATATTGAGCACTCCCCTTGAATTATATTGCTTTGGATAAAAATAGCTGTATTGCAACCGGGGGAGTGGGGGGAGGAGGGATGGATTAGTATTATATTGCTGTAGGGGAGTGTTCCATATGGAACATTTTTCTTGACACTTTATTTGTACTATGATAAAATTATATAGGAAGTAATTCAATGAAAAGAGGGTTGAAAATGAACCGTATTTTTTACATAATGGGAAAAAGTTCCAGTGGAAAGGATACCATTTACAAAAGGATTATGAATGAAATGGAATTGATTCCAATAGTGCTTTATACAACACGTCCGATGCGTGAGAATGAAGTGCAGGGGAGAGAGTATCACTTTGTTGACCGTAACTGTTTTGAAAATATGAAATCAGCAGGGGAGGTAATAGAGGAACGTATTTACAATACAATTCACGGTGAGTGGATTTATTTCACATCAAGGGACAGTATCAGTTTTGAAAAAGGTGACTGTATTGGAATAGGTACTCTTGAAAGCTATGTGAAGCTAAAGGAGTGTTTCGGCGATTCAGTAGTGCCGATATATATTGAAGTAGAGGATGGCATAAGACTTGCAAGAGCAGTTGAGCGTGAACGGCTCCAGACTTCACCTAAGTATGCAGAGCTTTGCAGAAGATTTCTTGCAGATTGCGAGGACTTTTCCGAGGAAAAGTTAATAGCTGCAGGAATTGCAAAGCGTTTCTCAAATGACAGTGATATTGAGGAATGCATAAATAAAATAAAACTGGAGATGAAAACTTGGAAAGAGTAAAAAAATTCATAAAAGACCAGCCTGTACTTGTAATAGCATTTATTGCGGCATTGGCAACAGTATTTATAATTCCCCCTGACAGCGGCTACAAGGATTATATAAATCCCACAGTGCTGATACAGCTTTTCTGTCTTATGACAGCGGTGGGAGGATTTCGTAGCGTAGGCATATTTGAAAAATTAACAGCAGTACTTCTGAAAAAAGCAGGCAGTATAAGACGCTTAGGAATAATATTCACAATCGTCTGCTTTTTTACCTCAATGCTTGTGACTAATGATGTGGCACTTATAACCTTTGTACCGCTGACATTAATGGTATTCGACAGGATAAAAGATGAAAAAAGCCGTATACTTACAATTGTACTTGAAACGGCGGCGGCAAATCTTGGAAGTATGGTAACGCCATTCGGTAATCCACAGAATTTATTTATCTATGATAAATACAAGCTAACTCTGGGCGATTTCTTCGGTACAATGCTTCCTTCAGCGACGGTGAGTCTTGTACTTCTGCTGCTTATATGCCTGCTGCTGCCTCGGTCAGAATGCAGCAATGAGTCGGCTGATAAAACTGATATTTCAAAGGGAAAAACAACGATTTATGCAATTTTGTTTATCATATGCCTTTTATCGGTATTCCGTGTAATTCCCGATTGGGTATGTCTTATAATCGCAGTTGTAACCGCATTAATAACAAATTACAGACTGTTGTTTAAAGTAGATTATGGACTTCTTGCCACATTTGTGTGTTTCTTTATATTCGTTGGAAATATCGCCCGTGTTGACACTGTAAAAGACTTCGTTTCAGGAATTCTGGCTGAAAGAGAGTTTGTGGTTTCTGTTGCACTGTCACAGATTATAAGCAACGTTCCAGCAGCAGTAATGCTTTCAGGCTTCACAGATAACGGAAAAGAGCTTCTTCTCGGTGTAAATCTCGGTGGCTTAGGAACAATCATCGCTTCCCTTGCAAGCCTTATTTCATTTCAGTACTACAAAGCTTCTGAGGGAGCAAAATCTCTGCGATATATTGGAGTTTTTACTTTAGTCAATGTTGCATTACTGGCTGTGCTTTCAGTATTTACCGTTATAATTCGCAGTATGGGGTGAAATGATGTTTATAGAAAACCTTCGTTTCAGCCTCAATGCCTCTGTGCCGATTGTGCTGATGATGATATTCGGCTATATATGCAGAAAGGTTGATTTACTGGACGACCATACAACGGCAAAGATAAACAAATTCACGTTCAGAGCAGCATTGCCCTCTCTGCTGTTTATGGATTTATCAACAGCGGATTTTCGTGCTGTATGGGACGGAAAGCTTGTGGGATTCTGCGTTATAGTCACATTTTTTAGCGTAGGTATAGCAGTTGTGTACTCTCTTTTTCACAAGGATAAAGCAGAAAGAGGAGAGATAATACAAGCGTCCTATAGAAGCTCCGCAGCTATACTTGGCATAGCCTTTGTAAAGAATATCTATGGCGAATCATTAATGGCGGCGCTGATGATAGTGGGAACTGTACCTATATACAATATTATAGCGGTGGCAGTTCTTGCTGCAACATCCCCAGAGAAAAAAGGGGAGAGCAAAAAGGAGCTTTTTCTTGATACATTAAAGGGTGTTGTAACAAATCCTATTATAATAGGTATAGCAGCAGGTATTATATGGTCACTGCTGAAAATCCCACAGCCCGTAATAATGTCGAAAACCATATCATATATGGGTAATATGGCAACACCACTTTCTCTCATTGCATTAGGAGCCTCATTCAAGACAAGTGAGGCTAAAAGTAAAGTTGGTGTAACTGTAGGTATATGCTTTATAAAGCTTATATTATTCTGCGGAATTTTCCTCCCCATTGCGGTGAGTATGGGATTTCGCGGTGAAAAGCTTGTGGCAATTCTTGTAATGCTTGGAAGTGCTACAACGGGCAGCTGTTTTGTAATGGTAAAAAATTTCGGGCATAAGGGAACGATTACAGCTTTTTCAGTAATGCTGACAACTATAGGCTCTGCTTTTACACTGACATTGTGGCTGTTTTTGCTCAGAACACTGGAGTACATATAATACCAATCCCTGAACAATAGTAGACAAATCTAATGGCATAAATGCTGTATATCATCGTTGTCCTCCTCACATTTTAGGGATTGGCATAAAATCTCGCTTTAATTATTGAATTTTTCAATTATATGTGATATAATAAATAAAGGTAAATTTATGAAAAATACAAATCAGCTTTCAGCGGAGCGAATAACCGCTTTTAATACGTCGGATAATATGAGGGGCGAAATAATTGTATTTGATATGCTTTCCTCAACGAATACCTATGCAAAGGAGCTTGCGGCAAAAGGTGCGGCTAACGGTACAATAGTTATTGCAGAGTACCAGACAGGCGGCAAGGGCAGACTTGGCAGACGTTTCGAATCGCCATCGGGTGTAGGTCTGTATATGAGTGTTATAATCCGCCCTGTTTTCGATATTTCCCTTGCGCCAATGATAACCTCTGCTGCCGCAGTGGCCGCCGCAGAGGCTGTTGAAAAGCTGTGCGGTGCGGATATCTGCATAAAATGGGTAAACGATTTATATCTCAATGGAAGAAAAATATGCGGAATACTTACAGAAGCCGCATTAAATCCAAATCTGAGAAAGCTGGACTATGCTGTTATTGGTATTGGAATAAACGTCCGTAAATGTGAATTTCCCGATGAAATCAAAGATATTGCTACATCAATAGAAGCTGAAACGGGAAAGATAATTGACAGAAACAAGCTTTGCGGAGAAATCCTTAGCAGACTTGAATATTACATTATGAATATAGAAAAAAAGTCACATCTTGGTGAATACCGTCGCCGTGAGCTTCTCACGGGAAATCATATAACGGCAAATACAGGCGGTGAAGCTGTTGAAGGCTATGCTCTAGGGATAGATGACAACGCAAACCTCATACTGAGACTTTCCGACGGAAGTGAAAAAAGTCTTGTTTCGGGAGAAGCCAATCTGTGCCGTATAAAAAGGAGGCAGTAAATGAATAAATATAAAAAACTGGCGTCAAATACTTTGATTTTCGCTATAGGAAATTTTGGTTCAAAAATACTTGTCATATTTCTGACTACATTATATACTAATTTTATCAGTCCTGAGGATATGGGTACAAAGGAAAATCTTGATACAATGGCGCTTTTCCTGCAACCTATATTCACACTGGCATTGCAGGAATATCTGATACGATTTGGACTTGATAACAGCTACGATAAAAAACAGGTTTTTTCCACCTCAGCCTGTCTTACGTTTGCTGGAATGATTGCAGTTATATTGATAGTGCCCGGACTTCGGTTTATATCGTTTCTTGACTTTATAACGGGATATTCGCTGATGCTTGCCATATATACCTGTACATCGGCATTACGTATGCTGTGTGCACAGTTTGTACGTTCAAGAGATATGGTAAAACTTTATGCTGTTGACGGTATAATAGCAACATTCACACTGCTTATATTCAGTTTCATTTTCATCGCAGGCTTTAAAATGGGCGTCAAAGGAGCTCTGTTATCCGTTATATGCTCTGATCTCTTATCAGCTGTATTTCTCTATTATGCAGCAAGTCTTAGCAGTTTTTTTGGTATAAGACATTTCAGTATAAAACTTGCTGGAAAGATGATGAAATTTGCACTTCCACTTATTCCCACAATAGTAATGTGGACTATAACAAGTCTTTCTGACAGAATTTTTCTCACATATATGCACAGCGACAAAGTTGAACTTGGAAAATCTGCTACAGGAATATATGGAGTAGCAAATAAAATACCTAATCTTATTTCAATGGTATCAACTATATTTTTTCAGGCGTGGAATATGTCTGCAATAAATGAAAATAAATCGGCTGACAGAAATAAATTTTATGAAAGAGTTTACTCTGCGTATGAGTCGATGCTTTTCATAGCTGCGGCAGGCCTTATAATGATTTCAAAGCCTGTAACAGATTTTATTGTTTCTGATAAAAACTATGGAGGCTACAGTATAGCATATATTTATACACCTGTATTGATAATGGCGGCAGTATTTACTGCACTTAATCAGTTCCTTGGCGGTATATATTCTGCTACAAAGCATACGCAAAACAGCTTCTGGACAAGCCTTGTGGCATGTGTCGCAAATCTCATACTCAACTATGTTATGATTCCTGTAATCGGCATACACGGTGCGGCAATTGCAACTCTTATGAGTTATTATCTCTGCTTCTGGGCAAGAATAATCGACGCAAGATATTATGTGCCGTTTAAGTTTGAAGCACTTCGTTCCTTTGTAAATACAGGACTTCTCATCGTAATGAGCATTATTGTTATAAAAGCACCGCCTGTATGGGGACTTTGGCTGGTTGTTATATTCGCCGCCGTAACAGTTTACAACTTTAAGCCTATGATGGCTACAGTAAAAAAAGTATTAAACAGATAAGGAGGAATTATTATGCCTACACCACACAATAACGCTAAAAAGGGGGATATTGCAAAAACTGTCCTTATGCCGGGAGACCCTCTGAGAGCAAAATTTATTGCTGAAACCTACCTTGAAAATCCCGTATGCTACAACGAAGTAAGAGGTATGCTGGGATTTACAGGCACATACAAGGGGGTTCCTGTGTCTGTGCAGGGCAGCGGTATGGGGATGCCCTCTATGGGTATATATTCTCACGAGCTTTACAGTGAATATGATGTTGAAAACATCATACGTATAGGCACAGCAGGCTCAATTGCGGATAATATCAATCTCCGCGAGGTAATAATAGCAGTAAGTGCAAGCACAAATTCAAACTACGCCGCACAGTACAGACTTCCCGGCACATATGCACCAACTGCAAGCTGGAAGCTCATAGCAGCAGCAGTAAAAGCTGCTGAGGATAAAGGCTGTATCTACCACGCAGGAAATATTCTTTCCTCAGACACATTTTACGATGACGCAAACAGCCTTGCAGAGTGGAATAAAATGGGTGTTCTTGCAATTGAAATGGAATCCGCGGCACTTTATATGAATGCTGCAAGAGCAGGTAAAAATGCACTTTGCATACTTACAGTATCAGATTGTCCATTAAAGGGTTTATCCACCACAGCTGAGGAGCGTCAGACATCATTCCGTGATATGATGGAAATTGCTCTTGAAGCGGCGGTAAGCATTTAAATTAAGAATTAAGAATTAAGAATTATTGAGGGCGGTAGTTTTCCATTAGTCTGAAAACTACCGCCCTGATTTTTTATTTCAAATTGTACGTTTAATATCCGCAAATCCACCCCAACCTAAATGCTAACAGCTGTTTCAAAACTAAACAAACGGATGCTCAGGATGAATAACTGTTTTGAATGATGAATCACGTTCTTTGATTTTTGCAGATACAAGTTCTGCCGCTTCTTCATCTTTATATCTGGAATCAACGGGGATGCACAAATCAAAAAGAAGTGTTGTGAAGCTTTCCGCATTGACTATTCTGAAATCGTGAAGGGTAAATGAATTATCAACCTCAAGCATACATTCTTCTGCCAGTTTTTTCAGTCTGTTCACCTGCTCGTTATTTATTGCTATGGGGTCAAGGTGTATCGTCACAATTGCCCCGAAATGCTCCTGCATATCTTTTTCAAGAATATCAATAACCTCGTGGGCGTGATTGAATTCACATTCCTCTGATATTTCAGCGTGAAGTGTGATTATAAGCCTTCCGGGGCCGTAATCGTGTATCATAAGGTCATGGGTTCCGATAACATCAGGATATTTTTTTATAAAGGAGTAAATGCTTTCTACAAATTCCTGAGATGGGGCGGTTCCAAGAAGTAAATCAACAGTTTCTTTTGCCGCCTTGAAGCCGGCCCATAGTATGAGAACTGCAACGACTAATGCTGCCCAGCCGTCAAGGGGGAAGTCCCAGAATTTAGCGCAGAGTGTTGATATAAATACAAGAGAGGTTGCCGCTGTGTCGGATATACTGTCGAGAGATGCAGCTTTTATTGCCGCCGAATCAATTGTATTACCTATTTTTCGGTAAAACAGGAACAGCCAAAGCTTGATTAGTATGGCAATTCCGAGTAGTATAAGTGTTATAGGGCGGAATTGTGGCAATTCGGGATGTATTATCTTGTCCACAGCAGTTTTCAGAAGCTCAATTCCAACAATCATTATCATAATATCAACGATAAATGCGGTTATGTATTCCATTCTGCCGTGACCGAGAGGATGCTCTTTATCCGCGTGTTTCGATGACATACGGAACCCCAGCATAGTCACAACCGATGATCCTGCATCGGAGATATTGTTGAAAGCGTCGGCGATAATCGCCACTGTACCCGTGAATATTCCCGTAAAAAGCTTTAGCAGGAAAAGGGCGATATTTGCAATAATTCCTGTTGTTCCCGAAAGCATTGCATAGTTATTGCGTACTTCAGGACGGTCGGAGTTTTTATAGTCTTTTACAAATTTATGTATAAGAAAATCAGTTATCAATAGAAATCAGCCTTTCTAAATAAGGTCAAATTTGCGGTAAGCATTGGGACTTATACCTGTCTGCTGTCTGAATTGGCGCAGGAAGTACTTATCATCCTCATATCCGCATTTTACAGCAATATTCGGCAAACTCAGTGATGTAGTCATAAGCAGATATTTCGCAAAAGAAATACGGCTTTGAATTAAATCCTGATGAAAGCTTACGCCGAATATGTTTTTATATGCTGCGCGGAAATGACCGCAGCTGAGGTGCAGATCGCGGCATTCATTTTCAGCATCCCATTTTTTATCAGGTTGTTTATACATCGCTTTTTTGATATTGTTGAATTCAGTGAAATTCTGTAATTTTCTGAGATTACTCAGCTCTTCCATATTCTTGTTCATCTGGTCTGTAAGCGTTTGCAGAAGCTCCTCTAAGGAGGTATTCAAAGCATATATTGTAAGTCCACTGGTGAGTATATTTGTTGTTTCTCCTGCTGATTTATATACAGGGGAGTGTATAATGAGATTTTGCAGTCTGTCTGCAATTTTCTTATGAAAATCCTCACTATGGTTTCCGATTGATACAAAAATAAACAGGTTATCTGAAAGCTTTGCACAAATGGCATTCTTATTAAGAGAAAGCTTTTTCATACATTCGGACGTTTCAATATCAAGCTTTACTGAAATACCTTTTTCATCAATTCTGTTTTTATCGGAAAATACACGGGTTTTAAGCAATATAGCTGATATAGATTCTCCTTTTTTGGCTTTTTTGAAAAGATTTTGGATTTCGCGGGTAAAACCTTCTTTATTGTACATACCTGTTGCTGTATCTCTGAATGCAGAAAGGTTATTATGTTCAAGAAGTTCATTTATATCATTTTTCATACGCAACGTATTCAGAGCATTTACAGCTGAGTTTATCCATCCTATTGCTACTGCATCATAGCCATCGGGTTTGGTATACTGGAATATAAAGTATCCGATTTCAACACCATTTGAAAACATTGGTACGAAGTAGAGGAATTTTTTATTCCCAGAGCCTGGAAGATCATCGGGAAAAAGCATTTTTCTTGTATAGTAATGAGGGTCAGAGGGAATTTGAATGGGGCTTATAATGCGGTATAACGTCATCATTTCTTCATTTGAGCTTTTATTAAGATCGGCTTTTTCTTTAAGCTCAGACCAGTTTTCATAAAGGCACAGGTATATACCGCTTACATCTCTTATAAGATAGGAATAATCCTGCAAAGCACGTATATAATCGCTCATAGAACGGCACATTGCAAGCTGATGTTCAAAATTTCCACACATTGTCATACTGTTGTGGAATTGCACTCTGCGCACCATTTGAAGCTCTTTCATAAGGAAATTCTTATCGCTTTCGCAGGAACAGCTTTCCCCTGTAACCATACATCCTTTAAGAGAGATATCCTCTACAGGTTCGCCTGTTATTATATTATTGAGTATGCTTACAGCTTTTGCACCTACATTGCATCGATTACGGGAAAATGTACTCAGAACAGGAAAGTGATAATAACGTTCTCCTACGTATTCATATCCTATTACAGTGATATCCTTACCAACATTTATGCCGTGTTCAAACATTCTGTCAATAAAGCCATATGCCATAAAGTCATTGGCACATATCAGAGCCTCGGGCATAGTACGGATGCCGTTTACATATTCATCTGCAAGGTTTTCGCCTGTATTTGTCCAGTAGTTTCCATAGATAATATTTTCATCGCCAAAGGGAAGATTATTCTCAATCATTATATCCCGTACACCCTGTACACGTTCGTGAGATGTATGAAATTCTTTCTGTCCCGTCAGGATATCAATTCTTCTGAAATTATGCTTATCTGTAAGATGTCTTGTTATTTCGCGGAAATCTTCTCTTATATTGTTGTTTACACATATGTAGCCTTCAATATTTTCACCTGCGATCACAACAGGTACATTCAGTTCACTGAGTTTATTAAGAATAGCAGGACGGAGATCGTATTCGGAAAGTGTTTCAGCCATAACGATAATACCGTCTAATTGCGGTGATTCAATCAGCTCGTAAATTTTATTCTCAACTTCAATATATGCGAAATATTCCATATATGAGGAGTTGTGAATATTAGATATTATCGCTGTGTCAAAATCGTATTTTTCTGCCTGGGAAATTATGCCTTCAAGCATAACTTTTTGTACTGATTCATATACTCTGGCGACTATAATACCTATCAGCGGCTTTTTTTTCATATACCTCACCTCTTTTTTTTGAGAATATTTTGTTTCCGAAAATTAATAAAATCAATCAATTTTTGCTATAATTTAGTCATATGTTGCTATTTAAACACCATATATTGCTCTTTTTCATTTTTATTATATCACATTGCGAAACAAAAATCAAGAAAAAATCTTCAAAATATCCACCTTTTCTGCAAATTGTGGGTTGAGAACATTTTATGAATAGTGTATAATTAAATTAACGAGTACGAAATAAACAAAAAACGTCTGCTTTTTGGGGGATTATTAACCTCATTGCTGACAAAAGACTAATTTTTATGAAGGGATGATCATTTTGAACAAGAAGAAGTTAATTGCAGCAGCTGTTGCTGCTGCCGTTTCCGCAAGTAACTTTGCTGTTATGCCTCAGCTTGCAGGTATGCAATTTCAAACAGTAAAAGCTGTATGCGACACCTTTGATGCAAACTATGACGGTTGGCATCATACAGAAGTCGAAGAGATACTTGTTCCTGCCGACGGTATTAACGGCACAAGAGGTCTGCTTGTAACAGGCAGAGATTCTTCCGCAGAGGGTGCTGCATCATCTAAGGGTTTTTACCTTATTGGCGGTGAAAAGTACAAATACAGCATAAATGTAAAGGCTGATACGGATGAAACATTCCGCCTTTCACTTACTTATTTAGATGATGAAACTCATGAGGAAACAACTGTTGAGCTTGATTCAGTAAATGCAAAAGCAGGCGAGTGGACAGAACTTTCAGCAAATTTCAAAGCGCCTGAGGGTTCATATGAATTTGAAATGAAAGTTACAACTGACAGCACAGCTGATTTCACAATTGATGAGTGCGTCGTTACAGGTAAGGAAACAGCAGCTGTAAAGGCTGCCGGAAATGGTCTGAAAGAGGCTTTCGCAGGTTATGGTTTCCGTGTAGGTAATATTCTTAACTACAAGACAGTAAATGATTCTGCTATCAAGGCAAATTATATAAAGGATTTCAATGCAATTGAGGGCGAGAATGAAACAAAGCCCGATGCTACACTTGTTAAAAACGGATCCACAAATACAGATGTTAAAGTATCTCTTAACAGTTCAGCTGCAATTGCTGACTTCTGTATAAAGAATGGTATGGGATTCCGTGGACATACTCTTGCTTGGCACAGCCAGACTCCACAGTGGTTCTTCAAGGATAACTGGCAGGACGGTGGAAGCTGGGTAAGCGAAAGCGTTATGAAACAGCGTCTTGAAAGCTATATCAAGAATATCTTTGCTGCATTCAAATCACAGTATCCCACCCTTGACCTTTACGCATATGACGTTGTAAACGAAGCTGTATCAGACGATTCAAACAGAACAAAGAACAACGGCGGTGCAAGAGTTCCCGGTTACGGCAACGGTGCATCACCTTGGGTACAGGTTTACGGCGACAACGGCTTTATTGAGGACGCATTCACATTCGCAAGAAAGTATGCTCCTTCAACTTGTAAGCTTTTCTACAACGACTATAATGAATACTGGGATCACAAGCGTGATTGTATCATTAATACTATCCTGAAACCTCTCAAAGCAAAGGGACTTATTGACGGTATGGGAATGCAGTCCCACGTTCCTGCAAATGCAACAGGCTTTGCTGGAACTGATTCCTACTTACAGGCAATGGATATGTATCTGGCCCTCGGTCTTGAGGTTCATGTTACAGAGCTTGATATTTCTGTTGAAAGCGGAAAATACAGCTTTACAGATCAGGCAAATAAGTACAAGGCTATTTTCCAGCACGCTATGCAGGTAAATACAAGCGGCAATACACCCGGAAAGGTTACACTTATTCAGATGTGGGGACCAAATGATGCTAACTCATGGCTTAGCGCAGGTTCAAACGCTCTCCTTTACGATTCAAGCAATCAGCCTAAGGAAGCTTATAAAACACTTATGAATCTCGGCGACGGAAACGGTCCTCTGGAGGGCGTAGGCGGTTCTGTTGCAGTTGAGCCTAACGAGTACGGCTGGTGGTATCAGTGCGGATTCGAGGACGGCACAAGCAGCTGGACAGACCGCGGCGGAAACACAGTAGCACAGAGTTCAGCAGAGCATTATACAGAGTGGGGCAATAATTCACTTTACGTTTCTGACAGAACAGAAACATGGCAGGGTGCAATTTACACACTTAACAGCAACGCATTCAAGGCAGGCGAAACATACAGCTTCAGTGCTCACGTTAAGCATAAGTCTGATGAAAATGTTAAGTTTATGATGAAGATTGAGTATACTGACGGCAGTGGTGAAACAGCTTATGACGAGGTTGCAACAGTTATTGCACCTAACGATACATGGGCACAGCTTGTAAATACAGAGTATACAATTCCTTCTGATGCTACAGGCGTAAAAATCTACATTGAAACAGAAGAATCTCTCACAGATTTCTACATTGACGAAGCAATCGGTGCTGTAGGCGGCACAGGCATACAGGGTGAAGGTCAGCCTGAGCTCCCACGTGATCCTTCAAAGTTTGTTCTCGGCGATACAGACGGTGACGGCGTTCTCACAGTATTCGATATGATTTTAGGGCGTAAGGTACTCCTCGGAGATATAACAGATTCATCAACAGTTAAAGCCGCAGACGTTGACCAGAGCGGCAAGGTTGAAGTAAACGATATCGTGCTTTTACAGCAGTTCCTCTTAGGTATGATTAACGAATTCCCCAACAACAGACCTCCCGTTGACACAGCAGCTATGGAAGCAATCTTCAAGAATCTTTCAATCAACAGCAGCTGGAAGAATGACGGCGAAAACAACGTGCTCTGGACACATCGTTTCGGAGCAGACCCAGGATTTATGGTATACAAGGACAGACTTTATGTATACACAACAAACGATGCTCCTGAATACAGAAGCGACGGAAAAATTCAGGTAAACACATATAACTCAGGTACAATCAACTGTTTCTCATCTGCTGACCTTGTAAACTGGACAGACCACGGTCCAATTCCCGTTGCAGGCAGAAACAGCAGAACACAGAACGGTGCTGCAAAGTGGGCAAGCTTCGCTTGGGCTCCTGACGCAGCTTGGAAGACAATTAACGGTAAGGATAAATTCTTCCTTTACTTTGCAGACAGTGCAGGCGGTATCGGCGTACTTACAGCCGACAGCCCCGAAGGACCTTATACTGATCCTATCGGCAAGGCACTTATCAACAAGAGCACATCAGGCTTTGGCGATGTAACATGGCTCTTTGACCCTGCTGTTCTCGTTGATGACGACGGCACAGGTTATCTCTACGTAGGTGGCGGTGTACCAGACGGCAAGGCAGCTGATCCTGGCACAGCAAGAGCAGTTAAGCTTGGCGCTGATATGACATCACTTTCAGGTTCAGCTGTAAAGATGAATCCTCCTTATCTCTTTGAGGATTCAAGCATTCTCAAGGTTGGCAATACTTACTACTATTCATACTGCACAAACTGGAACACAGGCGGAAATCCCTATGGCTTCGGAAATGCAGAAATCGGTGTAATGACATCAACAAATCCCCTTGGTCCATTCACTTATAAGGGAATAGCATTAAAGAATCCTGCTTCCTATAAGCTTGACGGCGGCGGAAACAACCACCATTCAATCGTTGAATTCAAGGGCAAGTATTATATGCTTTACCACAGCCGTAATCTTTCAAGAGAGATGAACATTCAGGCTCTCAATTCAGACGGCACAATAGATCTTGGCGGTAACTATCGTTCACCTCACATTGATGAGGCAACATTCTCCAATGGAATGTTCTCAGCAACAGGTACAATGAAGGGCGTTTCACAAATTGAAACACTTAATCCCTATACAACAGTACAGGCAGAAACAATGTCCAACCAGTCCAAGGGAATTACAACAAGCGGTCTTTGCGATACAAAGGTTATCGGTAAGAAGGGCGAATGGACAAAGGTAAGCGGTGTTAACTTCAAGAATGGCACAGATACACTTACAATCAAGGCTTCATCTTCTGACGGAGCAGCAATCAAGGTATGTGTAGGCTCACCCACAGGCGATGTTATCGGCTATGCAGAGCTTTCATCCACAATGGAGAACGTAACAGTTCCCACAGTATCAAGCATTTCAGGAACAAAGGATGTATACTTCGTATTCAGCGGCAACGTTGAGTTTGACTCCTGGAGTGTAAAGTAATTAAAAGACATCTTATTTATCCCTCATAAAATGGTTCATCGGGAGATTACTCCCGATGAACACTCTCCCTCTATTCAGAGGACACATCTCAACTGATTGTACTTCTCCTGTTATCTGCACATTGCAGGAGAAATATAATAAAGAAATATAATTGTAAGGGCAAGACAAATCAGAAAACCGGTCGTTTTGGGTTACGGCCGGCTTTTTGCTTTTATCACGGATATATTTTGTTAAATGATAAAAATTTTTGTTTTTTGTGTCCGTTTTTTGCTTCTCGTTTGAATGTATATATAGAAGGAAAAATAAAAGCCATTTCAGAAAAACAAATCTTCAAAAAATCCACCAAATCTTCAAATTATGAGTTGTAAATTTTTTGTAAATGTGATAAAATGTTATTATAGGAAATATGCAAATATAAAATTATTGAAAGGGATGATCTTTATGGAACTGAAAAAAACGATTTCAAGAGCTTTTTCAGCAGTAACTGCAGCAGCTATGCTTATTACAGGTTTTGCTGTTATGCCAGAGGATAATGATATCCTTGAAACATCGGCGGCTGAAAGAGTAGTAATCGACACAACCACCGAGTACCAGACAATTAAGGGCTTCGGCGGTATCAACCACCCTGAATGGACAGGACAGGACCTCACTGAGTCGCAGAGAGAAACAGCATTCGGCAATGGAGATAACCAGCTTGGTATGTCCATACTCCGAGTATTTGTAAACCCTGATAAGAATCAGTGGAGTAAAGCAGTAGCAACAGCTAAATACGCACAGTCACAGGGCGCGACAGTTTTCGCATCACCCTGGGAGCCGCCCTCAAATCTTGCTGAAAAAGGTACAGGCGGTGCAAGAGGCGGTAAGCTTCATCTTCCTAAGTCAAACTATGCAGCATATGCGCAGCATCTTAACGATTTCGGTTCATATATGAAGAGTCAGGGAGTTGAGCTTTACTCAATTTCCGTTCAGAACGAGCCGGACTACGCAGATGAGTGGACAGCCTGGTCATCAGACGAAACAACCGACTTCCTTGCAAATTACGCAGATAAAATCACAAGTACACGTGTAATGTCCCCCGAAACTTTCCAGTATACAAACAAGGATTATTATTCTAAAATCCTCAATAACTCAAAGGCTATGGCAAACTGTGACCTTTTCGGTACACATTTCTACGGCACACAGAGAAGTCAGATGGATTTCCCTGCACTTGAAAACTGCGGCAAGGAAATCTGGATGACAGAGGTATATGTTCCCAACAGCCATGCAAATTCAAATAATATCTGGTCTGAGGCTATTCAGGTATCAGAGAATATCCATAACGGTCTTGTTGTGGGAAATATGAGTGCTTATGTATGGTGGTACATCAGAAGAAGCTACAGTCCAATGAGTGAGGACGGCTCAATTTCCAAGCGCGGATACAATATGGCACACTATTCCAAGTGGGTACGCCCTGGTGATATCCGAATTGCAGCAACAGAACAGCCTGCAAGCGGTGTCCTTGTTTCTGCATATAAGAATGATAACAAGCAGGTTACTATCGTAGCTATCAATAAGAGCACTGAGGGTTATGCTCAGGAATTCACAATCGGCAGCGGCGAAAAGATTATTGACGTTGACCGTTGGAGAACAACAGCAAACGAAAACCTTGCTCTTACAGAAGACCTCGAAAACAACGGCAGCAGCTTCTTCGCACAGCTTCCTGCAAGCTCTGTTACAACATTTGTTGTAAGTCTGGAAGGCAGCGGCGTTACACCCGGTTCACAGCCTGATGAAAACGGCTATTACTTCCATGATACATTTGAGCAGGATACATTTGACTGGGCAGGCAGAGGTGCGGCTACAATTATGACAAGCGGACGCACATTTTATGAAGGCAAGGAAGCTCTCCTTGTACAGGAAAGAACAGCTACTTGGAACGGAGCTGCAAAGGAGCTTAATTCAAAGGTATTCAAGCCCGGCGAAACATACAGCTTCAGTACACTTGCAACATATTTTGACGGTGATCCTTCCACAAAGTTCTTTATGAAGCTGCAATATACAGGTTCAGACGGTGAAACCCATTACGATCCTATTGCTGAGGGTGAAACAGTTCCCGGAACATGGGTACAGCTTGCAAATCCAAATTATACTATCCCTGCCGATGCTTCAAATATGCAGATTTACGTTGAAACAGAAGCAGGAACAGAGAACTTCTACATTGAAGAAGCAATAGGCGCTGTAGCAGGCACAAAAATTGACGGTCCTCCCGTACCGACAATTCCTGAGCCAACAACAGCACCTCCGACACAGGCACCTACAGAAGCACCTACAGACTTTTTACCTGGTGATATAGACTTCAGCGGTAAAATTGATGTATTTGACTTTATTGCTATGAGAAAGGGCGTTATAGGCTCATTTGCAAGCGATATTGCAGCTGCAGCAGCTGATGTAAATGCTGACGGTCAGAATAACGTAGCTGATATGGTACTCTTACAGCAGTATCTTCTCGGACAGAAAGTGGAATTGAAAAAAAATAATAGTATAAGCTTTCCTGCTGTTACAAACAAGATGAAAACTATATCAGAGTTCACACCTACTGTTGTAGTATCAGAATTTGAAACTAACGATTCAAAGTCAGAAAAGGCAGGAGTACAGTACGGTACACTTGTATCAAAGAAGTATTATTCAGATTTCTGCAAGCGTGAGAAGCCATATAACGTACTTCTTCCCGCAGGCTATACAGAGAGCAAGAAATACCCTGTAATGTATGTAATGCACGGTTACTGGGAAAATCAGGACAGAATGATTATCAAGGGCAACAGCACAATGTACACCCGTCAGATTATCGGTAATGCTATTGCCGAGGGTGCAGCTGAGGATATGATAGTAGTATTCCCCTACATCTATTCAAGCCAGACTCAGAATGACTGTTCAGCAATGGATGACGCAAACAATATAGCATATGATAACTTTGGAACAGTTCTCACAACAGAGCTTATGCCTCTTATTGAAAAGGAGTACAGTGTTGCAACAGGAAAGGCAAACACA
Source organism: Ruminococcus sp. (assembly GCA_017397925.1). Lineage (GTDB taxonomy): Bacteria > Bacillota > Clostridia > Oscillospirales > Ruminococcaceae > Ruminococcus. The sequence continues at coordinate 123,755 of JAFQHO010000029.1, forward strand.
GCAATTACAGGCTTTTCAATGGGCGGCAGAGAAGCACTCAACATCGGAATGAAATATCCTGACAAGTTCGGATATGTTGGTGCAATCTGTGCAGCTCCCGGCGCAAGCGGAGCATTCAAGTTTGCTTCTGAGGAAGAAGCTCCCTCACTCATTTTCCTCACAGCAGGAAGCAATGACGAGGTAGTTTATACAACTCCCGAAGGATACCACAATAATTTCACAAAGAACAATGTACCACATATCTGGCACTATGTAAACGGCGGATATCACGGTGAAAACTGTATCCACGCCCACATTTACAACTTTGCAAGATATGCTTTTAAGGCAGATAATTGAGGCATCTTTTAATATATCCTCAGCGGGCAGCCCCGCAGGCGATTTCGCGTTGAAATTCCTGCAAATGGTGAGATAATCCCGCGAATATAGAAACGACATCCTCTAATTTATCCCTCAGCGGGCAGCCCCGCAGGCGATTTCGCGTTGAAATTCCTGCAAATGGCAAGATAATTCCGCGACTATAGAAATGACATCTTCTAATTTATCCCTCAGCGGGCAGCCCCGCAGGCGATTTCGCGTTAAAATTCCTGCAAATGGCAAGATAACTCCGCGACTATAGAAATGACATCCTCTAATTTATCCCTCATAATGCGGCTGTGCTTTCGTGCAGCCGTATATATTTTTTAGGAAATACAGGCATTGCTTGCTGAATGCTAAAAAGGACGCTCCATAACGGAACGTCCTTTGTTGTTATAGGGTTCTCTAAAAATCGGAACACGAGCGAAATGTCATAGAAAGTTCGCTGTGAGTGAGGTTTTTAGAGGTTCCCTTATATTACTTGATATCCTTGTGATGTGCCTGTAAGGACTTCACGCTGATATTCTTGTTTGATTTGATATACTTGATACCCTCAAGACTTGCCTTTGCAGCAGCCATTGTTGTAATATAAGTTACACGGTGCTTGATAGCTGACTTACGGATGTAGCTGTCATCGTGAATACTTGTCTTACCTGCAGGTGTATTGATAATAAGCTGAATTTCGCCGTTTGCAATTTCATCTGCAATATTAGGACGTCTGCCCTCGTAAATCTTGAAGATTCTCTCACAGGGGATTCCTGCCTCAACAAGAAGCTTGTAGCACTTGTGAGTAGCAAGAAGCTTAAATCCAAGTTCATTGAAGCCCTTTGCAATGTCAATAAGCTCAGGCTTATCTCTGTCACAGATACTGAGAAGAACTGTACCGCTTTCGGGGAGGTAATTCTTTGTAGCCTCCTGTGCCTTATAGTAAGCTTCACCGAAGCTGTCGGAGATACCGAGAACTTCACCTGTTGAACGCATCTCAGGTCCGAGAATCGGGTCAACCTCAGGGAACATATTGAATGGGAATACAGCTTCCTTAACACCATAGTGGTCAATCTGACGGTCTTTCAGCTGTGGAACGGGTGAAGGATTGCCTGTAAGTGCAGATGTGATAATCTCTGTAGCAATCTTAACCATATTGATATCACAGACCTTGGAAACAAGGGGAACTGTTCTGGAAGCTCTTGGATTTGCCTCAAGTACGTATACTGTATCGCCTTCAATAGCGTACTGCATATTCATAAGACCGCATACGTTCATCTCAACAGCAATTCTCTTTGTGTAATCCTTGATAGTTTCAACGATTTCAGGAGAGAGATTCTTTGAAGGAAGAATACAAGCGGAGTCGCCTGAATGTACGCCTGCAAGCTCAATATGCTCCATAACAGCAGGAACAAAGCAGTTTGTACCATCAGCTATAGCGTCAGCCTCGCACTCTGTAGCATTGTTGAGGAAACGGTCAATAAGGATAGGTCTGTCAGGAGTTACACCAACAGCTGCGTTCATATATACACGCATCATCTCGTCATCGTGTACGATTTCCATACCGCGTCCGCCGAGAACGTAAGAAGGACGAACCATTACAGGGTAGCCTATTCTGTTTGCGATTTCGATAGCCTCATCAGCATTTACAGCCATACCTGCCTCAGGCATAGGAATTTCAAGCTTATCCATCATTGCGCGGAAGTGGTCTCTGTCCTCAGCAAGGTCAATAGTCTCAGGTGTTGTACCGAGAATATTTACGCCGTATTTCTTAAGGTCGTTAGCAAGGTTAAGTGGAGTCTGTCCGCCGAACTGTGCAATAACGCCTACAGGCTTTTCCTTGTCGTGGATAGCGAGTACATCTTCAAGTGTAAGAGGCTCAAAATAGAGCTTATCAGATGTATCATAGTCTGTTGATACAGTTTCAGGGTTACAGTTTACGATAATTGACTCAAAGCCAAGCTTTTTAAGAGCAAGTGCAGCGTGAACGCAGCAGTAGTCAAATTCAATACCCTGTCCGATTCTGTTAGGACCGCCGCCGAGAATCATAATCTTTGGCTTATCTGTGCTTACAGGGCTCTTGTCCTCTGCAAGGTGATAAGTAGAATAGTAGTAAGCTGCATTTTCTGTGGAGCTTACGTGAACGCCTTCCCAAGCCTCGCAGATACCGAAGCCGATACGTGCATTTCTGATTTCTTCCTCTGTTACTTCAAGGAGAGAGCTGAGGTAACGGTCAGAGAAACCGTCAAGCTTAGCCTGTCTGAGGATGTCTTCCTCAGGAACAGCACCCTTCATTGTAAGGAGCATTTCTTCTTCCTCAACAAGTTCAAGCATCTGCTCAAGGAAATATCTCTTAATCTTTGTAAGCTCAAAGATTTCTTCAATTGTAGCACCTTTACGGAGTGCCTCGTATATAATGAACTGTCTTTCGCTTGTAGGATTCTTAAGAAGGTCGAGAAGCTCATCCTTTGTCATACTGTTGAAATTCTTAGCAAAGCCAAGACCATATCTGCCTGTTTCAAGGCTGCGGATAGCCTTCTGGAAAGCTTCCTTGTATGTCTTACCGATGCTCATAACCTCGCCTACAGCGCGCATCTGTGTGCCCAGCTTATCTTCTGCGCCCTTGAACTTCTCAAATGCCCAGCGGGCAAATTTGATAACGATATAGTCGCCGTCGGGTACATACTTATCAAGAGTGCCGTACTTACCGCAGGGGATTTCATCAAGTGTAAGACCGCATGCAAGCATAGCGGAAACGAGTGCAATTGGGAAGCCTGTTGCCTTTGAAGCAAGAGCAGAAGAACGTGAAGTTCTGGGGTTTATTTCGATAACAGCAATACGTCCCGTTTCAGGATCACGAGCAAACTGACAGTTACAACCACCGATAACCTCGATAGATTCAATGATTTTATATGACATTTCCTGGAGTTCCTTCTGAACATCCTCAGGAATTGTGAGCATAGGTGCAGAGCAGAAGGAATCGCCTGTATGAACGCCGACAGGGTCGATGTTTTCGATAAAGCATACAGTAATCTTATTGTTGTTGATGTCACGGACAACCTCAACTTCAAGCTCTTCCCAGCCGAAGATACATTCTTCAACAAGAACCTGGCCTACGAGTGAAGCCTGGAGACCTCTTTCACAAACGACTTTAAGCTCGTTAACGTTGTAAACCATACCGCCGCCAACGCCGCCCATTGTGTAGGCTGGACGAAGAACAACGGGATATTTGAGAGATTCAGCGATTTTAACAGCTTCATCAACAGTGTAAGCAACCTCACTTTTTGGCATACCGATACCAAGCTTATTCATAGCATTCTTGAACTCAATACGGTCCTCGCCTCTCTCGATAGCGTCAACCTGAACACCGATAACACGTACACCATACTTTTCAAGAACACCTGCTTCATCAAGCTCAGAGCAGAGGTTAAGACCTGACTGTCCGCCGAGATTGGGGAGGAGAGCGTCGGGACGTTCTTTCTCGATAATCTGGGTAAGTCTTTCAACGTTGAGTGGCTCGATATATGTTGTATCGGCAACGTCGGGGTCTGTCATAATAGTTGCTGGGTTAGAGTTTACAAGAACAATCTCATAGCCGAGGTTTCTGAGAGCCTTGCAAGCCTGAGTTCCCGAATAGTCGAACTCACAGGCCTGACCGATAATAATGGGGCCTGAACCGATAATCATGATTTTGTTAATATCCTGAATCTTTGGCATTTTTTTCTCCTGACCCGTGCTGGCAGCACGTTGTATTTTACCAGCAGAAGCGTGAAAAACCTCTGCTGATTTCTTAGAAACTGCATCACTTTTAAGTTGATTAGCTCCTAATATTCTACCTTATATCATACCACAAAATGAAAAAAAATGCAAGGGGTGAAAAGGCTTTTCGGCAAATTTTTATAAGGAATTGTATTACTTTTGATAAAAATATGATTAGGTTGCTGTTTCGGATTTCAAAGAATGTCTTAAAGTATGAATTTGATTTAATATAGTTGATTTATGCTCTACTTATATTGTAGAACAAAAATAGGGGTTTTCAATAGGTTTTCGTAAGTTTGTATGATTGTACAAATCAAAAACGATTGGTTTGTGCAAACTGACGACAAAAGCATAGAACGAATAATATTATCCGTCGTACAGTGAAAAGTATTTAGAAAAATTTCAAAATACCCCTTGACAAATGCTGAAAAATGTGGTATTATGTATTTAGAGAAAATTCTAAATAGAAAAATCTCTAAATAGTACGTACTATAAAATAACTAAAGGGGGAATTATATGGGTTTTCCAGAAACATTCAAAGCCTTGTCAGACCCTGCAAGGCGAGAAATACTCACAATGCTCCGAAGCGGAAGAAAATCCGCAGGGGAAATAGCCGCAAAGTTTGATATGACAGGAGCTACAGTATCATATCATCTGAAACAGCTTAAAAATGCGGAGCTTGTACACGAAACAAGAGAAAAAAATTTTATCTATTATACGCTTAATACCTCTGTCTTTGAGGAAATAATGATGTGGACGGCACAGTTCATATCTCACTCAGACAGCAAAGGGGAAGAATTGGAGGATAACTATGAAAAAGATGTTGACTAAAACAGATATATTTGCAACTGTTCTGACACTCTGTGCAGTAATTCCCGGATTTGTGGTATACAATAAACTGCCTGAAAAAGTTGCAACTCATTTTAATATGACAAATGAGCCTGATAGCTATATGCCGAAACTGGCGGCAATTGTGGTATTGCCCGTTGTGTTGGCAGTTATGGAAATTGTCTGCTGTCTGATTACAAGCACCGACAAACGCACGGAAAACAACAGAAAAGCCAACACAATGGTGCGTTTTATTATACCTGTGCTTGCTTTTGTAATGGAGGGTCTGATTATTCTCTATGCACTTGAAAAGCTGACGAATATAGGTGCAGTTACAGGACTTCTTATTTCTGTTTTACTCATTGTAATCGGCAATTATATGCCTAAAACAAGACAGAACAGCTTCCTTGGAATAAAAACGCCCCGTACCCTTTCTGATGAAAGAATATGGGACAAGACGCATCGTTTTGCAGGCTTTGTCTGGACAATCGGCGGAATTGCACTCCTGCCCGTTTCCCTGCTTGGTTTATATATTCCTGCGTTGATTTTAATGTCCGTTGTTGTAATGATTCCTGTTGTTTATTCATTCGTTGTCAGATAACAATAAATCTCCCGATTTTTCGGGAGATTTTTGATTTTGCAAAAAAATCCCCTCGCCGAAACGAGGGGGAAGATAAAGAGGTTTAAACAAATGAAAGATATTTCGAGGTATATTCTTCAAATTGTTTTCTGTAGATATCATTGTCAGTGCGGAGCTGTTTCAGTGATTCGTGGAGATTCATATTCTGTTCCTTAACGTCAATCACACAGCCTGCAATATTGGAGCAATGGTCGGAAACTCGCTCCATATTTGTGATAAGGTCATTCCATACAAAGCCGGCTTCAATACCGCATCCGCCTACACGAAGACGCTCAATATGTCTTGAACGGAGCAGCTCCTTCATTCTGTCGATAACCTGCTCTAAAGGTTCAACGAGAGTAGCCTGTTCAGTATCGGAATTTTTGAATGAGGTGTAGGAAAGGGTTACAATTTCAGAAACGGCATTGGAAAGTGACTTCATTTCAACATCAGCGTCAGCAGAGAATACGATTTTCTTATCACGCATTTCCTCAGCAGATTCAAGAATATTTACAGCGTGGTCGCTGATACGCTCAAAATCTCCGATAGCTTTAAGGAGCATTGAAGCCGTTGCACCCTCTGTTTCGTTGAGCTGATGAGTGCTGAGCTTTACAAGATATGTGCCGATGATATCTTCATAGTGGTCGGTTTTGTCCTCAGCCTCACGTATAGCGGAAGCTGTTTCTTTATCATAAGCTGTAAGACATTCAATACTTGATTTAAGAGCAGTTGAAGCAATTTCAGCCATTTCCTGTGTGAGATTATAAGCACATTCAAGAGCAATTGCAGGAGTTGCAAGAAGTCTTTCATCAAGAACTGAGGTTTTTTCTTCTTTATCAGTATTGGGAACGAGCTTATATGCAAGCTTTTCAAAAAGTCCTGACATAGGGAGAAGAACTAATGTACAAGCAATGTTGAATATAGAGTGGCATACAGCGATACCTGCAAGACTTGCAGATTCATCAAATATAGCAGGGGAGATTACCAGATTTACAATTGAGAATACGGTGAGCCAGATAACAGTACCAATTATATTGAATGAAAGGTGTACAAGAGCTGCACGGCGTGCATTTTTAGCTGTACCTACAGAGGATATAAGCGCTGTTACGCAGGTACCGATGTTCTGTCCCATAATGATCGGGATAGCTGCACCGTAGGAAACTGCTCCTGTAGCTGCAAGAGCCTGAAGAATACCAACGGAAGCGGAGCTTGACTGAATAATACCTGTAAGTATTGCGCCAGCGAGAACGCCGAGAATTGGGTTCTTGAACATAATGAACAGCTGCTGGAATTCGGGAACATCTTTAAGTCCTGCAACAGAATCTGTCATAGTATCCATTCCGAACATAAGAGTAGCGAAGCCAAGGAGAATCATACCGATATCTTTCTTCTTGGCGCTTTTTGTAAACATATAAAAACCGATACCGATGAGGGCGAGAATTGGGGTAAAGGAAGTAGGTTTAAGAAGCTGTAATGCAAGATTATCGCCCGATATACCGCCAAGACTTAAAACCCAGGCTGTAACGGTAGTACCGACATTTGCGCCCATAATAACGTGAATAGCCTGTTTAAGGCTCATAAGACCGGAGTTTACAAAGCCTACGACCATAACAGTGGTAGCAGAAGAACTCTGAATTATTGCAGTTACACCAAGACCTGTGAGAAAGCCGGTAAGCTTTCCTGTGGTAAGCTTGCCAATCATAACTTCAAGCTTGCTGCCTGCGCCTCGTTCAAGGGATTCACCCATAATATTCATACCGAACAGGAACAGGCACAAGCCTCCGATAAGTGTCAAGACGTTAAAAATATCCATATATTTTCCTCCAATTTACGTTTTTGCAATATTATAATACCATAGGAATGTTAAATCTGAAACGACAGAAATGTTAAAATGATGTAAAATAGGATAATTTGACAGTTAAAATGCCTGAGAAAATGGATTTTAAATTTAACGTAATAACGTAAAAAATATATCAATAAATTTTATAAACTTTCTATAATTAACGTTGTTGATAATTGTTGAAAAGGTAGAAAATAAAAAATATTTTTCAATAATCAACCATTTTTGGTTGAAAAAAGGGCGATTTTTGCCCTATAGTGAGGGGGTATGATGAAAACGTCATAAAACGATATCATCCGAAAGGAGAAAATTATGTACAGAAAATGTTATATCAATTGCGACCATTACTGCAGGGGAGAAAAAATCCTCCCTCGCTAACCAACAAACGAGGGAGGATTCCATAATTAAGAAGGGAGTGTAAGAAATTCAATTAAAAGAAAATAAAAGTATATTAACAATGAAAAATTCAAAAACTTAAAATTAGAGATTGAACATAATGTTGTTCAGAACAGCTTCAAGCATTTCCTGTCTGCCGCTGGAGAGGGAGTCAGTAACTTCGCCCTTGTCAAGAGCATACTTTTCAAGCTCAGCAAGACCAACCTTGCCGTCGATGATATCCTTACCAATGCCTGTTGTCCAGGAAGCATAACGGTCATCAACGAACTTGTCAATACGTCCGTCAGAGATAAGCTTGTCAGCAATTCTCAGACCGAGAGCAAATGTATCCATACCGGCAATATAGCTGTGGAAAATATCCTCAGGTGTGAAGCTTCCGCGTCTTGCCTTGGAGTCAAAGTTAAGACCGCCGTTTGTAAAGCCGCCTGCCTTAAGAACCTCGTACATACAGAGAGCAGCCTCATATACGTTTGTTGGGAACTGGTCAGTATCCCAGCCGAGGAGTGTATCACCCTGGTTAGCGTCGATAGAACCGAAAGCACCGTTCTCGCGAGCAACGCGAAGTTCGTGCTGGAATGTATGCTGTGCAAGTGTTGCGTGGTTAGCCTCAATGTTCATCTTGAAATCCTTGTCAAGACCGTACTTGCGGAGGAATCCGAGAACAGTAGCTGTATCGAAATCATACTGGTGCTTTGTAGGCTCCTTTGGCTTAGGCTCAATGTAGAAATCGCCTGTGTAGCCGATAGAACGAGCATACTCAACAGCCATCTTCATAAGACGAGCCATATTGTCAAGCTCCAGACCCATATTTGTGTTAAGGAGAGTCTCATAACCCTCACGGCCGCCCCAGAATACATAGCCATTACCGCCAAGCTTTACTGTAGCGTCGATAGCCTTCTTGATCTGTGCAGCAGCATATGCGAAAACGTCGGCAGAGGGAGAAGTTCCTGCACCATGCATAAAGCGTGGGTGATCAAAGCACTTAGCAGTACCCCAAAGGAGCTTCTTAGAGGGATCTGCCGCCATTTTCTCAGCGATGTAATCAACAATCTTGTCGAACTCTGCATTTGTCTCAGCAAGTGAGCCATACTCAGGAGAGAGGTCACGGTCGTGGAAGCAGAAGTAATCGATAGAAAGCTTATCCATAATCTCGAAAGCAGCGTCTACCTTAGCCTTAGCGCGAGCAGCAGGCTCTGTTTCGCCCCATGTCTTGTCTGTTGTACCGCAGCCGAACATATCTGTACCGTCGCCGCCCATTGTGTGCCACCAGGAAAGAGCGAACTTAAGCTGCTCCTTCATTGTCTTGCCGCCGATAACCTCATCGGGATTGTAGTATTTGAATGCGAGAGGATTTGTACTATCCTTGCCCTCGTAAGGGATTTTGCCTATATTGCTGAAAAATTCACTCATTTTAAAAACCTCCGTTTATATATAATGTGCAGGTGCGGCATCAGAGCCGCCCTTGCAGACATTTTTGATAAGTTTTACAGTTCCCCGTGCTGATGAGGGAGTGCATTCACTTATCCTGTTAAATAAATTATAACGCTTTCTGTAAAAAACGACTAATCAAATCTTGCTGTCTTAAAAACAAAATTTGCTAACTTGTTAAAGAAAGTGAAAAGAATTTTGTGCAGAAGCATAAAAATGACGTAATATAGGGATTAATCAGAGTTGTCAGAAGTTTTGAATAATCTGCGGAACTCGGAAGGGGTGCAGTTTTTGTGAGCTTTGAAAATTCTGTTGAATGTGGTAAGGCTGAGAAAGCCTGAGCGCATAGCGATATCCGTTATGGAAATATTCGGATCACATAGAAGCTGCTCAGCCATTTTAATACGTTTACAGCTGATATACTGAACGCAGGACATATTATTATACTTTTTAAAAAGGCGCGAGAAATGGAATTTGCTGTAGCCCGCAATTTCTGCTAAGGTATCAAGGGAAAGCTCCTCCGTGAAATTATGATTGATATAATTCATAACATATTTCAGCTTGGCGCTGTCATCAGAGCTTATATTATCGCCTGTTTCGCTGTTTCCTGCCTGTCTTAGCTGGGATTCGCGGACAGCTGTCAGTATGTTCAGCAGATTCATATATATACGTGCATCTGCAACAGGTGATTTGGAGTAATAATCGGAATATATATCCAGTATTCCCTTGCGGGCTATGAGGTAAAGCTCCCTGTCAGGCTCTGGAGTTATGTACACCGATGAGCTGAATACAGGCAGGAGAGAATCGAGAATTGCATTACCTCCAAGCTGCGTATTATCGCACTGGAAGAAGATTCTTCTGCCCTCTCTTGCAGGCATAGAATGAAGCTCTCCCGGCGGAATAATCAGTATCTCTTTTTCTTTAAGGACGTACTCCTTATCTCCTGAAACCACTGTGAAATCGTTGGTGAGAGGAATGATAATTTCAACGGCGTTGTGCCAGTGTGTGGGATATGCCTCGGTTTCAACATTGTCGTGGAGCATAACAACACGTTTATTTTCGTACTCTACGGTTTCGTATACTCCTGTGAGATTTTTAATCATAAAACGCCACCTCGGTTTTTCTGATTTGTAATATTTGTGATTTTGACGAAAAAGACCAAACTATGGGAGTTTTCTTCTCGTCCTCTGTTATTATTATACACCAAAATGATATAATTTGTAAATACTGTTTGAATAATTTGTGTAAATTCAGCAATTGATGAACAGACTACCGCAATTTTTGATTAGTGATAGAGAAGAAAAAGATATATAATTAATTCATAAGATAGAAAAAGCACAATTTCAGAAAATGATTGATGTGCATTAAGTAGGTGTGGAAATGGCGGTAAAATTTTCGGAGTTAAATTATGGAACCTTCGGAAACTGCGTCTGCCTTGAAAATGGCAGAATAAAGCTTATAGCAACAGCTGATGCAGGACCGAGAATAGTCTGGTTCGGAGCTGTTGACGGAAGCAATATGCTTTTCGAGGATAACGACCGCAATTTCTATGAAATTAACCGCGGTTACGGCGTATGGTACGCTTATGGCGGCCACAGAGTATGGACTGCTCCCGAAATGATGCCTGAAACTTATCTTCCTGATAATTCCGGTGTTGTTTACAATTTTTGCAATGGCAAGCTTACATTGCTTGCTCCTGTAACAATTTTTGGTAAGCAGATAAGTATGGAAATAACTATGAATGACGACAATACTGTTGACATTCTGAACAAAATAGAAAATTGCTCCTCAAAGCCTGCATATTTTGCTCCCTGGTCAATAACAGGACTTGCAGCAGGCGGTACAGAGTACATACCTTTATGTAAGGATGATAACGGATTCCTCCCTAACAGAACAATGGCTCTCTGGAGCTATACTGATATAAAGGATGAACGTTTCGACCTTACAAATGAATATGCTGTTCTCCGTCAGGATCCTCAGAACAGGAGAGCCTTCAAGGCTGGTTTTAACGTGACTGACGGATATGTGGAATACCGCAAGGGCGAGCATATTTTCAGAATGGGTTTTGATAATTACCGTAAAATGGAATATCCCGATTATGCCTGCAATTTTGAAACATATACAAATCATCTGTTTCTTGAATGCGAGCTTCTTGGAGAGCTGAAAAGCTATGCTCCCGGAGAATCGGCGGTAATCCGTGAAAAATGGGAGATTATAAAAAATAAGGATTTGGAAAAATCCGAAAGAAAGGACGGTTAGAGTGGAGAAATATAAAAACGAAGCATTAACCGCACAGGAGAGAGCAGAGGATATTGTAAGCAGATTTACAGTAACGGAGGCTGCGTCACAGCTCAAATATGACGCTCCGTCAGTGGAAAGTCTGGGAATTCCTGCATACAACTGGTGGAGCGAAGGCTTGCACGGTGTAGCAAGAGCAGGAGTTGCAACGATGTTTCCGCAGGCTATAGGTCTTGCAGCAATGTTTGATGATGAACTCCTCGAAAAGGCAGCAGACGTTATTTCCGATGAAGCAAGAGCGAAATACAATGAGTATTCAGCTCACGGTGACAGGGATATCTACAAAGGACTTACCCTTTGGTCACCGAATATCAACATATTCCGCGACCCACGCTGGGGCAGAGGTCAGGAAACCTATGGTGAGGACCCATATCTTACAGCAAGGCTTGGAGTTGCTTTCACAAAGGGACTTCAGGGTAACGGAAAAGTTCTGAAAACTGCAGCTTGTGCAAAGCATTTTGCGGTACACAGCGGTCCTGAGGCTTGCCGTCACGAGTTTGACGCAGTGGCAAACAAAAAGGATATGGCTGAAACCTATCTTCCCGCTTTCGAGGCTCTTGTAAAAGAGGCTAAGGTTGAAAGCGTAATGGGAGCGTATAACAGAGTAAACGGAGAGCCTGCCTGTGCAAGCACCGAGCTTATGAAAAAGCTTGAAGAATGGGGCTTTGACGGACACTTTGTTTCAGATTGCTGGGCAATACGCGATTTCCATCTCAATCACAAGGTAACAAAAACTGCTCCCGAATCGGCAGCACTTGCGCTGAAAACAGGTTGTGACCTCAACTGCGGTAACACCTACATTCATCTGCTTATTGCGCTGAGAGAGGGACTTATAACCGAGGAGGACATCAAAAAGGCTTGCGTAAAGCTTATGCGAACAAGAGTCCGCCTTGGAATGTTCGATGAGGAAACCGAATACGATAAGCTGGACAATGAGATAGTAGCTTGTGAAAAGAACAAGGCACTGTCCCTTGAATGTGCAAAGCGTTCGATGGTTCTGCTGAGAAATAACGGAATACTTCCTCTTGATAAGAACAAAATCAAAACAATCGGAGTTATCGGTCCAAATGCCGACAGCCGTGCAGCCCTTGAGGGCAACTACAACGGCACAGCTGACAGATACATAACATTCCTTGAGGGAATACAGGACGAGTTTGAGGGCAGAGTAATGTACTCACAGGGCTGTCACCTCTACAAGGACAGATGTATGGCACTTGGAATGGCTGATGACCGTATTGCAGAAGCTGAAATTGTTGCTGACCATTCAGATGTGGTTATCCTCTGTCTTGGTCTTGACGCTACAATTGAGGGCGAAGAGGGCGATACAGGTAACGAATTCTCCTCAGGAGATAAAAACGACCTCTACCTCCCGGAAGCACAGAGAAAGCTTGTAAAAGCTGTTATGAAGCGTGGAAAGCCCGTTATTATCGTAACGGCGGCAGGAAGCGCGATAAATGTTGACGCAGACTGCGACGCTGAAATTCACGCGTGGTATCCGGGTCAGTGCGGCGGCAAAGCTCTGGCAGATATAATCTTCGGAAAGACTTCACCGTCAGGAAAACTTCCCGTAACATTCTATAAGAATGCGGAAGGACTTCCCGATTTCGAGGATTACAGTATGAAGAACCGTACATACCGTTACGTTGAGGATAACGAAAATATTCTCTATCCATTCGGCTACGGACTTACATACTCAAAGGTTGAGTGTACCGATATTAAATATAATGACGGTACAGCAACAGTAACCGTTACAAACAGCGGTGAATATGATACAGAAGATGTAGTTCAGCTCTACATAAAGGGTTACAGCGAAAATGCTGTGCTGAATTACAGTCTCTGCGGATTTAAAAGAGTTTCCCTTGCAAAGGGCGAAACTAAAACAGTTGAGCTGAAAATCGCAGAAAGCGCATTTGAGGCTATTAACAGCGAGGGCGAAAGAGTAAGCGGCGGAGATAAATTCACTCTCTACGCAGGAACAACTCAGCCCGACGCATTAAGCGAGAATCTGACAGATACAAAGTGCGTATCTGTTGATATTAAATTTTAATAATTAAAATGTATTAATGGAGGTTTTTACTATGAAAAAGGTATTATCTATGCTCGCAGCTATGTCTATGCTTCTTGCTATGACATCATGTGGTCCCAAGGAAGATGCAGGCACAACACCTGACAACAGCACAGGCAACTCAACAGTTGACAGTTCTGAGAGCGAGAAGCCTGCTGACAACGGCGGTGCTAAGGAAGTTCTCAACGTATGGGCTTTCACAGAGGAAGTTCCCGGAATGGTAGACAAGTACATTGAGCTTAACCCTGAGTTCGGCGAGAAGTACGAAATCAAGAAGACAATCATTCCTACAACAGACGGTGAATATCAGCCTGCTCTTGACCAGGCTCTTATCGCTGGCGGCGACGACGCTCCTGACATCTATGCTGCTGAGGCTGCTTTCATCCTCAAGTATTCACAGGGCGAGTGTGCTAAGTATGCTGCTCCTTACGAGGATCTCGGCATTGACGTAGCTAACAAGATTTCTGAGGCTGACATCGCACAGTACTCCGTAGATATCGGTACAAATCCCGACGGTAAGGTTGTAGGTCTTGGATATCAGGCTACAGGCGGTGCATTTATCTACCGTCGTTCAATCGCTAATGACGTATTCGGAACAGATGATCCTGCAACAATCAAGGATAAGATCGGACCGGGCTGGGATAAGTTCTTCGATGCAGCTGAGGAACTCAAGGCTAAGGGCTACGCTATCGTTTCAGGTGACGGTGATATGTGGCACGCTGTTGAGAACAGCTCTGAATCAGGTTGGGTAGTAGATGACATGCTCGTTATTGATGAAAAGCGTGAAGCATTTATGGACTACTCCAAGACGCTCATGGACAACGACTACCACAACAACACAGAGGACTGGAAAGATGCTTGGTTTGCTGATATGAAGGGCGAGGGTGAGACACCTGCATTCGGTTTCTTCGGACCTGCTTGGCTCATCAACTACACAATGGCTGACAACTGCGGCGATGATAAGGAAACTGCAGAGCGTGAAGGCACATGGGGCGACTGGGCTGTTTGTGAGCCTACAGTTGGCTTCTTCTGGGGCGGTACATGGCTCCTCGCTAACAAGGATACACAGCATAAGGAAGCTGTTGGCGACTTCATTGAGTGGGTAACTCTTGATTCATCTGAAACAGGTCTTCAGTATATGTGGGCTAACGGAACATACAATCCTGATTCACCTACAAAGGACTGTGTTGCTTCAGGTACTGTAATGGCTAAGTCAAATGGTGAAGTTGACTTCCTCGGCGGTCAGAATATGTTCGACGTATTCGTTCCTGCTAACCAGTTCGCAAACGGTAAGAACCTCACTCCTTACGATGAGAAGATCAACTCTCACTGGAGAGATCAGGTTCGTCAGTACACATCCGGTCAGAAGACAAAGGAACAGGCAATTGCTGACTTCAAGACAGCTGTAAGCGATGATCTCGCTATCGAGGCTGCTGAATAATTAATTATAATTCCAATATGCAAACCGCACAGGGCGTAATGCCTTGTGCGGAATTGCCATAACTATAAGGTGGTGGCGAAAGCTTGAAAACTAAATTAAAGGGTGTCAGCTACGCTAAGTGGGGTTATATATTCAGTATTCCTTTTATTGTTACATTCCTCATTTTCTCGCTGTATCCTACATTCTACACATTACTTCTCGGTTTTACCGACTGTGTCGGTCTTAACAATACCGAGTGGAAATTTCTTGAAAATCCTTTCGATAACTTCAAGACAATTTTTGAAAACAATTCATTTAAGAAATCTTTGAAGAATACTGTTCTTATCTGGGTACTGAACTTCACACCACAGATTACAATGGCACTTCTTCTTTCAGCTATTTTCACATCTCACAGAAATGAGATCAAGGGAAAAGGCTTCTTCAAGGTAGTATTCTATATGCCCAATATCATTACTGCGGCATCAGTTGCTGTCCTCTTTAATGCACTTTTCTCATACCCTATAGGTCCTGTCAATGACCTTCTTGTATCATTCGGTTTCCGTGATGAACCATACAACTTCCTCGTGTATAAAACACCTTCACAGCTTATTGTAGCGTTCATTCAGTTCCTTACATGGTACGGAAATACAATGATAGTTCTTATTTCCGGTATCCTCGGTATCAGCCCCGACATCTACGAGGCAGCTGAAATCGACGGTTCCAACGGTTGGCAGACATTCTGGAAAATTACAGTACCTAACCTTAAAACAGTTCTTCTGTACACACTTATTACCAGCCTTGTTGGTGGTCTTAATATGTACGATATTCCTAAGCTGTTCAATAAGGGCGGTCCTGACGGTTCAACTCTGACAACCAGCGTATTTATCGCAAACCAGGCGTTCAGCGGAAGATATCTCTACAACAGAGCCGCTGCCGCAAGTATGATTCTTTTCGCTCTTATTTCTATTCTTTCAGCTATCCTCTTCTGGCTCATGCGTGATAAGGACGAGGCAAGAATTGAAAAGGAAAAGAGAGATGCTCGCCGTGCGGCGAAGAAACAGCAGAAGGAGGCAATAAAATGGCAGTAGTAGCTGGTAAAAGTTCAGGAAACGTTGCTTTTAAAATATTCGGCTATGCACTTTGCATTTTCCTTGCCATTATAAGCTTGTTTCCTTTTGTAATCATGATCGTCAACTCAACAAGAAGTACAACTCAGATTCAGCAGCACGCTGTATCACTTATTCCATCAACGTACTTTTTCAAGAACCTTGATGTACTTTTAGACAAGTCTTTCGATCCTTTAAAGGGATTCTTCAACTCCCTTATTATTTCCTCATGTTCAACAATCTGTACAGTTTATTTCTCAACAATGACTGCATACGCTGTTGTAGCTTATGACTGGAAATTGAGAAAGCCTTTCTTCACACTTATTATGTGCGTACTTATGATTCCTGCACAGGTATCAAGTATCGGTTTTTATCAGTTCGTATATAAGATTGGACTGACAAACAACTTCCTCGCACTTATTCTTCCATCAATTGCAGCTCCTACTGTAGTATTCTTTATGCGACAGTATATGATACCTGCACTTCCAATGGAAATTCTCCAGTCCGCACGTATTGACGGTGCAGGAGAAATCAGAATTTTCAATCAGATTGCTCTGCCGATGATGAAGCCTGCTATGGCTACACAGGCTATCTTTGCCTTTGTAACAAGCTGGAACGCATTGTTCCTCCCTCAGATTCTTCTCATCGACAATGACAAGCACACATTGCCAATCATGGTAAGCCAGCTCAACGGTGATATTTACCGTACAGAGTTCGGTGCAATCTATCTCGGACTTTTCCTCACAGTATTGCCCGTTCTCGTGATATACTTCCTTCTTTCAAAGCATATCATTGCCGGTGTTGCTCTTGGTGGTGTAAAGGGTTAATCTGAAAAAATTGAATCAGGCTTTATAAAGATAAAAACGAGGTCTGAAAATCGTTTCACAGGCGATACATTACATACACACTTTCATATAAAACAACGTCCCCGATGTATTTCGGGGACGTTGTTTTTGTTTGTATCAGCCGAAGAAGTTGTATAAGGCTTCTTCAAGTTCGGGTGTGCAGTTGTCGGCAACTACATTTATGGTATCTCGTTCAGGTGAGTAGAATCCGATATAATCGTAATAAAGCCGTGTTGTCATAACAGCGCTTCCCTTTTCGTCATGGGCGTGAACAGCTACATCATAATAGAGCAGGTCTTTTTCATTATCGTATTTATAGTCAATATTCTGATAGATATTGTCTATTTTGTATCCTGCATCATAAAATTCTTTACGATTGTAAATATAGGTGTCATAGTATTCAGGTCTGAAAAAATCTTCAAAAAAGGCTAAGTCAATAGGATAGGTTTTAAGGTAATTTGAATGATAGGAAAAATAAGCCAGAGCCTGTAAAAATGGATTTTCATAGCTTTTTTTCGCATCAGAATCCAATGAATGGTTCCCATTTTCGTCAGATGCAGAAAATAATTTATATAATCCGTTAGAGTCCTTTATAAAAAATGCCTCAAGCTGTTGTCCGCTATCATATTCTATAGTTACTAAATGAGCTATTATTGATGCTTCGCCGAAATTTCCGCCCAGCATATACTGTGATTTTACGGAAATATCCTTTACCTTTGAATTGCCGTAAACTTTTTCATAGGACTCGCTGAGATATTTCACATCAAGGTTACGTAATTCTTCTGTACAAGTTAAGCCACTTAAAAAAATCAAATCCTCTACGCTGTTTCCGTGATTTGAAACAAGGGAGTCAAAATCTTTATCGGCTATATATTTCGCCATTTTACGTACTTCAAAAGATTCCGCTATTGTTTCAAAACTGTGAAGTCCCTCCATTTTGGTAATCTGTCCGAAAGTGAGATAACCAAGAACGCCCAAGATTGCCAGCAATAGAACACCGCATATACCCGATTTCCACGTAAGCTTTTTCATTTTGCGGTTGACTTTTTTGAATGTTTCCTTTTCATCGGGAACAGGTGCGGATTTACTGTCCACAGGCATTTTTTCGTAGAGCATACGGCAGCTTTCGCATTCCTTGATATGCTCCTCAATCATTGCCTTGCTTTCCTCGCTGCACAATCCCTCCTCGGAAAGAGGGATAAGGTCTTTTATAATTTTGCAGTCCATTTTCATTCCTCCGTTTCGCTTTTAATAAGCTGTATAATTTTTTCCTTTGCCCTGTAGAAAGTTACTCTCGCCCAGTTTTCGCTTTTGCCGAAAATATCGCCTATATCGGCAAATTTCAGCTCTGCAAAAACTCGCAGGGTGAATATTTCCTTGTAAGGCTCATCGAGGTTATGGAGAAGCTTGTGTATTTCAAGAGCCTGAAAACGGTCACTGAATTTATGCTCTATGTCGTTTTCAAAGGCATTTGACGCATTTTCAAGGGGCAGATTATTATTATCTGCACGCTTTGAATTGTTAAGATGTTCATTTTTAGCAATGCCGAAAAGCCACGTTTTAACAGAACATTCACCACGGAATTTGTCATAGTGGGTAAAGGCTTTCAGCATTGTATTCTGCAGTATATCTTTGGCTGTAGTTTCGTTCATACACAGGCTCAGTGCATAATGATAGACATCGGCGGCATAAAGCTCGTATATCTTATCAAAGTTCTCCATTAGTTCACCTCGGTTCATAAAAAATTCAGAGAATAACGCGTTATTTTTATTTCTCTGATAATTAGACATTCAGAAAATACAAAACGTTACAGGAATTTGAAAATTTTTCTTTTAATTTTTTTCAGATACTTTTATGGCAGAATGATAAAGTGATACAAGTGTAAGACTTATCAATATTCCGCCGATTATATCCGTAAACCAATGTACTCCAGAAATAAGTCTGCCAATAATTGTAACTGTAATAATGGCATAGGAAATGATTTTAACAACTGTATTGATTGTTTTACTTTTGATAAGCCTGCTGCATTGGTCAATGCATACGGACATAAGACAAATAGTCATAAGTGTATGCGATGAGGGATACGAGGCTTCAAGCCTGCCATTCATTAGTACAGGTCGGTAGTTGATAATATAACTTTCGAAAAAGAGATATACTGCAATAACAAGTATGTAAAAAAATCCAAGAATTATAATGCTTTTATCAACTTTAAAAAGGCTTTTTCTGCGGATAAGCTGCGCAACACCAACAGCAAAAAATATAAACGTGGTAAATACGGGAATAAGTCCCAGCCAGTCGGTAATATGATACCATATCAGATTTACTCCGAAAAGATTGTGGATAAAACCGTTGACAGCCGCAAATCCTATTTCCGATTTCTGCGGTCCGATTGGCCGGACGTCTACAAGCGTTGTCAGCAGAGTGAATATCACAGAGGATATGGCAAGCATACCGGTGATAAAAAATGCGTGTTTGTTTTCTTTTTTCATAATAAATTCTCCTTAAAGTTATTGGCGTTATTGCCTGAATTTATTATAATACAGAAAATTACGACACACAAGAAACGGTCGGTAACATAGTGATACCAACCGTGTCATATGGCTATATTTCGCAATGTTACGCTTCGTGTCATGGCTTTTTCACAAGTAGGAAAAACTTGAAAAGCAGGATAAAAAGTGTTAAAGCTACGGCATAGGGAGAATGCCATAAAAGCAGAAAAATCAAAGCAGCTGACAGGCAAAGTGAGCCGTATCTGAAAAAATTGTTGAGCTTTTCTTTTTGAAGCAATACGTATGCAAGGTAAGCAATCCCAAACAATCCGCAAAGGCAGATGAGTGCGATGTAAATTATTTTCATATACGGCATTATACTCGTAAGTGAGAAAAGCGACACAGACAGAAAAGCACCCTCAGATTCCTGTTTGAAAACAGGCAGAAATAAAATCAGCAAAGTCATAATATCAAGAATGGCAAACACGGCTGATTTTAGCTGCAATACCTTTGTTGCGCTTTCTTTTTCGCATACTTCAATCAGTTCATCGCTTGAAAGGAGTTCATCAATTGAGACATTGAAAAACTTTGATATTGCCTTTAAGGAGTCGATATTTGGGCAACCTCTGTCAGATTCCCATTTTGAAATTGCAGTACGTGATACAAAAAGCTGCTGTGCAAGTTGTTCCTGTGTAAGACCTTTAGATTTTCGCAGTTTTTGTAATTTCTCGGAAAATTCCATAGTTTTTCCTTTCTTTATTTTTTCTCCGCAGCAGAAATTTTATTTTTCACCGTCTGCATACGTTCATCAAGTTCTGCACTCATCTGTGAGCATATAAGCAGTTCATCTGCAAGCATTTCTGCATCAGCGTCGGAAATATTCTTTTTATAGCGTAGTTTATGTTCAAGGCTTGCCCAGAAATCCATAGCAATAGTGCGGAATTGAACCTCTGCTTTCATAAGGCGGGTTTCATTCTGTAAAAATATTGGTACTTCAACAATAAGATGAAGGCTTCTGTAGCCGTTTGGCTTGGGATTTATTATGTAGTCCTTTTTCTCGATAAGCTTCACATCGTCCTGACGGAGAAAGCTTTCGGCAAGTCGGTAGATATCCTCCTGAAAGGAGCAAATAACGCGGATTCCAGCCACATCGGAAATGTTTTCTTCAAGAGACTCAAGAGTCATAGGCAGGTTTTTGCTTCGCATTTTCTTTATAAGACTGTCCCAGGATTTAAGACGGGTTTTAATAGTCTCAATCGGATTTCTGTCGTATTCCAGGGAAAGCTCCTCGTTAAGAACAAAAAACTTTGTTTCTATTTCCATAATCACACAGCGGTAATAAGCCATAAGGGTTTCAATTGGCAGTTTTTTTTCCTTTGCAAGTTCAATAAACTCGTCTGACAACAGCTCCTGCTTGATTTTTTCGTGTTGCTTGGGTGATAGCTGTGAATGTAATTTTAATGGCATAATGAAATCCTCCATAAATACTTTATACTATAATTATACCAGTTTTAAGGGAAAAGTCAAGGAAAATAGCGGTATTTTCATATAGGTTTCATTTTGTGGGAAACAGGGAAAACGGGCGGTCATTGACCGCCCGTAATTAATTATTGAATTTTAAATTGTTCTGAAATATTCCAATATATTTCC
Organism: Ruminococcus sp.; assembly: GCA_017397925.1. Classification (GTDB taxonomy): domain Bacteria; phylum Bacillota; class Clostridia; order Oscillospirales; family Ruminococcaceae; genus Ruminococcus. The sequence continues at coordinate 144,837 of JAFQHO010000029.1, forward strand.
TGTTCATTATAAATATCCTTTGGAACAGTAACATGAATTACACATACATAGGGTGCCAATAATGCACGACCTGTTGTCTTATATGTCGCATTTATGTTGATTTCATTATCTGATACTTCTATATTATCCATATAGATTTTATCATCTCTACCATTAGTAATATACTTATAATAAATTAAAAGAACGTTATTGTCGAAGAAGTCATTATTATATTTATCTGTGTATTCCTTAATCTGATTTTCAGAGTAGACATCAGATAAAGAATCACAGAAATCTGTAGTATTAGTAATAATCAAATTGCCGCTGGTGTTTTCGTTCCAAACTCTATCAACTAAACCGTCATCATAATCGTTAAAACCACCAAAGTCATAATAACGCCAGTCAATTTCCGCCGTTGCCTGATTATTTACCACTGAACTTTCTTTAGTGATATTCCAGTAAATCGGCTGATTAACATACATATGCTTTGGAATTTCAAGCTTTACAAGGTTGATTGACATAACACAAGCTGCCGTCTCATCCATATTCCACTTGGCTGCAAGCTTGATTTTGCTGTTGCTTACGGCAAAATCCTCGATTTCCAGCGCACTTCTTGCTCCTGCACTCTGCTGAACTGCCTTTAATGCAAGCACGTTGCTCTTGAAATAGCTGTCGTTGTACTTATTGAGATACTGCTCAACCTTTTCATCACGGTAAACTTTTCCAAGATATTCACGGAGTTCGTCAGTATTTGTAATTACCTCAGAATAATCCGAATAAGTAATACTCCATACATTATCCGTGAAATCGCCAAATGACCAGTCAATCTCAGCCTTTGCATTATGATCCTTAACTTTATAAGGCTCACCGTATTTCTTAACCCATTCAATGATTTCGGGAGTTATATCGGCTTCCTCGCTGCCATTTCGCCATACGTGTTTACAGCCCACAAGAATCTGATATATTGTGCCGTCCTCTGCTGTAAGGATATAATCAGCTATACCGTCGCAGATGTAGGGGCTGTAGCTGAGATTTGCAAGTGTATTGAAGATACCGTCTTCTGATATAGCAGGCGGTGTAGGAGGCGCAGGAGGTGCTGTTACAGGCTTTGTGGTAGTATTCACAGGCTTTGTAGTTTTCGGCGGTGCAGTAGGAACTGGGGGAGTCTGCGGAACAGTTCCATGAAACTTTTCAGTTGTTTTCTTCACCTCAGTAACAGGCGGTGCAGGTGGTGCTTCTGTTCTCTCTGCTTTTTCCTTATCCTCTGCATCTTTCGATTTTTCGGGAGTTGTAGGAGACGGTACAAGCTCATCTGTTGGTGATTCGGGTGTTGTAACCCTTGCGGTTATATCGGATTTCCCGATTTTTGTAGTACCCGCCTCAGCTGAGCTGCCCTCATTTTCAGTGGATGATGCGTTATGATCAGTAATAATCTGAGATTCCTGAATATTTTCGGGAGCATCAGGAGTATTCTTCAGCGCCTTAAATGCAACGGGAATAACAGCAAGAGCAAAAACAGCAGCCGCTGCTGTTCCGAATACATATCGGAAAATAGGCTTTTTAACAGTTTCAACACCGCTTACAACATCGGCTGGAGCGAAATCTTCCGCTGTATTCAGCCTTTTACGGACTTTTTCGCAGATTGCTTTCTGTTCCGATTTGTTCATATCGGGATATTTTTCGGAGATATTCTCAACTATATTGTCATCAAAATCCGAAAAATTAAATAAATCCTTTTTCATTTGTCATACCTCCTGTTAATTTATTCATCAAAGCCCTGACTTACAAGAATTTCCTTAATTTTTTTCTCCGCGCGCTGAGCTCTCTTATGTACGGCGGCAGGGGTTAAATTTAGGATTTTCCCGATTTCACGGGCTTTTCTGCGGTAGAAATAGCGGTAAACGATAATTGATGTGTCAGGCTCGCCTAAAGACTGCACCGCATTCCATAATGCGGTATTCAGCGCCTTTTTGTGAGTGATGTCCTCCACATTTGTATTGTCGGAAACAGCAAATAAATCATCGGCGTTACCGCTGCAATTGTTTTCACGGTAGGTAATACGGCGGAAATAGTCAACAGCACGACGTTTTGCAATAGAATTGATGTAATATTTTGTTTCTTTTTCGGATTCGGGGAGGCTTTCGGGATTTTTGCATATTTCTAAAAAGACATCGCTGATACAGTCCTCGATATCTTCATAAGAGGCAATCCCTCCGATTTTATTTACAATTATAGCTTTAACGTATGCACCAAAGTTTTCAACAAGCATTTCAAGATTGTCCGACATATTACCACCTCCTGTTATAGTAATCGTTTGGGAATAGAAAAGTGGACAAATTTACGAAAAAATTTTTGTTTCAATGCAACCTTTTTGTGGTTTGCGGTGTATTACTAATGAAAGCCGTAAATATGTGTTATGATTTGACATATAGCTGTATTTGTGGTATAATATAACTGCGTTGAAAAATGCAGAAATTATTAAAAAGGGGATTTTTTTATGAACGAAAACAACACAAATGTAATCATTAACGAAAATAACGATTACAAAGACACAAAGGGCGAAAAAATAAGCAAGCTTTTATGGTGGCTGTTAGGGGTAACAGCGGCAAGGCTGATTTTCTCATTTTACGAAAGTACAGGCGGCTATGTACCTGTGCCGAATGTGGGAAATCAGGCTGTATATTGGCTTTTCTCTGCTGTTTCGGCAGTTATTCTGATTATGCTTGGCAAATATGGAAAGTTTTACAGAATAAGCGGTATACTTACGGGTGCTTCCTGCGTTATGCCATTGATAATGCCTTTTACACGGGGTTGGTTTTCAAAACCAAATCTTAATGCTGATTCAGATAATTTTTTAGATATGTTAAATGGCTTGACACAAGCAGGACCGATATATAAATTGCTGAACAGATTAAATCCTTATCTGATTTTAGCGGCTTTTATATTTGCTTTTATTGCACATACGACATTTTCTAAGCCTTTAGATGAGAAAATCGCTAAATGGTGGAATATAGTACTTATACTTTACATTGTTGCAGATGTACCGTATACAATATGGCAAACTGTATTACTTTATATCGGACCTTCAGCCGGTGAACAGGATTTCAAACATATCTTTTCTGAATTTTTATATAATCTGTCAAAGATTTCACTTTATGTTAAGCAGATATTTGAAGTAGTACTGATATTCTTAATGGCAAGGAAATCCAAAGAACATTTTACGACAATAGAATAAGATAATTTTAAAGGAGTTAAAAAATGAATAGGAGTTATTGTGGGAAAGATTGTGAAAAATGCTGTGCTGAAAACGACCACAGCTGTGAGGGGTGTAAAAGTGGCAAAGCCTTTAGACAGGGTGACTGTAAAATCGTTGACTGCGTTACATCAAAAGGACTTGATAAATGTTCAGACTGCCAAAATAAGCTTTCATGCAGTATGATTTACAAAAATGATAAGTTATACGGACTTGAAAGAAGCGGACTTGCAGCAAAACCTGTTGTTGAATCAAAGGGACTCGGTAAATGGTTTACAATACTGTTTTTCATAAGTATCGGACAGCTTATATGCTCAATACTTGATATTGATTTAGTCAAAAACGCATTTCCTGTGGTAGGTAATGTTGCTTTGGGACTTTCGACAGTATGCACCGTTGCGTATATTGCTGTATGTTTTTTTCTGAATAGATTCAGCGACGATTTCAAATCATCGGCGATTTCGCTTATAATATGTGAGGTATTGGCTGTTGTTGCAATTTTTCTCGCACTGGATAATGATTTTCAGCTTATAGCACCTATTGCCAGTATAATTGTTATGATACTTTCTATAGTGAGCAAGTGCTATAAATTCAGTGCTTGTTCCGAGGTGACACGCAGTTCAAATAAGGGACTTTCAGAGCAATGGGAATGCCTTCGCAAATGGCTAATATACTTGATAATCGGATTCGTAGCGTGTCTGGTGCTTATCTTTATACCCGTCCTCAATATAATTGCGGCTATAGCATTGTTGATTTGTTCAATTGCTATTATCATATTGGCAATAAGTGAAGTTGTACTTTTCGGTATGACAATGAATCATTTCAATGCAATTGATAAAGCCGCAAAAGCATATAAAAAATCAACAGAAGAATAAATAACAAAGTTAATAATTCACGTTTTTCTGTATTTTGATAATTGTACAGTTTAAGGGGAGCAAAAATGAGCACAAGTTATTGTGGAAAAGACTGTGAGAAATGCCGTGCTGAAAACGACCACAGCTGTGAGGGGTGCAAAAGCGGTAATATATTCAGACCTGGCGACTGCAAAATTGTTGACTGTCTTTCATCGAGAGGACTTGATAACTGTCAGGGCTGCGGTAACAAGCTTTCGTGCAGTATGATTTACAACAATGATAAGCTTTACCGACTTGAAAGAAACAGATATGAAGCAATGCCTTTGGTTGCGGCAAGGGGACTTGGAAAATGGTTCAATGTGCTGTTTTTCATAAGTCTGGGACAGCTTATATGTTCTGTATTTGTTTCTGCGTCTATAATAATTTCACCGATATACACTATTGCATATTTTGTTGCCTGCTTTTATTTGTACGATTACAGCGACAAATTTAAAAAATCTGCATTTACGCTAATAATAAAACTGATATTTGGTATTAATGCAATATTAGCTGCAATAATCAGGACTGATGATTTAAAGCTTCTCGCATATATATTATTTGGCTGTACTTTTATAATAGGCGTAGTCAGTGAGTGCTATAAATTCAAGGGATGCGTCGATATAACACAATCAAATACAGAACTTTCTGATAATTGGAAAAAGCTGATAAAATGGAATATTTATGTGTCGGCAGGACTTATAATAAGCTTTATTCTTGCCAATGTACCGATTATTGATACTGTTGCTGATGTTCTTGTTTTTATTGCTTTAATCGGTACGATTATATTGTCAATAGCAGAGGTTGTGCTGTTTGGTATGACAAAGGAGTATTTCACCTCAATTGACAAATCCGCATCATAAAAATAATATAACAAACCGCACAAAACCGTGAAAATGGTCTTGTGCGGTATTTTTATTCATCATCTTTGTCTACTGTTGTTTTAGGGATTGGTATTACCTTCTCGCGTTTACCAGCATAAGCTTTATGCGGTTTTCCTGATTTACTCTTGTAGCACCGGGGTCGTAGTCAATAGCCACAATATTTGCATTGGGGTTGTCGTCCTTGATGACGCGGGACATACCCTTTGCAACGATGTGATTAGGCAGACAGCCGAAGGGCTGAGCGCAGATGATGTTTTCAACTCCCGATTTTGCAAGAGCCGCCATTTCCGCAGGAATAAGCCAGCCCTCGCCCATAACAACGCCCTGATTTATGTACTTGTCAGCTAAACCGCGGAGATGCTCAAAATCGTGAAGCGGCTCGAATTTATCCTGCTGCTTCATAATGTTGATAAGCTCTTTTTGTTTAGCATAAATCAGCTTATAACCCAGCTTGAATATCATAGACTTCATATTCTTGTTGTCATAAAGTGCCGCATTGTTGAAGTTGCTGACAGCGCAGTACATAACAAATTCAAGCAGGGACGGTACAACAGGCTCACAGCCCTCAGAAATGAGAAAATCTTCAAGGTGATTATTGGCAAGAGGTGAGTATTTAACGTAAATCTCACCAACAATGCCTACTTTAATCTTCTTTTCATTGCTCAGCTTTATAGCTCCGAAATCATTCATAATATCGCGGTAAAGCTTCTTCGTTTTAGTGTAACCCTTACCTCTGCGGAACATTTCGCCTAAAGCGTCCTGCCATTTTTCAAGGGTAGCCTTAGCCTCACCCTTGTTAACCTCGTATGTACGGCACTTATTGTAACAAGTCATAAGCAAATCGCCGTAAAGTATGGCATAGAGGAACTTAAAGAACATTGATGCAGTGATTTTAAATCCGCTGTCCTTTTCAAGACCGCTGAAATTGAGAGAAACAACGGGAACTTGCGGAAAATTCTTATCGACTGCTTTTCTGAGCAGGTGGATATAGTTTGAAGCACGGCAGCCGCCGCCTGTCTGAGTTATAAGCAGAGCCGTCTTGTCAAGGTCATATTTGCCGCTTTTGAGAGCGTCCATAAACTGACCAATAACGAGAAGGGCAGGGTAGCAGGCGTCGTTGTGGACGTTTTTAAGTCCCTCATCAACGACTGCACGGGAATCGTTCTGCAAAAGCTCCATATGGTAGCCCTTGCTTTCAAATATAGCGATAAGCAGCTTGAAATGAATTGGCAGCATATCGGGAACGAGGATAGTATGGGTATGTATCATTTCCTCGGTAAATTTTGCATATTCCGGCATATGTATCTCCTATACAATTTAAAATTAAGAGCTGTCAGCCTTTAGCCGTTAGCTTTTAGCTATGTAAAAATAACATCATTTATCAGCTAACGGCTAACGGCTAATAGCTGCAAAGCAAAGCTTTGCTTAATCAGACTGTTCCATAGCGGCAACAAGGCTTCTCAAACGTATTCTTGCCGCACCTAAGTTATTTATCTCATCAATTTTCAGCTGAGTGTACAGCTTTCCGCCGCTTTCGAGGATATGGCGGACTTCATCGCCTGTTACAGCGTCAATACCGCAGCCGAATGATACAAGCTGAATAAGCTGCATATCAGGCTGAGTTGTGACGTACTGTGCGGCGCGGTAAAGTCTTGAATGATAAGTCCACTGATTGAGAACACCAAGCTCAGGAGTTTCACCAAGAGCCGCAACGCTGTCCTCAGTGACAACAGCCATACCAAGGCTTGTTATAAGCTTGTGTATGCCGTGATTGATTTCACGGTCGATGTGGTATGGTCTGCCGGCAAGAACGATTATATTACGCTTTTCCGCCCTTGCCTGCGCGATTATTTCCGCAGCCTTTTTGGAAATATCAGCCTGCTGCTTATGGTATGCCTCAAAAGCCTTATCCACAGCGGCGGCAATTTTTCCGCTTATGTTATAGCGTTTCAGCGTCTGCTTCATAACGCGGACAATGTTTTTCTTGTTGTTCATATCCATATACGGGCGGAAGAAATTCTTGTCGTTAAGGCGCAGATTATTAGCCGCCAGAAGTTCAGGATAGTAGGCAACAACAGGGCAGTTGAAATGGTTATCGCTGCCGCCCTCGTCGATATTGTAGCTCATACAGGGGTAGAAAATGAAGTCCACGCCCTTGTCAAGGAGATATTCAATATGTCCGTGAGCAAGCTTTGCAGGGTAGCATACGGTATCAGAGGGGATAGTATGCTGACCGAGATAGTATATTTCACGTGAGCTTTCATCGCTTATTACGGTTTCAAATCCCAGCTCATTAAAGAAAGTCTGCCAGAACTTCATCTGCTCATAGAAGCTTAAAGTCATAGGCAAGCCGACTTTTGCCACGGGATTTTTCGGCTGCTCCGTTGTTCTGAGAGCGAGAACGCTGTTATATTTATACTCGTAAAGATTTGGGATATTGTTCTTTTTCGCCTTGCCGCTGCCCTTTTCGCAGCGGTTTCCGGAAACAAAATTGCGTCCCTTGCCGAAATTGATTATGTTAAGACGGCAGTTTGCAGTACAACCGCCGCAGCTTGCTGATTTTGATGTATAGCTGAAATTTTCCAGTTCCTCTGCGGAAATGAGGGTGGAAGTTCCCTCCGTGCGTTCTTTTGCGTATAAAGCGCAGCCAAGTGCGCCCATAAGTCCCGAAACAGCAGGACGTATAACGTTTCTTCCAAGCTCTTTTTCAAAAGAACGGAGAACTGCGTCATTGAGGAAAGTACCGCCCTGAACGACGATATTCTTTCCCAGCTCATCGGGAGAATTTGCACGAATTACCTTGTAAATGGCGTTCTTGATAATGGATGAAGACAGTCCTGCGGAAATATCCTCCACAGTAGCGCCGTCCTTTTGCGCCTGTTTTACGGAGCTGTTCATAAATACGGTACAGCGTGAACCGAGGTCAACAGGGTGCTGAGCGAAAAGTCCCAACTTTGAAAATTCAGAAATATCATAGCCGAGCGCCATTGCAAAGGTCTGTATAAATGAGCCGCAGCCGGAGGAACAAGCCTCGTTGAGCATAATGCTGTCGATGCTGTGATTTTTTATTCGGAAGCACTTGATATCCTGTCCGCCGATATCAATAATAAAATCAACATCGGGGCAGAAATAAGCCGCTGCCTTGAAGTGTGCTACTGTTTCAACAATACCGTGGTCAACGGAAAGACCTGCCTTTATTAAATCCTCACCATAGCCTGTAACAGCAGAGCCTTTTATAGTGATATCGGGGTTCATAGCTTCACGGATAGCCTTTACCTGTGCGGCGATTTTATCAAGAGGCTGCCCCATATTTGAAGAATAGTGGTGATAGAGAATACGGCAGTCCTCAGTAATCAGCACAAGCTTTGTAGTGGTAGAGCCTGCGTCAATTCCGAGATAAGCATTGCCTTTGTATGTACGTATATCCGCATATCCTAAATCGCATTTCTTATGGCGGTCGATGAACTCCTCATATTCAGCCTGTGAAGCGAAAAGAGGCTCACCTGTAACAATATCGTCAGAGGCTTTGGCATTTTTCAGCATATCAACCATTTCGTCAATGGTATAGCGTTCTTCAAGCTGTGCACCGTGGAGAGAACATCCATAAGCCACAAAAACAGGGCCGTCCTCGGGAAATACAGCGTGTTCGTCATCAAGACCAAGAGTTTTCACGAAGGCATTTTTCAGACCCTGCAAAAAGTGCAGAGGGCCGCCTAAGAAAAGGACTTTTCCCTCGATAGTACGTCCCTGCGCAAGACCTGATACAGTCTGGTCAACAACAGCCTGGAATATACTTGCGGCTATATCCTCGCGTAAAGCGCCCTGATTGAGAAGGGGCTGAATGTCTGATTTGGCGAAAACGCCGCAGCGTGAGGCTATTGGATAGACTTTCTGTGCATTGAGGGAAAGTTCGTCAAGCTCATCGGCAGTGATACCGAGAAGCGTTGCCATCTGGTCGATAAACGCACCTGTACCGCCTGCACAGGAGCCGTTCATACGCTGTTCAACGCCGCCTGTGAGGAAGATAATCTTAGCGTCTTCACCGCCTAATTCAATAACAGCGTCAGCGTCGGGAGCTTTTTCTTTTACAGCAAGAAAAGCCGCGTGAACTTCCTGTACAAAGGGAAGATTTGCAGAATTTGCCAGTCCAAGACCTGCCGAGCCTGTAATGCAGACTGTGAAATCATCGTCCGGATAGACTTCACGGATAAGTTCCAGCTGCTCTGTGACAGTTTCTTTGACCTTAGAAAAATGTCGCTGATAACGGGAATATATGATATTTTTTGCCGTATCGGTAATGACTGTTTTAACGGTTGTAGAGCCTACGTCGATACCGAGAGAATAATTCTTCGCCATAGTATGCAATGCCTCTTAAAAATCAGATTTGGTGAAATTACAGCTGAATTACAGCCATAAAATCGTATACATAATTATTATACACTATTTTATGAAAAAAGTAAAGCGGAAATAAACGACAAATACAACAAATTCATCTATTTATTAGCTGTTAGCCGATAGTCTTTAGCTTTTAGCTGAATAATATGTGGAAAAATGGTTGAAAAATAAAAATATTCGGGTGAATAATCCACCCGAATAAATGATATCTGCTATTAAAAATAAAATATATCCTCAAACTTTTTATCAAGAGCAATGCACAGAATAAGTGCTAATTTAGCCGTAGGGCTGAACTGACCTGTTTCAATGGAGCTGATAGTATTACGTGATACGCCCACCATTTTCGCAAGCTCCGCCTGAGATATTTTCTTCTCGGAGCGTATCTCTTTCAGGCGGTTTTTCAGAATTAAACTGTCTTCCATTATGCACCTCAGTTATAAAAGCCTATAATAGTCGATAACGTAAATACAACAGATGAGAAAGTCCAGCAAATAGCACAAAACAGATATTTTTTTGTTTTGAGACTGGCATATTTTGAATAGTGTATAACAGCACACATTACCATAATGATTGCAAGAATGCTGTCATTTGTTCCGTTATTAGTAAATACCTGCCAGAACCAGAGTATACCTGCAAATATTGAACCTATCATAATTGCGTTTGCACTTGCTTTTTTCTCAGTCTCTAAATCAGCAATATCCTTATTTTTATTTTCTTTTCTGCTCATTTCAAGTATTTTTTCCTTATCCATAATAAATTCCTCCCAGTTGTTAGTTATAAAAACTCATAATTGCCATTGCTGTATAAATAATTGTTGCAAATGTCCAGCAGAGGGCGGCGACAAGATTTGTCTTATTTTTAAGGTTGAAATAAATTGAAAATTGCTTTACCATATTAAAGAACATCATTAGTGCAAGTAAGCTTGCATTATTTTCACCTTTGACAATTGTCTGCCATACATAAAGAATAAAAGCAAATATAATCCCTGATATAATTGCGTGTTTACTTGCTTTAGTGTCAGCCTCTAAAGCGGCAATATCTCTGTCCTTGTTTTCTTTTCTGCTCATTTCAAGAATTTTTTCCTTATCCATAATAAATTCCTCCCAGTTGTTAGTTATAAAAACTCATAATTGCCATTGCTGTATAAATGATTGTTGCAAATGTCCAGCAGAGGGCGAGGATAAGATTTGTCTTATTTTTAAGGTTGAAATAAATTGAAAATTGCTTTGCCATATTAAAGAACATCATTAGTGCAAGTAAGCTTGCATTATTTTCACCTTTGACAATTGTCTGCCATACATAAAGAATAAAAGCAAATATAGCTCCTGATACAATTGCGTGTTTACATGCTTTGGTTCCAGCCTCCAAAGCTGCAATATCTCTGTCCTTATTTTCTTTTCTGCTCATTTCAAGAATTTTTTCTTTTTCCACAGTGTTTTCCTCCATATCATTTTTTAATTTGTAATTTTATGTGTCCGAACATCTTGCCAAGTTTTCTTGACAAGATTAGTATATCATAGCCAAGTAAACTTGTCAACAATTTTGCCAAGAAAACTTTGCAAATCTATTTTTTGCACAGTATACTTGTCATTTTCTGCCAAGTTTATTGTGCAAACGATATAAATTCAGTTCTGAAATTGCGGGCAGGTGATATCCGCCCGTGGACTGCCAAAGGCAGCCCCTACACAGAATTATGGTTTCTGATAAAATTACCGCCCTCACCAATTCTTAATTCTTAATTCATAATTCTTAATTATACTAAAGGCTAACGCTTGACATCTCCAAAATTTCCCCCTATAATATAAATGGGTGATATTATGATAAATCAGGCAGAAGAAAGCATATGCCGAGAATTCGGCAGAAAGATATGGACAAAATTCCGCCGCGGAGTCCGCGATTACCGCCTTATTAACGAGGGCGACAAAATCGCCGTGTGCATATCGGGGGGCAAGGATTCAATACTTATGGCATTGTGTATCAGACGATTACAGCGCAACGGAGAAATTCCCTTTGAAGCGGAGTATATCGCAATGGACCCTGGCTACAGCGCGGAAAATGCCGAAAAAATAAAGGAAAACTGCAAGCTGCTGGACTTGCCTGTTTCCTTTTATAAGACGAATATATTCAATTCAGCGGAAAAATCCCCGAAAAATCCCTGTTTTCTCTGCTCTCGGCTGAGGCGTGGCTGGCTTTACAAAAAGGCTCAGGAGCTGGGCTGCAATAAAATCGCATTGGGACACCATTTTGATGACGTTATAGAAACAATATTAATGGGAATGCTCTACGGCTCCCAGATGCAGACAATGATGCCCAAGCTGCACTCAGAAAATTATGGCGGAATGGAGCTGATCCGCCCCCTTTACCTTGTCCGCGAGGCTGATATTATGGACTGGACTGAAGCAAACGGGCTGTCATTTATACGCTGTGCCTGTTCAATGTCGGAGAAATCGGAGCAAGGCTCAAAGCGCGCGGAGATAAAGGCGCTGCTTACACAGTTAAGGCAGACAAACCCTGCCGTTGATATGAATATTTTCAGAAGCGCAGAAAATGTCAATCTGCAAACGCTTATTTCCTATCATATCGGCGAAAACAGACATCATTTCCTTGATGATTACGACGAAGGAATAACTATAAGAGGCACAAAAAATCCTCCCCGTGAATAACATGGGGAGGATATATTTTTGTATGGGTAAACAATTACATTTCAGATGCAATACCTGCGAAAACACCAAGAGCAAACATAAGAATTACGAGTACAAGACCGATAATAGCCCAGATAAGGCTTGCCTTAGCGAAATTCTTAGCAGATGGGTCACGGGAAACGCACATCATAATGATAAGACCGATAATTCCGAGGAAACCGATAAGAAGCTGCCAGCCGAACCAGCCGCCTACAGAAGTAGTCTCAGTGTTTGTAACATTGATATTGTTGTAAACGGGTGGGGGATTATAAGCCTGAGGTCTTGGAGCAGGTGCAGGATTGGAATTGCTTGCAGGAACTCCGCAATCAGGGCAGTAGCCGCCCTCGAATTCAGCGCCGCAGTTAAAACATTTAGACATAGTATATTTCTCCTTAAAAATAAATTTTTATACATTATATCACATATTGTCGAAAAAAGCAATAGTGAAAATCACTAAATTAACACGTTGATTTCACAACATTTTCACATATATCGATTACGCATCATTTTATCCGAAGGAATTTATTGTGGCTGCCTCTGGAAATCGGAAGTTTTACGCCATTTTTGTAGGTGCGGATATTATCTGCCCGCAATTTCGGGACGAAATTCAATTAAACAACGCTGGACATCGAAGGCGGTTTCTTCTACACAACATTTTTTCATCAACTGTTATATACTGTTATACACTGTTATACAGTTCGTGCGGATAATATCCGCACTACATAAAAAATAATATAATATAACGTAATTAAAGAAAATATATAACAGTAAATTTTGTATCATATCTACAATTACGCATGTTGGCAATTAGTGAAAAAGGAGAAAATAAAAATTATTTTTCAATAATCAACCATTTTTGGTTGAAAAAAGGCCGATTTTTGCCCTATAGTGAAGGGGTATGTAAAGGCAACACCTCACAAAGCCCGCCTGACGGCTTTGCTCTGTGTGATATTGTCTGAAAATCCACTTTCATAATTTCATCCACTAAAGTCATCAAACTTGCATTTTCTTTGACTTTGTGGTATAATGTATAGTGTATATCTATAAGCGAACTACGAACTACGGTTCAGGAGAAATTTATGTCTGAAACATTACTTAAATACAAATCGGCAGCAAGAGATTTCAGCGAGGCACTGCCCGTCGGCAACGGCAGAATGGGCGGTATGGTATTCGGCAAGGCAGCAGAGGAGCTTATCCGCCTTAACGAGGATTCCATATGGTCTGGCGGTCTCCGCCACAGAATAAACCCCGATGCAAAAGAGGGGCTTGCAGAAGTCCGCGAGCTTTTAAAGGCAGGGGATATACCTGCCGCTGAAATGACCGCATTCCGCAAAATGCAGGGAGTTCCCGAAAATATGCGCCATTATATGCCCCTGGGCGATCTGACCATATCAATGGAATTTGGCGGCAAAGTGAGGGATTATTCCCGAATACTCGACCTTTCCACAGCTGTAACAGGCGTCAGCTTTACAGCAAACGGCGTACTTTACACAAGAAATGTATTCTGCTCTGCTCCCGACCAGGTAATGGTAATTGATATCCACAGCGATACCCCGGGCAGCATAAGTCTGACCTGCGGTTTAGGCGGCAGAGATGACTATTACGACGAAAACCGTCCCTGCGGCGATAATATGATTATCTTCACAGGCGGCACAGGCAGCTCAGACGGCATATTCTTCGCAGCTTGCCTTGGTGCAAGGGCAGAGGGCGGCACAGTTGAAACCGTAGGCAATAAGATATCCGTAAAGAACGCGGATTCTGTAATGCTTATCCTCTCCGCAAGAACAAGCTTTTACACGGGAAATTACATAGAATCGGCAGAGGTAGACGCTGAAATGGCACTTGACTGCACCTATGACGAGCTTTACTACCGCCACGTTTCCGATTATAAGGAGCTTTTCGACCGCGTTGAGCTTAATCTCATTGACAACAGCGGCGAAAATTTAAGCGGATATTCCACAGAACAGCGTCTTAACCGCCTCCAGGGCGACGTTATGGACAGTATGGACTGCGAGCGTCTGATACACGACAATAAGCTTATAGAGTTGTATTTCAACTATGGCAGATATCTTATGATAGCCGCCAGCCGTGCAGGTACGCAGCCTATGAATATGCAGGGCATATGGAACGAGGATATGCTTCCAAAGCTTGGCAGCCGATACAGCGTAAATATCAATACAGAGATGAACTACTGGTGTGCGGAAAGCTGCAATCTTTCGGAATGTCATCTTCCCCTGTTTGATTTGCTGGAAAGGGTACGTGAAAACGGTGCTGTTACAGCAAAAGAGATGTACGGCATAGACAAGGGCTTTGTATGTCACCACAACACTGATATATGGGGAGATACAGCCCCACAGGATTTGTGGATGCCATCCACCTTATGGGTAACAGGAGGAGCCTGGCTTGCATTGCACATATTCGAGCATTACGAGTACACCCTTGACCGTGATTTTCTTGAAGAAAAATACCATATCCTAAGAGCCGCCGCGGAGTTTTTCACTGAATTCCTCATTGAGGACGGCGAGGGCAGACTTGTTACCTGTCCCTCGGTATCTCCTGAGAATACATATATCACCAAAAAGGGCGTTACAGGATGCCTGTGCATAGGCCCCTCAATGGATTCCCAGATTATAACCGTACTATTCAACGATGTTATAAAAGCGGCTGAAATTCTCGGCAAAGACAGCAGCTTTGCTGAAAAGCTGAAAAAGCTTCTGGAGCGTATACCTGCCCCTGAAACGGGCAAATACGGTCAGATTAAGGAATGGGCGGCAGATTATGAGGAAGTAGAGGCAGGCCACAGACACGTATCACAGCTGTTTGCGCTTCACCCTGCGGATATTATAACCCCTGCAAAAACTCCCCGTCTTGCAGATGCAGCAAGAGCAACCCTTGTCCGCCGACTTGTTCACGGAGGAGGACACACAGGCTGGAGCTGTGCCTGGATAACGAATATGTGGGCAAGATTAGGGGACGGCCATATGGTATATGAGAACCTCAAAAAGCTTATAACCCACTCCACCAATCCCAACCTTATCAACAAGGAGCCATCATTCAGAGTTGACGGAAATTTTGGCGGAACTGCGGCAATTACCGAGGCGCTTATGCAGAGTACCGCAGGCACAATCACGCTTCTTCCCGCACTTCCCGAGGAGTGGAGCGAGGGCAGTGTAAAGGGACTCCGCGGAAAGGGCGGCTTTGAGATAGCTATGAACTGGAAAAAGGGCAGACTTGAAAAAGCCGAGGTTATTTCCCTCTGCGGCGGAGTATGCCGATTGAGGGTAAACGGTGCGGCAAGCGTTATATGCGACGGTACAGCGGTAAACTCCCGTATTGAGGACGGTGCAATCGTATTTGATACAGTTGAGGGAGAAACATACACAATTACGGCATAAGCGGAGGACATAAAGAATGAGCATTAAAAAAATAACGGCAGTTCTCACAGCGGCAGTGGTTACAATGACTGCATTTGCCGCCTGTGAAAGCAAAAAAGTGGAAAAGGGAGAAAGCGATATATCCGTATCTGAGGTTGAAGAAACAACAGCACCAACAGAGGCTGTTACAACAATTCCTGCGGAGACTTTTCCCGATTATCCCATTTCCTACCCCGAAATTGAGAAAAAGCGCACAGGCAACGTATACGAGGCTGAGGACGCTTTAATGACCGAGGGGCTTGAATTCAGCGATGCAATCCCTGAGAAGAAAGAGGACAAAGAGGGTGAGGAAGGCACAGAAAAGCCTACAAATCCCAATGCTAAGCCATTCAGCGGTGACGGTTATGTTACAAAGTTCAAAAAGGACGGCAGCAGATATGTCATATTTGAGGTTGACGCTCCCAGTAACCAGCATTATGACCTTTCATTCAGCATAGCCTCAGATAAGGCGGTGAATTGCCGTGTATCCGTAAATGAAAAGGAAACTGCCACATTTGCCACAAAAAAGGGCGATGATTTCACACTTATTACCCTTTACGGTGTATTTCTCACCAAGGGAAAGACAAAAATCGAGCTTCGTCCCCTTGACGGTGATTTAAAGCTTGATTATCTTAAGCTTTCCAATAATACATCCCTCAGCACAATACAGTATAAGGCGGAAAACAGCCTTTCCAACGAGGATGCGGGGGAGTCCGCAAAGGAGCTTATGAGCTTTCTTACGGAGAATTACGGTAAATACACCATTACAGGCCAGTATGCCTCTGATGAAACAAACAAGGAGCTGGAGCTGATATATCAGACTACGGGAAAATACCCTGTAATCCGCTTTTCAGCAATGCACAACTCAGGCAGTAGCTTTGACAGCACCTTCAAGGATATTGACGCCTGTGCTGAATGGCACTACAAGGGCGGCATAGTTGGACTTATGTGGTATTGGGAGGCTCCCTCAAAGAAGAAGCCTTCGGTATATACAAAGGAAACTGATTTCAGAATTTCCGATGCTGTAACTGATATTGATATAGCAAAGCTTTCTCAGGAGGAAATACGCGGTCTTTACGGCGAGGGTAAAATTTCCGAGCAGTGTTACGGTATTATACTTGACCTTGACAATATGGCAGGACAGCTTATGTCCCTGAAAAACAAGGGTGTACCCGTGCTATGGCGACCTCTCCACGAGGCTTCGGGAGATTGGTTCTGGTGGGGAGCAGGCTCTGTAAGGGACTATAAATGGCTCTGGAACCTGATGTATACACGTTATACTGAATATTTCGAGCTTGATAACCTTATATGGGTGTGGAACGGTCAGAACGACAAGACTCTTGTAGACAAGAATACATTTGATATAGCCTCCCTTGATATATATCTGCCTGCTGAAAAGGATTTCGGCAGCCGATACGAGCAGTTCTTAGCTTTACAGAATATAGTTGGAAAAGAAAAGCTTATAGCGCTCAGTGAGTGCAGTACCCTTCCGGATATGGATATGTCTTTCCGTGATAATGCGGTATGGTCGTTCTTTGGCTTGTGGTACGGCAAATACCTCCACGATGAGGAGGGCGCTTTCTCCGATGTGTACACCAATAAAGAGGCGTTTATCAAGACCTACAACTCCGACGGTGCATTGTCCCTTGACGAGTATCTCACACTCCGAGGCGGCGAGGAGCTTGTACCGCAGTACGATGAAACAACCACAACGGAAGTAACTACTATTGTTTCAACAGATACCACAGATACCACAGCAAGCGGCGATGTAAGCGAAACTACCGAAACAACGGTTGCTGTATGGTAAGAGGTGATTATTTCAAATGATTAATGATTTAAAAATAACCGTCCCCCTTACCCGCGACCAGCGTGAGGTAATGGATAAAATGACGGCGGCAATACGGGATAACGGCATAAAAGCGGTCAGCTTCCGACTTTTCGGTTCTCTGCTTATATTCCCATTTTCCGAGGGAAATGACGTTTTTCTGCTTATGGAAAGGGAGTACAAGCTGACGGGAAACGGTAAAAAGTCCTTTGTGGATTTGCGTATTGAAGCGGAAACGGAAGCAAGGCGAAAGCATACCGATAAATGTGATGTTACTTTAGAGCAGATATACGACATATATGCGAAAAAGATGAAGATTTCGGCTGAGGAAAAGGCTAAGCTTATCCGCTATGAGTGCGAAATTGCTGAAAAGTATGTATTTCCCAGAGCTTTCGGAAAAAAACTCCTTGATACGGCGGCGGACTGCGGAAAAAATATCGTTTTGATTGCCCATACGGTATATCCCCGCGAGGTTGTGCTTCGTATGGCGGAAAAGTGCGGTATAAGCGGAAAAATCCTCATTGCCAATGAGATAGACAGCGGAGGAAATGCAAAAGACGCGGTATTTTCCACTATTCTCAAAAAGGGCAAGGCATCGGCGGCGGCTCATCTTCACATCGGCGGAGATATTTCAGCCGATGTTGAAGCTCCCATTATGAAGGGAGCAAAAGCGCTTCTTCTTGCCGATACTACGGCAAATATGATAAAATCGGGCAGAGCGCGGAGCTATGTTCAGTCGAAGCAGGTTTACGACTACGACACAGCAGCATTTCTCCCTCTGCACCTTGCATTCGGAATTTATTCGGCTTATATTTTCGATATTCCCCGAAACAAGGCTGCTCTCAGCGATTTCTGCGGAAATGCCTATATACTTGGATTTTTCGTGTATGGCTGCTGCAAAAAAGCGGATATTTCCGCCCTCAGCGAAACGGAACGCGCCATATTTGACGGAATGGCGCAAAACAGCGATATATGCCGAGGTGCCGAGGATTTCAGCGGACTTTTCCAGCGCCATTTCGGGAATATTTCTCAGGATTTTGAATATAATGGCTTTGAACTGCCCCTTAAACTTATTTCCGAACACGGCGGCTCAATGGATGTGGGACTGCTGAAAAATCATATGCCTGCGGATATCCATAAAAAGTGGCGCGAGGGTATAACCGACGCTCCCACTGTGCCGAATTTACAGCGTGTTACCGAGAAAAATAAGCTTGAAAAGCTGGCGGACAGAATGTTCCCACCCGGAACAAAAGTGCGTAATATAGCCGATGGCGTTCTTTTCAATATGAAGAAAAAAAGATAATCGGGTAAATTTCGACAAAATCTGCAGAAATCCGCTTTAATGTTGCTTTTATTTCGGATTTTTCGGCACCATAGGACTGATTCTTTGGCTGGGGACAAATTATTCGTTTTACCGCTTTAAATTCCTATATTAATTTATATTATTTTGTTGACGATTGGCATTCCTTTGTGATAAAATTGTCTTGCTGAAATACAATGGCGTTTTTCAGTGAAAAGTTTCTATTATGGAGGAAGAAGAAATGAACAACAAGGTAAAGGTTCTCATCGGCGATGACACAGCAGCAGGCGTAAGCATTGCAAACAAGCTCAGAGAAAAAGGTATGTATGCCTACACTCGCAGAAAGGATTGCAGTGTTATTGTGGAGGCTGTCAGAAATGACGCTCCTGACGCAGTAGTTCTCGACATCACAGTTCCCGACAGCGACGCAGTTGCAATTATGAAGAAAGTGCGTGATCTGGGAGTTAAATTCCCCGCATTCATCGTTACATCAGAATTTGACAACGAGTTTATTGAAAGACAGGTTATGGAAAACGGCGGAGCTAAATTTTTGCTTAAACCCTATGACGCAGACGATATGTTCAGTGCAATTACATCTGCACTTGGCGACAGAGTAAACAGCCTCAGCGACGATATGGAGATTGTTATTACTGATATTATCCACCAGCTGGGTGTTCCTGCTCATATCAAGGGATATCATTACCTGCGTTCTGCTATACTCTATTCAATTGAGGATAAAATGCTTCTTGAAAGCGTAACAAAGATGCTTTATCCTACGGTTGCAAATACTTATGATACAACATCATCAAGAGTTGAAAGGGCTATTCGTCACGCTATTGAAATTGCGTGGGACAGAGGAAATGTTGATACGCTCAATTCATTTTTCGGCTATACGGTTGATACCTGCAAGGGTAAGCCTACAAACTCCGAATTTATTGCGCTTATCACAGATAAACTAAGACTGAGATACAAATCCGCATTAAGGGTTAATCATTAAGGGACATACCGCAGGGAGCCTCTGTGCTGACTTGTAGGTATAGTCAAAGGAGGAATTATTTATGTCATTCAGAAAAATCGAATTATCGGAGCTTTCATTTAATCCCTTTGAGAAAATCGGCAAGGAATGGATGCTTCTCACAGGCGGTACTATGGACAGTTTCAACACAATGACAGCTTCATGGGGACAGCTTGGCGTACTCTGGAATAAAAATGTGCTTACCTGCTATATCCGCCCCAATCGTTACACATACGATTTTGTGGAAAAAGGCGAGCTTTTCACAGCTTCATTCCTTGGTGAAGAATACCGCAAGGCTCTGGCTTACTGCGGCTCTCATTCGGGACGTGACTGTGATAAAATGGCTGAAACAGGGCTTTCACCTGCCGATTTACAGGGTGCTGTAGGTATTGAACAGGCTGACCTTGTACTCGTATGCCGCAAGCTCTACGCTTACGATATGCAGGAAAGCGGTTTCCTTACAGATGACGGTATCCCTGCACAGTTTTTCGGTACTGACCCCTATCACCGCGCTTATATTGCGGAAATTGTGGGTGTATATGTTAAATAATGCGTAATTCGTAATGCGTAATTATTATGTATGGACACGGCGTGCCGTGTCCGATAAAAAAATCCAGAGAAGATTTTTGGTCTTCTCTGGATTTTTTGTTGAATTTAGTATTTATTAAGGGGCAGATGGTGGGAATTGAACCCACGAAATCGCCGCAGATACCCCATTAAACAGACTTAATCACGTATCCGCGACCGCGTTACCCCTTCGCCACATCTGCCATATAAGCACGGGGCGATGTGGGCATCACCCCCTACTTAAATGATTTTATTTCTTTTTTGTGCTTTTCCTTGTTTTCTTAGCAGCAGGCTTTGTTTTCTGCTTTATAGCGCGAACCTCTTTCATACGTTCCTGTCTGACTGCCTTTGCTTCAAGGCGGCGGTATGCTTCCTCATAGAAGTATTCCTGAGAATTGAGCAGTTCCTCGCCCTCCTGAGGCTCAACACGGACATATCTGCCGTTGCTTTGCAGTTCTCTTGCCTTTACATTATCAGACATCATAATATTAAACATATCGCGTATGCGCTTTTTCAGCCTTTCGTCTTCAACGGGAATGGCTACCTCTACGCGGCGGATTGTATTTCTGCTCATAAAGTCAGCGGAACCGATATATATCTTCTGTTCCTTTGTATCTTTGCCGAATATGAATATACGGCTATGCTCCAGAAATCTTCCGACTATACTGCGGACGGTGATATTCTCCGTATATCCCTCAACCTTTGGGATAATGCAGCATATTCCCCTTACAAGGAGGTCTATTTTTACTCCTGCCTGTGAGGCTTCAACAAGCTTATCAATAATCGACTTATCGTTGAGGGAGTTGATTTTTGCGGCGAAATATCCTTTTCCACCGTTTTTAGCTATCTCAATTTGTTCGTCTATCATTTCAAGCACCTGAGGCAATAATGCGTAAGGGGATACCAGCAGCTTATTTGTTTTTTCCACAAATGTGCCGTTAAGCAGACATTCGAATACCTGTTCTGCGTCCTCGGCAACTTCGCGGTCGGCAGTAAGCAGCATAAGGTCAGTGTACAGCGAGGATGTTTTTTCGTTGTAGTTGCCTGTTCCAACTTGTGTAACGTAATCAAATTTATCGCCAGTACTCTTACGTTTAATCAAAAGCAGCTTTGAGTGTGCCTTGAACTCCTTTGGGCCGTATATAACCTTTACGCCTGCTTTCTGGAGTATTTTTGACCACTCAATATTGTTTGCCTCGTCAAATCTTGCACGAAGCTCAATCATAACAAGAACTTCCTTGCCGTTTTCGGCAGCAGTACATAATGCGCTTATAACCTTGCTGTTGCGGGCAAGGCGGTAGAGTGTGATTTTTATAGATGTAACCTTCGGGTCTGTGGCTGACTCCTCTAAAAGCCGTATAAACGATGTTGTAATGGACTCAAAGGGATAGCTGAGCAGAATATCCTTTGACTTCACCTGAGAGAATACAGAACGATTATCTGCAAGCATAGCCGTTTTTCTGGGAAGTCGTGGCTCAAAGTGAAGTTCCGGCGTCATATCGAGTTCCTGCAATCTGTAAAGATAGGATAAATCCAGCGGTATATTTGAATTAAACACGCGGACATTGCCTATTTTCAGCTTTTTGCAGATATAATCCAGGGCTTCACGGCTGAACTGGTTTGTTATTTCAAGACGGACAGCGGCAAGCTTTGTACGCTTTACTACAAGCTCCTCCATACGGTCACGGAAGTCTGCACCCTTGTTATTTACCATAATATCGGCATTTCTCGTAACACGGATAATGGCCCTGTCCTGTATCTTGCAGCCTTTGAACATAAGATGTGCAAATTGCAGAACAACTTCCTCGTGGAGGATAAAGCGCTTTCCGTCCTTGCCCAGGGGGATAATGCGGTCAGCGTGTTCGTGGGCTACGGGAATCATTCCAACTAATGCACCCTTTTTTGAGGCAATATGGACTGCTACATAAAGCTCCTTGTTTTTAAGGAACGGGAAAGGCAGTGCATCATTTACAAGTATTCCTGTGATAAATGGCTTTATTTCGCGCTTAAAGTAAAGCTCCAGAAATGCCTGTTCTTCGGGAGTTGCGTTGGCAAATGCAACGTGTTCAAAGCCGTATGGCAGAAGCTCCTCCATATTCTTTTTGAATGCCTCCTCAACTCTTGGCTGGAGGCGGCGTACAGCTGTATAAATAGAATCAAGCTGCTGTGACGGGGTCATACCCGACTTACTGTCCTTTTTCTTGTTGTTTTCCTTTTCGTCGTCAGTGAGAGAACCAACGCGAACCATAAAGAATTCATCAAGATTACTCTGATATATAGCGGAAAATGAAAGCCTTTCAAGCAAAGGATTGTTTGTATCTGTAGCTTCTTCAATGACTCGTTTATTAAATTTAAGCCAGGAAAGCTCACGGTTTTCAAGATGTTCCATAGAAAAATTCTCCTTTATGAGGGTGTGGTTATTATTATAATTATATAACATTTTTTGTGATATGTCAAGAGATATAAGTCAAAATAGATAAAAAACAAGGCGATTTTGAAAGAAAATGGTAGAATTCCGAAAAATTCTCCGATATGCACAAAGCAGATGATATTTTTTTAACATATATGCCAAACTGTTGCTAATTCCCTTGATTTATGATTTTTGTTGTGCTATAATGTGATTACCAAAATATTTATAAGGAGCGTAAAAGCTATGGATATCAAAGAAAAAATCGAAGAACTGGTAAACAAAATCAAGAACGATAAGGATTTCGGCGACGATTTCAAAAAAGACCCTGTAAAGGCTGTTGAAAGCGTTATCGGAATTGATCTGCCCGATGAGCAGATTGAAAAGGTTATCGACGGTGTTAAGGCAAAAATCAGCCTTGATGATATCGGAGATAAAATCGGCGACCTTTTCGATAAATTCAAGAAATAATCAAATTTGATAAAAAAGGATTTTGTATATGACAATTTACGATGAAGATATTAATTTTGATGAATTAGAACAAACTACCCATGAAGATACAGAAAGTATAATTTGGTATACTTGTCCGTTGTGTGGTGGGGAATATATTGAAGATTTTATAACAGAACATGAAGGTCAAGTAATGTGTATTGATTGTTGGAGTGAAAGAAACCCCTAATAAGTATTTTTATGAAGGAGGAAATATATATGCAGATGTGTCCATATTGTGATAAGGTTTATGATGAATCTGAGTATAGTGGTTGTCCATATTGTTCTGGAGAATTATCAGATGATTCAAGTGGAGAAAAAATAAAAAATTGTCCTTTATGCGAAGGCGGCGTTATGCATTGGGAAGAGTTTTGGTTTTGTTCTAATTGCGGTCATGAAATCTATACTGGCGAAGATGATTATGACGACATTTGGGATTAATTCAAAAACACTAAGTATAGGCGGTGGGATTTTTCCTGCCGCCTTTTTTAATGCGTAATTAAGCTTTTAGTTGTGGAACTGCGATTTATTCGTTTACCGTTTGTTTTATGTACGCTGATACTTCTCTCGGCGGACACCATATAACTATGCAAAAGTATCAGCATATAAAAACGGACGGCAGAAAAAATCCCACCGCCCAAAAAATTCTTAATTCTGAATTCTGAATTCTTAATTCAATTACGCATTAACTAAAAGTTTCCGCCATTCCAGCCCCAGTCAGAGGTTGCGGAGTATTTCACGTAAATTCTCGAAGGCTCAATATTCAGTCTGCTGTTGAGTATGCTGCAGATTTCCCCTGTAAGTTTATCAAAAGCTGAGGAATTTGCAGAGCCGAAAACACTTACATCAACCATTGCCGCAGGTGCGTCATCGCCCTTGAAATAGAGGATATACTCAGGTTCAATGCCTACCATAAGCCAGGCTTCGGATTTGCCGGGGATAGCTGAAATTGCCTTGCCTAAATCGGCTTTCAGCGCAATTTCGGCTTCTTTTGATACTGATGCGTTGGTTTTTACGTTGATAAATGGCATAATAATCTCTCCTTAGAATAAATAGTATTCTCCGTCTACCTGATAGATTCTCAGGTTAAAAGGCTCGGTGTGTTTTTCCAGTACATATGATTTGCCTCCTGCTTTATAACAGGTATATCCGCCGATTTCCACAACCTTCTGCGATGTGATTTTGTCAAAGAGGGAGCTGTCAAAGGTTGCTATTTCAGCTGCGGCGAAATTGAAGTAGTTATCGGCTTCTTCGCCGTCTGTAAGACAATTGGATACGTTAATATAGTCAATTACGAAGTCTTCGCCCAGAGTTTGTTTCAGAGTATAATTCATGCCGTCCAGATATTCGTCAGCATTTGCATATCCGCCTGCTTTGCAGAGGTGTTCAAGAAATCCGGGATAATAGAGGTTTTTTATTGCTTCGTGATCGTTTTCGTTAATGGCGATTATATAATCGTGAATAAGGTAAATTTCCCTTAAATCAGCAGTTTCGCCATCTCCGCCAAAATATCGCTTGTCAAATTCAACGGTGTATTTAACTCTGTTGTCATATTCAGGTCGCAGCTCGTAAATTGTGGAGCCATAGGGCATATCTTCCTGTGCGATATAGCCGTTTTCAGCGCCTACATTGCCTACCATATTTGCGTGAGAGTGGTCATCGTGTTTTTCACAGCCAACTGTGGTACACATCATAACAGCTGCTATAGCTGCCGTAATAATCTTTTTCATAATTTCTGCTCCTTAGCCGAATGTGTAATATTTGCCGTCTTTTTCAGCGAGTATAATATTTGCTTCACTGACGATTTTATGCTCGTTTCCGTCCTCAGCACTTGCCATAACGAACATTGTGAGAGGCAGAAGTCTGTCAACATTATTGTTTACAAATTCGTAGTAGTCAGTTTCAAAGACGTCCTTGTAGCTTTCAAAAAAGCTTTGGATAAAAGCCTCCTCTGTTACGCCTTCTTCATAGACAGGATGCTCAGCTCTGATACGGGTTAATTTATAATCGCCTGTGAACTTTTTTTCTTCATCAGATTCGTAAGTAAGTGTATCCTTGAGGGTGTCGCGAATCATATTATAGCGTAAATCAAAGGAATTTTTCAGGCTGTAGTCATCATCAACGCCCTCTTCTTTGCTGTAAACATCGCGGAGATATGTTTCATAGCGTTCAGCGTAATCCGGATATATCGTGCTTTTATAGCCTTCAAAATCGTTATTCTGAAAAGAAAGAAAGTAATTATCAAGGGCAAGTACAGCCTCAACGGGAACTGTTTCATCACCGCAGTAAAGTTTTGTGCCGTTGGTACTGTAGTAATACTGTCCCAGTTCATATTCATCGCTGTCTGCGGCAGGGGAGATAAGGTCGCTTACTCCGTTTTCGCCTATTTCTGGCAGTGAAACTGATTCTTCATTGTTTTTTTCGCAGGATGTACAGCAGGCAGCTAAAATGCAGGCTGAAAATGCTGCGGCTAATTTTCTGAATTTCATATAAACCTCCGACTATATTGTTTATAACTATTATACTACAATTTTAACTGAATTTCAAGCATATATTATGTATTTAAGGTGATAATTTATTGAAATATTGCAAATAAGGGCAACATCACGCAAAATGTGATATTGCCCTTGATTAATTTACTGATTTGGGAATTTCAAAAAAATCTCATTCAAGCGTAATTACGCTTTAAATTAACCCTTTGCTCTTACCTTTGCGCGCTGACTGTTATTGAGAATTCTCTTGCGTATTCTCAGGCTTTCGGGAGTAACTTCAAGAAGCTCGTCGTCAGCAAGGAACTCCAGACAATCTTCAAGGCTGAGTATACGGTGGGGAACAAGGCGGAGCGCGTCGTCACTTCCGCTTGCACGGGTATTTGTCAGATGCTTTCTCTTGCATACGTTAACTACAAGGTCATCGCTCTTGGGAGACATACCTACAACCATTCCCTCATATACGGGAGTACCTGCCGGAATAAACAGCTGTCCTCTTTCCTGTGCATTGAAAAGACCGTAAGTTACAGCCTCACCTGTTTCAAAGGATACAAGTGAACCCATGCTTCTGCGGTCGATATCGCCCTTGTATGGCTGATATTCCTCGAAAACGTGGCTCATAATGCCCTCGCCCTTTGTATCTGTGAGGAATTCGCTCTTATAGCCGAAAAGACCTCTTGCAGGAACAAGGAATTCAATTCTCATACGGCTGCCCTGTGGGTGCATTGAAACAAGTTCACCCTTACGACTGCCCATTTTTTCCATAACAGAACCAACGCTCTCCTCGGGAACGTCAATAACAAGTCGCTCAATAGGTTCAAGCTTTCTGCCGTCCTCGCCCTCTTTGAGAAGTACACGGGGAGTTGAAACTGAAAGCTCATAGCCCTCACGGCGCATATTTTCGATAAGGATTGAAAGGTGCATTTCACCGCGTCCTGCAACTCTGAATGCGTCTGTATTATCTGTTTCTTCAACACGGAGAGAAACATCTTTAAGAAGCTCCTTGAAAAGGCGCTCACGGAGCTGACGGGAAGTTACGAATTTACCCTCTCTGCCTGCAAAGGGACTGTCATTTACAGCAAATGTCATTTCAACAGTAGGCTCTGAAATCTTCACGAAAGGAAGCGGCTCAGGAGCGTCTGTAGCGCAGATAGTATCGCCGATTGTGATGCCTTCGATACCTGAAATCCATACAATATCGCCTGCCATAGCTGTTTCAACAGGTACACGCTGGAGTCCCTGAATCTGTAAAAGTGAAACTATTTTGGAGTTGTAATTCTTCTTTGAGCCTGTGTAATCGCAGACAGTAACCTGCTGGTTTACCTTGATAGAGCCGCGGACAATACGTCCGATACCAATTCTGCCCACATATTCGTTGTAGTCGATAGAGGAAATAAGCATCTGGAGAGGTTCTTCTTCCTCGCCCTTAGGAGGCTCAATGTAGTTGATGATAGTATCAAAAAGAGGCTTTAAGTCTGTGCCTGCCTCGTACTGGCTGATTGAAGCAGTACCGCTTCTTCCGGAGCAGAAAAGCAGGGGAGATTCAAGCTGTTCATCGTTAGCGTCAAGGTCAAGGAGAAGTTCAAGAACTTCATCGCCGATTTCGTCAAGACGAGCGTCGGGACGGTCAATTTTATTTACAACAACGATGATTTTATGTCCCATTTCAAGGGCTTTTGAAAGCACGAAACGAGTCTGGGGCATAGGACCCTCAGCAGCGTCAACGAGAAGAAGAACGCCGTCAACCATTTCGAGAACTCGCTCAACCTCGCCGCCGAAGTCAGCGTGTCCGGGAGTGTCAATGATGTTTATTTTTGTGCCGTTGTACATAACGGAAGTATTTTTCGCAAGGATAGTAATTCCGCGCTCACGCTCAATGTCGTTGGAGTCCATAACTCGCTCAGCAACAGCCTGATTTTCACGGAATACGCCGCCCTGTTTCAGCATTTCGTCAACAAGGGTAGTCTTGCCGTGGTCAACGTGGGCGATAATGGCAATGTTTCTCAAATCTTCTCTAATCATAGGTATCTCTCCTTATATTTATAGCTATTAGCTATTAGCTTTTAGCTTTTAGCCGTTAGCTTTATTTGAATTTCTTTCCTAACTTGCTTTTCAGCAGATTTCTTAAATCATCTGGTGTCCCCTCGGTGATTTCGTGTTTGCCGATTATATAAGCAGAATTCTTTTGGGGATATAACAGAAAGTAGCCTTTTGTTTCACGGGCTTTATCTAATTTATCATATGTAAAGTTGAGCTGTTCATCAAAGCCTGCACCTGTGCAATTTATCTTTACAGAATTGTCATCAAGTTCATAAAATGCAGGTGTATCTCCATACTTTTTTCTTCTTTTTTTTACATAGTAATACGGGTACAGAAAAAATGCCCAAATATCAATTCCGATAATAAATAATGATGCAAATATGCTGATTATTAAATTTGATGTAAAGCCTTCGGGTATTGGTGTATCTGAAATAGCTGATAAAAATGGAATGCAAATAATGCTGAAAGTGGTAATAAGAATATGAAGCGTAACACCAATCATAATAATGTAAAAAATTATGCTGCGGCACTTGATTAGTTGCTTTATATGTTCAGGTGTATATACAACTTTTGCACGTATCATTTTTTCTCCTCCTTATCAAATCCGACTTGCGTCGGCGGACTGCCCAAGGCAACCCCTACACATAAGCTAATGGCTAAAAGCTAACAGCTAATAGCTTTTTCAAGGGCATAAAAAAATCCGCTTTCATTGTAGCGGAGTTACTGAGGATATTTAAGGGAAATTGGTGGGAGAGGGTGGATTCGGACCACCGAAGCTGAAAAGCAACAGATTTACAGTCTGCCCCCTTTGGCCACTCGGGAACTCTCCCTTAACAATTTCTGAAATTTACCGACTATTGCCGATAAAATGGAGCTGGTGGACGGACTCGAACCCCCGACCTGCTGATTACAAATCAGCTGCTCTACCAACTGAGCTACACCAGCTTAACTGACTTATTAATTATACCACATCTTTTTTGATTTGTCAACCCCTTTTTTGAAATTTTTTCAAAAAATTTTTTGGTTGATTTTGTGGTATTTGGTCGAGGCGACAGGACTCGAACCTGCGGCATCTTGGTCCCAAACCAAGCACTCTACCAAACTGAGCTACGCCTCGGACTTTATTTGAACTGTCCTTGACAGCTTTTATATTATACCAAAGATTTTCGGAAATGTCAACCCTGTTTTTGTCAATTTGTATACTTGCACAAAAAGCGCGTTAAAAATACTTTGTTTTTGGTGCAAAATGAAAAACGGACGGCAAAAGCCGTCCGCTGAATACAAAATTAATCTTCGAGAGCGTCCTTGATTTCGTCAACAACGTCATCAATAACATCTTCAGCTGTCTCAACAGCTTCTGCAACTGCGTCCTCAGCCTTTTCTGCTGTATCCTCAGCCTTATCTGTGATATCATCGATTACTTCATCAATTTCAATATCAATATCTTCATCATCGAAATCGTAGAGATCATCGAAATCATCTTCAACGTTGTTACCCTTAAGGAGCTTTGTTACTACAACACCTGCAGCTACAGCAGCACCAGCGATAAGAAGACCTGTTAAAAGTTTGCTCATATTAATATTCCTCGTTTCTCCGCAGTTTTTATTGTAAAATTTTAAAATGTTATCGCAAGCTTGCGGTGACCCCGATAATCATATAAGATATTATACCACATTCTCTCAATGATTTCAAGTACTTACATATTTTTTGTTAAAAACATCAAAATTGTAAGGGCTGAAATTGGTGCTGTTTCACAACGGAGTATTCTTTTTCCAAGCCAGATACGTTCTGCACCTGCGGCAACTGCTTCCTCAACTTCGGCAGCATCGAAACCGCCTTCGCTTCCGATGAGGATGCCTGCGGATTTTATACCTTGTACGTCTACCTCTCCGAAAGGCTTACCGCCCTCGCCCTCGTAGAGAATAACGTTCTTATTAAGAACTTTCATCATTTCAAGGCACTGTTTATAACTGACAATCGGCGATATTTCAGGGATTATTCCGCGTCCTGACTGTTTTGCTGCCTCCTCTGCGATTTTGGCAAGTCTTGGCAGCTTTTTTGAAAAATCCTTTTCATTAGGTCTGGAGATGCAACGTCTTGTCAGCACGGGAACAACACGTGAAACGCCTAATTCTGTGGCTTTTTGTATTATGTATTCAAGCTTGTCAAGCTTCGGGACAGCCTGAAACAGGGTTACGTCCACTGTAGGTTCGGCATAGCAGGGGTGTTTTTCAAGCAGATCAAGATATACGCGGTCATCGGTAATCTGTCGTATTTCGCAGTCGTAGTCTGTTCCGCCGCAGCATACCGTAACAGCTTCGCCTGGGCGCATACGTAGGGATCGTCCGATATGACGGGCGCTTTCTCCGTCAAGAACGATATCATTTTCATTTATATTATCCGCAAAAAATCGTGGCATATCAGCACTTCCTTTTATATTATGTATGTTTATTATATCATTATAAAATATTTATGTCAACTTTTTTATTTTTTCGCATTACAACTGTTAATATGCACAATAATACAGATTGCCAATTGACTATTATGCTGATTTTTGTGAAATTATAGCAAAAATACACAAAATTTTCACAATCGTATCCTTTGGTTGTGGTATAATAAATATACAATGGAGGGATAATAACCATTTTTATCGAAAGGATGATTTACCATGAAGCTTACAAAAAAACTTGCTGCGGCAGCTGCTTCTGCTGTTGTTGCGGCATCCTCACTCCCTATGGCTGCTTTGAATACCTCTGCGGCTGACCACAACTATATGGAAGCGTTGGCAATGTCCCTGTACTTCTTCGATTCCAACGCCTGCGGCACAGGTATAACAGACGGCCCACTCACCTGGAGAGGCGATTGCCACACCTACGACGCGGAGGCTTCTGTCGGCTCTCTTGACGGCTCTGCAAAGGCATTTGTCGACCCTGACGGTGACGGAAAGGTTGATGTATCAGGCGGCTGGCATGATGCAGGCGACCATATCAAATTCAATCTCACTATCGGTTTTGCCCTGTCAAGTCTTGGTATTTCCGATTATCTCAACCCCGGAATTTACGAAAAGGCAAATTGCCGCGACCATTTCGAATACGAAATGCGCTGGGGTGCCGATTACCTTATGAAAACAACATTCCTTGATGATTCGGGAAAAGTTGTGGCTGTAGCTCATACAATCGCTGAGGGCGGCACAGACCACTCATTCTGGACTCCCCCTGAGGTGCAGACATACGACCGCCCCATTTTCTGGCTGACAGCATCAGACAACAACTCCTCTGTAAGCTGCGAAATGGCGGCAGGACTTGGCGCGGCTGCCTATGTATTCAAGGATTCCGATCCCGAATATTCTGCAAAATGTGCGAAATATGCCAAGGCTCTCCTCGAATTCGGTACAAAGCACGTAGGCAACAACACCGGCGGTATCGGCGGATTTTACAGCACCGACGCTCAGTATCAGGACGAAGAAGCCATTGCGCAGGCTTGGCTCTGGATTATCGGTGAGGGCGACAAGCCTACCCGTGTGCCTAAGAATAAGGACTACGGCGGAAGTCAGTACGACGGCTGGGTATACTCCTGGGATAAGGTATGGCAGGGTTATGCGACTCTGATGTACAAGGCTACAGGGGAAAGCGCTTTCAGGGATGAGCTTATCGCTGAAATTGAAGGCATGGACGGTATGAAGGTCGGCAAGTATAACACAAACGGCTGGGGTACTTCCCGTATCAACTGTGCTATTCAAATGGACGCTTACACCGTTGCTGACGGCGATCCAAACAGCGAATACGCACAGGGCGCAAAATGGCAGCTTGACTATATGCTTGGCGACAATAACCTGGACTATAGCTTCCTGTTAGGCTTTGGCGAAAAGTGGCCTGTACATATCCACCACCGTGCGGCAAATCCGGGCGGAGAGGGTATCACAGCGGCACAAAATCCGGCGGCTAAGTATACAAACTACGGTATGCTTGTAGGAGGTATTGACGCTAACGGCTACGAGGATCGCACTGACAGATATCAGTATACCGAGGGTGCGCTGGATTACAACGGCTGTTTTGCTATTGCAAGCGCATGTGCATCAAATCTTTTCGGCGGCGATGCTACAACATTTGACGCTATAAAGAAATCTGCTGCTGAAATCAATGCTGATTTCAAGTTTGCTGATGAAACTGTAAGTCCTACAGATCCGCCTGTGGAAACACCCTCAGATAATCCCTCTGAAATCAGTTATGGTGATGCGAACTGCGATGGCGGCATAACAATGGCAGACGCGGCAGCTGTATTCCAGGCTCTCGGAAATCCCGATAAATATGCACTTTCTGAACAGGGTGCTAAAAATGCCGATGTTAATGGTGAAAAGGGAATAACTCCCGATGATGCTATTACAATTCAGAAGGTAAGTGCGAATATCTTGTCACAGTCAGATCTTCCGCTTTCAAAGTAACAGTTTTATCACACCGCACAGCTTGTACTGTGCGGTGTTTTGTGTATTATTACGATAAAGCGTTTCACGATTTGTTTATCTATGTCAAAATATAAATGATTGTTTTTATATAAACAAGGATATATTTTTACAATAATATGAAAAGAAATTAAATCATAATGTATTATAAGCTTATTTATTTACAGTTTATCAATAAAAGACGATGTTTTGTGCAAATGCATAATTTTTTTACCGTGAATATATACAAATCCAACAAAGCAATTATGTTCAATACAGAGAAATTCACTTAAATCATATGATTTTTACCAAAATGTAACCTATGTGTAACCACTACGTTACCAAAAGTTCGGAAAAATTATGTATAATATATGTACAAACGTATTATAGGCACGTTTTCATTATTAAGAAAGAAGTGTGATGTAAATGATTAATTTCAAAAGAATTAAGTCAGTCGTACTCAGCGGAATGGTTGCTGCTGCATCTGTAGCAGGTTCATTCAGCGTAGCTAATCCTTCCCTCAAGGCAGAAGCTGCTAACGATGACTACGCAAAACTCCTCCAGTACTCCCTTTACTTCTATGACGCTAATATGTGCGGTTCAGAGGTAAACTCAAAGTGCGGAATGACATGGAGAGGCAACTGTCATGCGGACGATGAAGTAGCAGGCGGTTTCCACGATGCCGGTGACCACGCTATGTTTGGCCTTCCCCAAGGCTTTACAGCTTCAACTCTTGGCTGGGCATACTACGAATTTCCCGATGCTTTCGATGATTTAGGTCAGACCGAACACCTTAAAATGATTACAGATTACTTCTGTGATTTCTTCAAGAAATCCACAAAGCTCAACGGCGATACTGTTACAAACTTCCTCTATCAGAAGGGCGATGGTACCGTTGACCACAGTTACTGGGGTCCTCCCGAGCAGCAGGGCAGCGGAAGAAAGATGTTCTGGACTTCAAACGGTGCAAGTGAAATTGCAGCTCAGTACGCAGCAGCTCTTGCAGCAAACTATAAGAACTTTGGAAATGCTGAAGATCTTAAGTACGCAAAGGCTCTTTACAAGTTCTCAAAGCAGTACAATCAGTTAGCTCCCAATAATTTCTACGGTTCAAACAGTCTGAAGGACGATCAGGCATGGGCAGCAGGCTGGCTTGCTATCGCAACAGGCGACAACAGTTATGTTAATGACGCAAGAAGCTTCGGCGATGTAGGCTGGGTTCACGGCTGGAACGATTCATTCCTCGGTGCAGCTTGCCTCAGCGGTGAACTTACAGGCGACTGGAGTGCGGCTAACGGTTACATTTCTTCAAAGGCTAACGGAAGCAACTACATGTTCCTTGACAAGTGGGGCAGTGCAAGACTTAACTGCTCAATGCAGATGACAGCTCTTATCGCTACAAAGCACGGCAAGGGTGATTACAAGAACTGGGCTAAGGGTCAGATGGACTACATCCTTGGCAATAACCCTGTAAAAACTTGCTTCGTAACAGGTTTTGCAAGCAACTCTACAAAGAACCCTCACCACAGAGCAGCTTCCGGTTATACAAGCTATGAACAGTTCAATATGAATAACTGGGATCCCGATGGTGACCACATGAACCCATACAGCTCATACGGTTCAAACTCACATACACTTATCGGTGCTCTCGCTGGCGGTCCTTGTGATGCAAGCGGTACATATCACGATAACATGGGCGACTACATCTGTAACGAGGTTGCTATCGACTATAACGCAGGTCTCGTTGGTGCAGCAGCTGGTCTTTACCACTTCTACAAGACAGGTAAGACAGTTTCTTCTATCGAAGGCGTTGACAAGATTTACAGCGGCGGAGGTTCTTCTTCAGGTACAACACCTCCTTCACAGGGTGGTACAACAGCTCCTCCTTCATCAACACCTCCTACACAGACAACAATTGCTCCTTCTACTGGCGGAGACGTTGTTCTTCTTCCCGATGATATGACAGTAGGCACAGAGGAAGGCACCGACGGCGAAATCAACAACTACGCTGAATTCAACGCAAAGGGCTACAAGACAGCTACACTCTACTACACAGTAAACACAAACGATATGCAGAGTTCAGGCGGTTTCGGTACTTGGACAGGCGAATGGGAACAGGTAGACTTTGAAGTAGACGTAAAGAACGGCAAGGTTGAAGTTACTTACGATATTCCTTCAAACGTTGGCGCAACTGTTAAGGCTATGATCTGGTGGCCACACGATAAGGGCGTAACAATTGAAAAGGTTGTTCTCAGCGGTGGTTCTTCTTCAAACACAACAAAGCCCACTACAACAAAGACTACGTCCAAGCCTACTACAACAAAGTCAACATCCAAGCCTACTACAACAAAATCCACTGTTACAACAACTAAGACAACACCTAAGCCCACTACAACAAAGGCTCCTCAGCCGTCTACTAACGCTCCTACAACAGCAGTTAAGCTTTACGGCGATGCTAACAACGATGGTAGGGTAACACTTGCTGACGCTACAGCAATTTACCAGAGCCTTGGTAATCCTGATAAGTACGCTCTCAGCGCTACAGGTAAGGCTAATGCTGACGTAATCGGCAACGGCAACGGCGTAACAGCTGAAGATGCTATCACAATTCAGAAGGTACACGCTGGACTTCTCAAGTTAAGCGATCTTCCTATTAAGTAAATAATTCTTTACCGCTGTAAGATTACCTTACAGCGGTAATTTTTTGTCTTTATACCGTCGGATAAACGTCTATAACAAAGATTATTTATAGTTAAAAAATAAAAATATTATATTTTCGTGTCCGTTTTTTGCTTCTCGTTTGAATGTATATATAGAAGGGAAAATAAAGCAAGTCTGATATAATACCAATCCCTGAAACAACAGTAGACAAATCTAATGGCATAAATGCTGTATATCGTCGTTGTCCTCCTCACCATACGGCAGTATGCTTTCGTCGTCCGCCTTGATATACATCATTTCTGCTCATCATCTTTGTCTA
>JAFQHO010000030.1 GCA_017397925.1 Ruminococcus sp.
CGTGACTACATATCAAGGAGGTCTATCAAAATGGTGGACTATAAAGAAATTCTCAGATTAAGCCATAACGGATATAGCCTGAGACAGATTGCAGCAAGCACAGGACATTCACATCATACTGTTAAGAATGTTCTGGAGCTTGCAGAAAAGTATTGTATATACCGCACCGACTGCCACAACTAAACCTTGGAAAACACCGCACTAAGCCTGCTTGAGGACTTTGCACGAAATCTTCTTGCATATTATTAGCCATCTTACACAGAAATCCCTTGGCATAATGCAGTACATCTACATTTTTCTTACTTGATAAACGCCTTTTTGACAAGGTATAATTGATGAAGCAATAAATATCAGATTTTCCTTTAATAAATTTCTATTACTATTGACAAATCTGTTTTTTTATGATATACTAATATCACAAATGAGATTAGTATGAAAGGTGAATCTAAATGGAAAAACTCCTTAAAGTTCTCACAGATCCCGTTTCAAATAGTATATTGCAGCTGATTAGAGTCAGAAAAAAAATGACAATTACTGAAATACTAACTGAAAACAGAAAAATTCCGAGAGCTACGGTTTATCGTAAGGTTGACAAAATGCTTGAAGTCGGCGCACTTAAAATTGTTGGCTCAAATAAAATACGTGGACAAACGGAAAATATCTACGCAATAAAGGATATTTACATCGGCAACCCCGAATCTCCCGAAGATAGCTTAAAGCTTATTACCGTGAGCATTATGCAAATTTTAGACCAATATAACCGCTATTTCCAAAGCGACAATGTGGATATCGAAAATGACAAGCTTTTTATTCTCAATTACGCCATCTCCCCTTCCGACAAAGATTTTTCGGAAATGATGAACGATATTCTTAAAATTGTTGATAAATATCAGCGTAAGAAATCCGCTTCTGATGAAAAAATCCGAAGTCTATATTTATTATCTGCCCCAGGAGGAGAAAACAATGATTAAATCAAAGAAAAATACAATATTATATCCCGATAACAAAAACGGAATATACTCGTACGAATATCCAATGATCAACGGCATAAAGCAGTATGTACAGGTGAGAGGAACCAACAAAAATAATCCGCTTATACTCTTTCTTCACGGTGGTCCAGGAGGTGCCATTTCAGGTCTTTGCCATGTCTTACAGAAAGGGTGGGAGGATAAATTTACAGTTGCAAACTGGGATCAGCGCAACGCCTGCAAGACATACTTTGCCAATAAGAGCAGGGCAAAGGAAATTGCCCAAACAGGAACTATGGCTGATTATATCAAGGATATTGATGAAGTTATTGCATATCTCCACACTATTTACGATTTCGAAAAGCTGATTTTAATGGGATTTTCCTGGGGAACTGCTATAGGCTCAGAATACGCGAAACAGCATCCTGAAAATCTTCTTTGCTATATTGGTGTTGGACAAATGGCAAACTATCGCGATGATGTTTTATTTATCCTTAATAAGCTGCTTGATATTGTACCAAAGGGCTGCAAAGATGAAATAAAAATAAAGCGTATGATTGATACATTCCCGCAATCACCCGTGTGGAATAAGGATTTATTCAAGTGTATGATGCATTACAACTCGTTGTGTACTAAATATATTTCAAAACACGCAAAAGCCATCAAATGGGGCGATATAATAAACTCTCCATTTATTAATTTCAAAGAGAAATTGTCTATATCTATTCCAAATTACTCGCTTTATACTAAAAGTGAGGAAACTATGATTTCTTTCGATTTCAGGCAAAATCTTAACTACGAAATCCCCATATTATTTATTTTTGGCAGCGAGGAACCCATTTGCCCAAATGAACCGATTAATGATTACCTTGACGCTATAAATGCACCTGTTAAGAAACTTGAAGTAATCCCAAATGCGGCTCATATGTGCTTCTTTGACCAACCTGAATCATTTAATAAAATTGTTGACTCTTTTGTAAAATCGCTCAAATAGCCCGTATATATAAAAAATCCCGATGCAAGCATCGGGATTTTTATTATTTCGGTAGCTTAATTATTCGTTGATAGCTGTAACAACGCCTGAACCTACTGTTCTACCACCCTCACGGATAGCGAAACGAAGTCCTTCTTCGATAGCGATAGGTGTGATAAGCTCAACGTTCATTGTAACGTTATCACCAGGCATGCACATTTCCTTATCAGCAGGAAGTGTTACAACACCAGTAACGTCTGTTGTTCTGAAGTAGAACTGAGGTCTGTAGTTATTAAAGAAAGGAGTATGACGGCCGCCCTCTTCCTTCTTAAGAACGTATACCTGACCGGAGAACTTTGTGTGAGGCTGGATTGAGCCGGGCTTACAGAGAACCTGTCCACGCTCAACCTGATCTCTTGTGATACCACGGAGAAGTGCACCAACGTTGTCACCAGCTTCGCAGAAATCAAGAGTCTTACGGAACATCTCAAGACCTGTACATACAGTTGTGAGCTTTTCGTCAGAAAGACCAACGATTTCGATCTGCTCGTTAACGTTGAGACGTCCACGCTCTACTCTACCTGTAACAACAGTACCACGACCAGAAATTGTCATAGTATCCTCAACAGGCATAAGGAAAGGCTTAGCATCGTCACGCTCAGGGCTGGGGATGTACTCATCAACAGCGTTCATGAGCTCAATGATAGGAGCGTAAGCGGGATCGCTGAGATCATCGGGAGCTTCGAGAGCCTTAAGAGCAGAACCCTTGATGATAGGTGTATCGTCGCCAGGGAAATCGTAAGATGAGAGAAGGTCACGGATGTCCATCTCTACGAGCTCGAGGAGCTCCTCATCGTCAACCTGGTCAGCCTTGTTCATGAATACAACGATTGCAGGAACGCCAACCTGACGAGCGAGAAGGATGTGCTCTCTTGTCTGAGCCATAGGACCGTCAGAAGCAGCACAAACGAGGATAGCACCGTCCATCTGAGCAGCACCTGTGATCATGTTCTTAACATAGTCAGCGTGTCCGGGGCAGTCAACGTGAGCATAGTGACGAGCATCTGTCTCGTACTCAACGTGAGCTGTGTTGATTGTGATACCACGCTCTCTCTCCTCAGGAGCCTTATCGATCATATCGTAAGCCTCGTACTTAGCCTGACCCTTAAGAGCAAGAGTCTTTGTGATAGCAGCTGTAAGAGTTGTCTTACCGTGGTCAACGTGTCCGATTGTACCAATGTTTACATGGGGTTTGGTTCTTTCAAATTTAGCCTTAGCCATTGGAAGTTTCCTCCTTAAAATAAAATCTTGTATCTGTCATAAGCAGCAGATAGGTACACCTATACTGCATACAATGACTTGTATATATATTATAACAGATAATTTATGAAATTTCAAGTGTTTTGGCAAAAAAAGTTATGCCAAAACACAAGAATTTATTAAAATACTATGATTTTTGCCAAAAACTGATAAAATCTTAGTTCTTAGCACGTGAAGCCATAATCTTTTCAGCGATGCTCTTAGGAACTTCCTCGTAGCTGTGAGGCTCCATTGTATACTGACCACGGCCCTGTGTGTTGGAACGGAGGTCTGAAGTATAACCGAACATTTCTGAAAGTGGAACGAGAGCGTCAACCTGGATAGAACCGGTTCTTGACTCCTGTCCCTGAATCTGTCCACGACGTGAGCTGAGGTCACCGATAACAGTTCCGAGGTAATCATCAGGAACGATAACTGCAACCTTCATAACAGGCTCCATGAGGATAGCGTTAGCCTGCTTGAGAGCTTCCTTGAACGCAATTGAACCTGCGATCTTGAACGCCATTTCTGAGGAGTCAACTTCGTGGTATGATCCATCGTAAAGCTCAACCTTAACGTCAACTACTTCGTAGCCGGCGAGGATACCGGACTTCATAGCGCCCTGGATACCTGCGTCAACAGCAGGGATGTACTCCTTAGGAATAGAACCGCCGACAACAGCGTTCTTAAACTCGTATCCCTTACCGGACTCATTAGGCTCAACACGGATCTTAACGTGACCGTACTGACCTGAACCACCGGACTGCTTCTTGTACTTGTAGTCGATGTCTGCGTTGCCCTTGATTGTTTCCTTGTAAGCAACCTGAGGCGCACCTACGTTAGCCTCAACCTTGAACTCACGGAGGAGACGGTCAACGATGATATCGAGGTGAAGCTCACCCATACCAGCGATGATTGTCTGACCTGTTTCCTCATCTGTCCAAGTCTTGAAAGTAGGATCTTCTTCAGCAAGCTTGCCGAGAGCGATACCCATCTTTTCCTGACCGGCCTTTGTCTTAGGCTCGATAGCGAGCTGAATAACAGGCTCTGGGAATTCCATAGACTCGAGGATTACAGGGTGCTTCTCATCACAGAGTGTATCACCTGTAGTTGTATTCTTAAGACCAACAGCAGCAGCGATATCGCCTGCGTAAACTGTTGTAAGATCTTTTCTGTGGTTAGCGTGCATCTGAACGATACGTCCGAAACGCTCGCGGTTGTCCTTTGTAGCGTTAAGAACTGTGTCACCCTGATTTACAACACCTGAGTATACACGGAAGAATGCAAGCTTACCAACGAATGGGTCAGTTGCAATCTTGAATGCGAGAGCTGCAAAAGGCTCTGTATCAGATGAAGGTCTTTCAGTTTCTTCATCTGTATCAGGATTTACGCCCTTGATAGCAGGAACATCGAGTGGTGAAGGCATATAGTCGATGATAGCATCGAGAAGCTTCTGAACACCCTTGTTCTTGTAAGAAGTACCGCAAACAACAGGTACCATTTCGTTAGCGATTGTAGCCTTTCTGATACAAGCCTTGATCTCCTCGATAGAGAGTTCGCCTTCTTCGAAGTACTTCTCCATGAGAGCCTCGTCCTGCTCAGCAACATGCTCAACCATCTCATCGTGGAACTGCTGTGCCTTTTCCTTCATATCCTCTGGGATTTCCTCAACGCGGATATCCTTTCCGAGGTCATCATAGTAAACGTAAGCCTTCATCTCAACGAGGTCAATGATTCCCTTGAACTCGTCCTCAGCACCGATAGGAAGCTGAATCGGAACGGCATTACACTTAAGTCTGTCCTTCATCATGTCAACAACACGATAGAAGTTAGCACCCATAATATCCATCTTATTTACATAAGCCATACGGGGTACCTTGTAGTTATCAGCCTGACGCCAAACAGTTTCAGACTGAGGCTCAACGCCTCCCTTAGCACAAAGAACAGTTACAGAACCGTCAAGTACACGGAGTGAACGCTCAACTTCAACAGTGAAGTCAACGTGTCCGGGAGTATCAATGATGTTGAGTCTGTGACCTGCCCAGTAGGCAGTTGTAGCAGCAGAAGTGATTGTGATGCCACGCTCCTGCTCCTGCTCCATCCAGTCCATAGTAGCGGAACCTTCGTGAGTCTCACCGATCTTGTAGTTTACACCGGTGTAGAAAAGGATACGCTCTGTGGTAGTGGTTTTACCGGCATCAATGTGAGCCATGATACCGATATTTCTGGTATTTTCAAGTGAACAATCTCTTGCCATAATATCTTCCTCTCACAATGACGCTGATTACCAACGGTAGTGAGCAAACGCCTTGTTTGCCTCTGCCATCTTGTGTGTATCGTCACGCTTCTTGCAAGCGCCGCCTGTACCATTGAGAGCGTCGAGAATCTCTCCTGCAAGTCTTTCCTTCATTGTCTTCTCGTTTCTCTCTCTGGAATATCTTGTAATCCAACGGAGACCGAGAGTCTGACGTCTTTCAGGTCTAACCTCCATAGGAACCTGGTAAGTAGCACCACCGAGACGGCGAGCCTTTACTTCCAGTTCAGGCATAATGTTTTCCATTGCCTGCTCGAAAACCTCCAATGCATCCTTACCTGTCTTTTCAGCAACGATTTCGAATGCACCATAAACTATCTTCTGAGCGACGCCCTTCTTACCGTCTAACATAATATTGTTGATAAGACGTGTAACGAGCTTTGAATTGTATACAGGGTCCTGTAATACATCACGCTTAGCGATTTTACCTCTTCTTGGCATTTCGCTTCCCTCCTTCACATAGATTCATGAATTCATAGGTACTCGTGATGACCGATTACTGCTTATTAAGCATCACTTCACCGATCATTTCCGTCAAGACCAATGCAGAGGTACAATATAAAAATCTATATAATCTCCGCATTTATCCTGCGATAGTAGTTATCCTATTTTAACTAATGTACGGCTTTTTGTGGTATGCCGCAAACCTTACGCGGATTGAGTCCGCAAACGCTTACTTCTGCTTAGGTCTCTTAGCGCCGTACTTAGAACGGGACTGAAGTCTGTTAGCAACACCCTGAGCATCGAGAGCGCCTCTGATGATGTGGTAACGCACACCGGGGAGATCCTTAACACGTCCGCCTCTGATGAGAACAACGCTGTGCTCCTGAAGGTTGTGACCGATACCGGGAATGTAAGAAGTTACCTCGTAGCCGTTTGTGAGCTTAACTCTGGCAATCTTTCTCATAGCTGAGTTAGGCTTCTTAGGTGTAGCAGTTCTAACAGCAGTGCAAACGCCTCTCTTCTGAGGTGAGCTCTGGTTGATCTGAACCTTCTTCTTAGCATTGTAGCCCTTCTGGAGAGCAGGTGCAGTGGACTTTGTCTCAAGGTCCTTTCTTCCCTTACGAACCAGCTGATTAAATGTTGGCATAATCTTCCTCCTTTTTTAAAAAATGGGTACGCTATACAACTTGCACAGCATACCCATATATTATATCTTATCGTAACCCGTTTGTCAAGGCTTATCCCGAAAAAACTTCCTATTTTCTTAATATTTGGTTATTTCCGCCATTAACCCGAAAATCTCCGCCATTCAATTAGTCATTTTTATGGCATATCGCACAAAGAAAACGACATTTCTTTGTTGCTGTTGCCTATACAATTCTGCTTGAAATACCGCTGAGCAGCCCGTCAGAAAGGCCAAAATCCATACTCTTGTAGCTCCACATTGCCCTGCCTATGCCGTATTTATCGAGAACAGAGTGAATATCCCTATACCAATTCACAGCAGATTCAGGGTCAGCAAGCTCAATTACGCCATATTCGCCGCAGTAGAGCATAACATCACGCTCCTGTGCCGTTTCAATGGCCTCACGGAAGATATTTTCGAAATACTCCGCAGAAAATCCATTCTGAGGTATATCTCCGGCACAAGCAGAAATTTTCGCAGGACATTCAGCAACAGCAGCCAGAAATTCCGCCTTGCCCATAGGATACTGAATACGATAATCCTCAGGCATATTTTCAAGCCAGTACGCACCCTGATGAGTAAAGAGCAAAGGGTCATAGCAGTGGAAATTATACACAATATTTTTATCAAAGGGTTGTGCAATATGCTTTACTGTAGTAACACTGTTATTGAAATAGCTGCCGATAAGTATTTTTATATCGGGAGCAGATTTGCGTATTTCCGCCACAGTACGCTCTGCAAGCGCCATCCAGGGAGCATTGTCAGCCTCCTTAACAACCTCATTAAGAAGCTCAAAAGCAAGTCTGTCGTAATATTTGCCGAAACGGCGTGTAAACTCCGCCCAGAGCGCAATAAAACGGCAGTTAAGCTCCTCATTATAGAACAGCCCCGACTCTTTTTGCTTAGCGTCAAAGCAGTAACCAGCTGCCTTGTGGAGATCGAGAACCATATTAAGCCCGTACTTTCCACACCAGTCAACGCAGTTTTCGATGTATACAAAGCCGCCTTCGATGAAATCACCGTTTTCGTCCTGTATCAGCTCATAATCAACAGGCAGACGAACGTGGTCAAAGCCCATATTCTTTATATTCTCGATATCGCTTTCAACAATAAAGGTATCACAGTGTTCCTTTGTCAGCACAGTCTGAGAGAGCCAGCCGCCAAGATTAACACCCTTCTGATATCCATTCCATTTTTTCATTAAGTATCACCTCATAAATTAATCTTATTGCACTAATTATATCACAATCAATTTCGTTTGTATACCATTTTCATTGAAAATATAGTAGAATAATGACATATTTTTAAGTTTTTTGTAATTAAATACACTTAAATGTGATTAAATAAAAGAACCACACAGCAGAACACACACCGCATCAACCGTCATAATTAACAATATATACACTGTCGATTTGTGCAACCCTACAAATTTCCGAACAACTTTCAAAAACCTATTGACAAACATGCATTTTT
This sequence comes from Ruminococcus sp., assembly GCA_017397925.1. GTDB lineage: Bacteria > Bacillota > Clostridia > Oscillospirales > Ruminococcaceae > Ruminococcus. The sequence goes on from JAFQHO010000030.1 coordinate 8,157, forward strand.
GTTCTACAATAAGAATAGAATAAAAATATACAGAGGTATTTCTATTGTCAGCTCTACCATAGAAAAAGGGCATCGGCAAAACCGATACCCTTACATAATCAATATTTTCTTCTTATGCCGAAAAGAAGTATAAGAGGATAAATTTCAAGTCGTCCTATGAGCATATCAAAGCAGAGTACAAGCTTTGAAAATACGCTGAATTCGCTGAAATTACCCGATGTGTCAAGTCTGCCGAGGCCGAAGCCGATATTGTTCATACATGTTGTAACCGCCGATATGTTTTCCTCAATAGAAAACGTATCAAAGGACAGAAGCAGAACAGAAGAAGCGTAAATCAGCATAAAGAGTATAAAGTAATTGCTTGCACCGCGGATAACATCCTTTTCAACGGGCTTTCCGTCCATTTTAACAGTGGCAACCGCACGTGGGCTTACAATATATTTCAGCTCACGAATACCCGTTTTTACGATAATAAGTATACGTGAAACCTTCATACCGCCGCCTGTAGAGCCTGCACAAGCACCTACAAACATCAGCAGAACAAGAAGCGTTTGAGCAAAATTGTTCCACTCACCCGTATCTGTGGTAGCAAATCCCGTGGATGTAATAGTAGAGCACACCATAAAAAATGTGCGTCTGAATGACTCAGCAACAGAGCCGTAATGACCCACAAGGCTTATACCTATAAGACCTGTAGCACCTGCGATAACACCCAGGTATGTGCGAAGCTCCTCATTCTTGAAAACAAGGGAAAACTTCTTCAACGCCATGAAGTAGTATAAATTGAAATTCACACCGAAAAGGAGAATGAATATTGCAACCGCAATTTCAATGGCAGGGCTGTTGTAGTGCGCTATACTGTCATTCCAGAGGGAAAATCCACCCGTACCAGCCGATGAAAAAGCGTGAATAACCGCGTCATACAAAGGCATTCTCAGTATAACAAGTACAATAATTTCCAATAAGGTAATGGCGATATATATCACGTAGAGTATACGTGCCGAAAAGCTTGATTTAGATACAAGCCGCCCTACGTTAGGACCGGCACACTCCGCCCTCATCATATGCATTGTGCGGACATCGTTACTGTTCATAACGGCAAGAACAAACATAAGAACGCCCATACCGCCCAACCAATGAGTAAAGGCTCTCCACAGCATACAGGAGCGTGACATTCCCTCTACATCAGTCATAATCGTGGAACCTGTAGTGGTAAATCCCGAAACCGTCTCAAAAAGAGCATTAATATAATTTGGGATTTCTCCCGATATAACAAAAGGGAGCGCGCCTATAGCCGACATAGCCACCCAGGAAGCTGCAACACTTATAAAACCCTCCATCGAGTATACAGAGCGATTTTTCGGCTTTTTCACCGTAAAGGCAAATGATATTGCAAGGGTAATAAGAGCAGGTATTCCAAAGGTTGAGATAACGTGGCTTTCACCGTAATAAAATCCCACAAGTATGGGAAGCAGCATACACAGACCAACAATCCGTAAAATCTGCCCCATAATAAATACAATCATTCTGTAATTCATAGAATTTTCCGCCCTCGCTTAATCGAAAATTTCGTTGAGGTCTTCAAATCCGCTGTTTGTGGTTACAACAACAACGCTGTCGTTTACCATTATACAGTCATCGCCTCTGGGGATAATCATCTGATTTCCTCTTGCAATGCTTGCAATGAGGATACCCTCCCTCAGCTTAAGCTTTTTGAGGGGTACTCCCACATAGCTTCTGCTTTCACGGCAGACAAACTCAATAGCTTCCAATCTGTCGTTTATCAGACGATAAAGGGTTGTAATATTATTACCGGTTGAATTTTGCTTTGCACGTACATACTGCAAAATCTGATTTACAGTAATCGCCTTTGTGGAGATAACACTGTCAAGGTTAAGGGAATTAGAAAGCTGCATAAGATTAAGACGATTCACCTTTGTAACAACCTTATTTACACCGTTATTCTTGGCAAGGAGGGACATAAGTATATTCTCCTCGTCAATTCCCGTAAGGGATACAACAGCGTCCGCGTCGTAAACACGTTCTTCGCGGATAATATCGGGATTTGTACCGTCACCGCAGATTATATTTACCTTATCCAGTCTTTCACTTAACTCATAGCAGCGTTTTTCGTCATTTTCAATAATCTTGACCTTTACGCCTGTTTCGCTGAGATGCTGTGCAAGGTGATAGCCCGTTCTGCCGCCGCCAATGAGAACTACCGATTTTACACGTTTTTCACGGTATGCGGAGCTGATACTCTTAAAGAACTTCACCATATTGGTGTGGGAAGCCGTTACATGTATTTTATCTCCTGCGTGGAGGACAAAATTACCGTTTGGTATTATAACGTCATCCCCGCGCTGAACCGCACATATGAGGATATCAAGCTTCAATCTCTTTGAAAGCTGTGAAAGGGCGATATTTTCGAGAATACTGCCGCTTGTGATGCGTATTTCCGTCAAATCCACCTTACCCTTAGCAAAGGTTTCAATATTTATAGCATCAGGGAAACGCAACACTTTGGCAATTTCGTTTGCGGAAACGTAATCGGGATTTATCATCATACTTATACCCAATTCTTCACGCATAAACACAAGCTGCTTGTCAAATTCGGGATTACGCACACGGGCGATACAATGACGGGCTTTCATTTTCTTGGCTATAAGACAAGAGAGAATATTAACCTCATCGGAATCTGTCAGTGAGATGAATATCTTGCATCTGCCGATTCCTGCTTCTTCTAAAATAGCCGTTTGCAGGCAGTTTCCCACAATACCCTTTACATCAGAATCATTTATAATTGACTGTATTCGGGTTTCGTTTAAGTCTATAACAGTAATATTATGCTCGGCGCACAGTATTTCGGCAAGAGAACTGCCTACTTTTCCGCCTCCTACAATAATAATATCCATATAATCCTCCGATAATTTCAGTAAACTGAGATGTTACAATAATTATACTCCTTTATTATTGTTTTGTCAATAAGAAAACTTTTATTTTCAACAAAACTTATTCATATAAATCTTCTTGAAATTACATTTACGATATGGTATAATTAATCTATAGATACTTAAATTCAAGGGATAAATTAATCAAAAAGGAGTTTTATAATGAGCAAATCAATTAAAAAGGTGCTTTCCGCAGTTACAGCAGTGACTGCTGCTGCCGTATCTTTAAGCACTTTCACAGCCTATGCCAAAGTCACACCCAACCCCGTTATCAGCCGCAATTGCCCTGTATACTCGGGAAAAGCAAGTCAGCCTAATGCCGCAAATGACGAGCATTACTTCTCATTCTGCTTTATGACCACACCCGATTATATCGCCTACGACCTCTCCGCTGTACCCTCAGAGGAAAGAAAACAAGTCATTGCTGTGTGGTACAACACAAGCTCCTACGACTATATCGGCAATTACAAAAGCCGCAATATGGAGCCTTCTGACTACACTATCGAGGTCAATGCCGCAGAGGGAGGAGCATACCCCGAAAGCGGCTGGGAAGTGGTTGAAAAAGTTGAGGGGAACACTTTAAGCTCCCGTCAGCATCTTGTTAATATGGAAAATTACAACTGGATAAAGCTGAATATCGAAAAAGCCGATGATGAAAGCGGCAAACAGGCAAGTATCAACTTTGATATCCACAACGTCAGCGAGGGAGTGTCCGACAGCTGGCTGTTTCTCGGTGATTCCATCACCGCAGGCGGTATGAATAACTGCTACGGCACAGGCTTTGCAACCCATATCAACACCCTTGACAGCCGTTATTTCCCGATACAGGAAAACGGCGGTATAGGCGGTATACGCAGTATTGACGGCAGAGAGAATATCGACCGCTGGCTTTCAACTTCTCACGCAAAGTATGTCAGCCTTGCATACGGTACAAACGATTGTTGGGGAAACCCAAACGGCACAGAGGCATACTATAATAATACGAAGTATATGATTGAGGCTATTCTTAAAGCGGGAAAAATTCCTGTACTGCCGAAAATCCCTGCATCCACAAACGAGGACGTTATGAACAACGTACCCCTTTACAACGCTGTAATTGACCGCCTTTACGAGGAATACGGCGATAAAATCGTGAAAGGTCCCGACTTTGAGAAATTCCTCCTCTCCTCCCCCGACTATCTCGGCGGCGACGGCGTCCACCCCTCCGATACAGGCTATGCTGCTATGCGCGAGGAATGGGCAAGACTTATGTATGAAACGGTTTATCTCGCTGATACTACCGAGCCTACAAAGCCTGCTGAAACACCAACCGAAGCGCCTACAGCTGAACCTACTGAAGCTCCCACTGCCGCAGATAATATAAAATACGGCGATGCAAACTGCGATGAGGCTGTTACTATGGCTGATGCGGCTGCTATATTCCAATCTCTCGGAAATCCCGATAAATACGCCCTTTCCGAACAGGGACGTGTAAATGCAGACTGTTCAAACACAGGTGACGGCGTTACACCTGCGGACGGTCTTGCCGTACAAAAGCTCACCGCAGGGCTGATTGATTCTCTGCCTGAAATCACTAAAGAGAACCTTTAAAAAAGTTCCCTAAACAATGAAAAAGGGCCGCGTGCAGATGCGGTCCTTTCCATTATTATCATTAAGTCCCCCTTAGACTAAATGAATAACCAATATTATACAAACCCATTTCATTTATGGTTTGCCCTGCAGCCTGTGCACTGCACAGACCACAGAATAGATTTACATTGTAACAACAAAGCAGATACTTTTGCCCTCCTGATTTTCAATATGCACCTTGAATTTGTGCTTATCAATTATGGATTTGGCAATTGCAAGTCCCAGACCGTATCCGCCTGTAGTTCTCGCTCTTGACTCGTCGCTCCTGTAGAAGCGCTCAAAGAGCTTGTCAACGTCCTCCTCACGGACTCCGCTGCCTGTATTATATACCGACAAAACTGCTCTGTTATCCTCTTTTGTCAGCGATACGCGGACTGTGCCGCCGTCCTTGGAATATTTCAGAGCATTGTCTATAAATATTCCTGCCATTTGCTTGATGTGCTGCTCACTGGCGTTAAGATAAATATCCTCCTCTATATTAAGGACAAAATTCTTATTTGTTTCAAATGCCTGACACTCAAAAGGAAGCGCTGCATTTGTGATTGCACGACTAAGATTGAATACTCCCCTCGGGAAATCACGCTTGTTGTTTTCAAGCCTTGAAAGGCTCAGCAAGTCGTTTACAAGAACATTCATCCTGTCTGCCTGGTCCTGTATGTAATTCAGCCATTTGTTTTCGCCTATTTCTCCTTCCAGTACATCGGCATTTGTGGATATTACTGTAAGCGGAGTTTTCAGCTCGTGGCTTGCGTCTGAAATGAACTGTTTCTGCTTTTCAAATGTGACCTTAAGCGGACTTACAATAATTCCGCTGAGGAAATAAGCAGCAACTGATATAAAGATTATGCTGATTATACCAACAATCAGGGTTATTCGTTTAAGCTTTTTCATCATATAAAGCTCCGATGTTCTGTCTGTCAGTACCATAAGCGTGCCATTGGACTTCTTTTCTGCACAATAACCCATATTACCGGTCATTCCAACAGGTTCATCCTCGCCCATTATTGAATCTATATACTTCTGTGCCATTTCAGCTGTCAAAGCTTCATTGTTTGCTGAAGCGGTATATTTTCCGTTTTTATCTGCCATTATTACAAAGAATTCTATAGAACCCAATGATTTCGGCACCGGCTCACCGTTTTCCGGAACAGGAGGCTCATTCTTCGGCGGATCGGGGGGGGGATCCTTTTTGTCTGTTACAGTCAGTATGGTATATCCCTCAAGAACAGGGACAAAATCATTATAAGCAGCAGGTTTTATTGAGCCACTTTCGTTTTTATCGCCCCCATTGTGTTCGCCGTGGGATTGTTCTCCTCCGTTATTGTCCTGCTGTCCCTGATTTCCTTCCCAATATCCGCCGCCATCCCACGGAGGAATATACCAAGGCGGAATCCAGGGCGGAGCCGGATAAAATCCGGGAGGATATGTTCCCCAATCAAACGGCGGAGCCGTTTCCTGCGGTTTTTCAGGCTCTGTAGGCTTTACAGGTTCTGTTTTAACAGGTTCCTCAGAAGGCAGCTGAGGCTGTGTTGGCGTTTCTGTTTGAATGATAACAGGTTTTTTCGTTACAGGAACCGCCTCCGTTGTATATACAATCACAGGCTGCGTCTGAACAACAGGTGCAGATGTCACTGTCGGCTTTTGCGTAGGCGGAATTGTTTCCGTAGACTTCTCCGTTGGCGGATCTGTCTTAACAACAGGCTTTTCCGTCACAGGAGGCTTAATCTCCTTTTTTGGCGGTTCTTTCGGCTTATCAGGATTTGTAAAGGTAAATGTCTGATTTGCCTCGTCATACTCAACACCAAGAGCAACCTGTTGGAGAACAATTTTCGTCTGACGTTCCATAATAACATCCATAATAATGTTTATGGAGCTGAGAACGCCTATAAATATCGCTATGAGAATAGCTACAATAATTCCAAAGAATTTTAGCTGTACTTTTCTGAACAAGAAAAAACCTCCTCCAAGGGTTCTCTAAAAACCGGAACACGAGCGAAAATTCGTATATGACAAATATCAGTTACAAGGCGACAAACCACAATAATACTTGATGTATTGCAAGGTTTGGAAACGCAGCAAATGATATTTGTCATAGAAATTTAGCCGTGAGGGAGGTTTTTAGAGGTTCCCGCTATTCAATAAAGTAACCAATACCTCTTGCTGTCTTTATCTGCACATCGGCAGAAATGGATGCGATTTTCTTGCGGAGAAATGATATGTATACTTCTATATTATTATATTCCACATCGCTTTCACTTCCCCATATTTTCTCGATAATACGCTCTTTCGGCAAAATCTGTCCCGGATTTGCAATGAGCATTTCCATAACGTTGTATTCCTTCAAGCTGAGTTTTACGTCATTTCCGTCACAGCTTATAGAACAGGTGTTCTTATGCAGGGCAAGTCCATGAAATTCCATTTTATTTTCATCTACTATTTCGCCCTTTCGTCTTGTAAGTGCGCGTACTCTTGCAAGAAGCTCCCCTGTAACAAAGGGCTTTGTAAGATAATCATCAGCACCACAGTCAAGTCCGTTTATTTTGTCGCTTATTTCACTTCTTGCCGTCAGCAAAAGGACAGGTGTACTGATTTTTTCACTGCGGATATGGCGGAGTACATCAATTCCGTTCATTCCGGGCAGCATTATATCAAGGAGTATACAGTCATAAACTCCGGTCAGGGCATTGTCAAGCCCGTCTATACCGTTGTAGCAAACATCGGCGGAGTACATATTTCGCTTGAGGAGCTCGCATAATGCATCAGCAAGCTGTACCTCATCCTCAATCACAAGAATTTTCATATACCTTCCTCCATATCAATTGCTTATTATACTATTATAACATAAATTCTTTAAATAATCTTAAAAACGCATAAAATTAATTATATTAATATATAGAAAATACAGCACTCTTTTTGTGCACTTTAACAAAAAAGAAATAAAAGTATAAACAAATATTGACTAAGTTTTTGAAATGTGTTAAAATTATATTAACTGGAAACGGAAATGGGATAAGGTGTACTATTATTAGTACATTTTCCGTATATTTTATTAAAAGGGGCGTTGAAAATGCTGTCACTACAGGAACGTGAACATAAAAAAAGTACATTTGCAAAAAAATCAAGCGAAAACACAAAGAAATACAACGAACTTTACGCAGAATTTTACAATAAGGGCTATACAAAGGCACTGGCAGAAGAGTATGCGGATTATTTTGTACTGAATGCCAAAAAACCCGCCGCAGGAGATATTCTTCAGACTGTAAGACTTTATGATAAAATCCGCGACTACAAAACCGCTGCATACTTCCTCACCAAAGTTGAAGAAATGGCGAAAAAGCTCAATAACGAGGAAAAATTTATCTATTGCATCGAGGCTCTGGCAAATAAGAGTAAAATCGGCAACTGGCGCGATGCCGAGGATTTCCGCACGGAGCATATCAATTTTATGCAGATATACTCCGAAAAGGTTGATATCAAGCTCAGAGCAGATATGTATATGTCCCTTGCTTATGCCGACTGTGCTGCAAAGCACTATAGTTCCGCCTTCAGACTTCTCACAGGCTTCGGATATAAGCCTCAGGGAAAAAATGACGAAAAGCTTCTTGAAATCCTCATTGCAGGTATTTATATCTGTGCAAAATCAGGAGATGAAGCAAGCATTGAAAACGCTGTAAATAACGCCTGTGCTGCTATGGCGCTGTTCAAAAAATACGAATTCAGCTGGTCCGAGGCTTTCTACAAGCAAAAAATCAAGGACGCTTCCGAGGGGCTGGCATAATATAATGTCTTAAAAAGGAGTCAAAATGGCTCCTTTTTGTTTTAGAAAAATATAATTAAAATAAAAAAATATATATTTTATTATATTTTATTTCTTATAATGTAAAAATTTATTTTTTAACCATAATATTTTGCGTAAAATCTACTATTTGTGAAATGCAATTGAAATTATACAGTTTTTAATTAATACAAGTCGCTTTAATGTAATAAAAGCGGCTTAAAACTGTCGTTTGCGGAAATATTTTTAGATTTTAACGAATTAATTCATTCTTAACAGAACGTTCTTTAATACGAAACGTATAGCGAATTATTTTTTATTAATTCATATTTATATAATATTTTTATATTAACTTTACAACACAATTTATTCCTAAATTGCAGCAAGATTATCCCTTGAACAGAAGTCTGCTTTGGAATATAATAAACATATCAAAGGCAAACCAATGCCGAAATACAGGCATATTTCCTTTGATTTTAAAAGATACATTTTATGTGTCCTGTGAACACGGTAAAGCAGCAACAATTTCAGCCGTCGGTTTAAACTCCGCCGACAGATTTTGCAGAATTCTTTTCAATCATTGTACAAACCGTCCGCTTATTAAACATTAATGCCTATAATATGTTTATCTTTAGGACGGCATCTCTGGATTTTATTTCCACTAACTGTACAAGGCTTTTGCTGCAAGGTACTTTGTACCAACCGTAATTTCTGCATATTGAGGGTGTGCAGAGATTTTTTCAGACAAAGCGATTTCCGGCGGCAAATTGAGAGGGTGCTGCAGGAAGATCGCTTTTTCTGTTTTTAGTGCATTTTTCTTTGAAAATGCACTTTTTTAATTGGTCTTTGCTTTTTTGTACAAAATGTTGGAAAAAGTATTGCTATTTTTTTGTTTTTTCTATATAGCATTTTTTTCCGAAATATGTTATAATAGGTGTAAGCGGACATTCTATACGTTTGTCCTGCACTAAGTAAAATATTGGAGGTAATACCAATGGCAAAGCAGTATTGTTATTTATTCTCCGAGGGTAACGCAGATATGCGTGAAATCCTCGGCGGTAAGGGTGCAAACCTTGCAGAAATGACCAATATGGGTCTTCCTGTTCCCCAGGGCTTCACAATCTCCACTGAAGCTTGCACAGCTTACTACGACGACGGTCGCAAGATCAACGACGAAATCATGGCTCAGATTAACGAGTACATCGTTAAGATGGAAGAAGTTACTGGCAAGAAGTTCGGCGATAAGGAGAACCCTCTCCTCGTTTCCGTTCGTTCAGGCGCAAGAGCTTCTATGCCCGGTATGATGGACACTATCCTCAACCTCGGTCTTAATGAGGACGTTGTAAACTATATGGCAGAGGCTTCCAACAACCCCAGATGGGCTTGGGACTGCTACAGAAGATTTATCCAGATGTACTCCGACGTTGTTATGGAAGTTGGTAAGAAGTACTTTGAAGAGCTTATCGACGAAATGAAGGAGAAGAAGGGCGTTACTCAGGACGTTGAGCTTACAGCTGACGACCTCAAGGAGCTCGCTGGACAGTTCAAGGCTGAGTACAAGGCTAAGATCGGTGCAGACTTCCCAACAGATCCTAAGGAGCAGCTCATGGGCGCTGTTCAGGCTGTATTCCGTTCATGGGACAACCCCAGAGCTAACGTTTACAGACGTGACAACGATATCCCTTATTCTTGGGGTACAGCTGTTAACGTTCAGATGATGGCTTTCGGTAACATGGGTGACGATTGCGGTACAGGTGTTGCTTTCACAAGAGATCCTGCTACAGGCGAAAAGAAGCTCATGGGTGAGTTCCTCACAAACGCACAGGGTGAAGACGTTGTTGCTGGTGTTAGAACTCCTATGCCTATCGCTCAGATGGAAGAAAAGTTCCCTGAGGCATTCAAGCAGTTCACAGAGGTTTGCTCAATCCTCGAAAACCACTATAGAGATATGCAGGATATGGAATTTACTGTTGAGCACGGTAAGCTCTATATGCTCCAGACAAGAAACGGTAAGAGAACAGCTCAGGCTGCTCTTAAGATCGCTTGTGACCTCGTTGATGAGGGTATGAGAACTGAGCAGGAAGCTGTTCTTATGATCGACCCCAGAAACCTCGACACACTCCTCCACCCACAGTTCGACGCTAAGGCTCTCAAGGCTGCTACTCCTATGGGCAAGGGACTCGGTGCTTCACCCGGTGCTGCTTGCGGTAAGGTTGTATTCACAGCTGAGGACGCTGAGGCTTGGAACGCTAAGGGCGAGAAGGTTGTTCTTGTACGTCTTGAGACTTCACCTGAGGATATCACAGGTATGAAGGCTTCACAGGGTATCCTCACAGTTCGTGGCGGTATGACATCTCACGCTGCTGTTGTTGCTCGTGGTATGGGTACTTGCTGTGTATCCGGCTGCGGCGATATCAAGATGGATGAAGAGAACAAGAAGTTCGAGCTCGGCGGAAAGACATTCGTTGAGGGTGACTTCATTTCTATTGATGGTTCTACAGGTAACATCTACGATGGTATCATTCCTACTGTTGACGCTCAGATCGCTGGTGAGTTCGGAAGAATCATGGCTTGGGCTGACAAGTACAGAACACTCAAGGTAAGAACAAACGCTGATACACCTGCTGACGCTAAGAAGGCTCGTGAGCTCGGCGCTGAGGGTATCGGTCTTTGCCGTACAGAGCACATGTTCTTCGAGGCTGACAGAATCGCTGCTTTCCGTGAGATGATCTGCTCAGATACAGTTGAAGAGAGAGAAGCTGCTCTTGCTAAGATTGAGCCTATGCAGCAGGCTGACTTCGAGGCTCTCTACGAGGCTCTTGAGGGTACACCTGTATGTATCAGATTCCTCGATCCTCCTCTCCACGAATTCGTTCCTACAACTGAGGCTGATATCAAGACTCTTGCTGACGCTCAGGGCAAGTCCGTTGAGGCTATCAAGAACCTTATCGCTTCACTCCACGAATTCAACCCAATGATGGGTCACCGTGGATGCCGTCTTGCTGTAACATATCCTGAGATTGCTGCTATGCAGACAAAGGCTGTTATCAAGGCTGCTATCAATGTTAAGAAGAACCACCCCGATTGGAATGTTAAGCCTGAAATCATGATTCCTCTCGTAGGCGAGGTTAAGGAGCTTAAGTACGTTAAGGCTGTTGTTATCGCTAACGCTGACGCTGTTATCGCAGAGGCTGGCGTTGAGCTTGAGTACGAAGTTGGTACAATGATCGAGATCCCAAGAGCTGCTCTTACAGCTGATGAGATCGCTGCTAACGCTGACTTCTTCTGCTTCGGTACAAACGACCTTACACAGATGACTTACGGCTTCTCAAGAGATGACGCTGGTAAGTTCCTCAACGCTTACTATGACGCTAAGATCTTCGAGAACGATCCTTTCGCTAAGCTCGATCAGACTGGTGTTGGTAAGCTTATGGAGACAGCTCTCAAGCTTGGCAGACCTGCTAATCCAAACCTCCACTGCGGTATCTGCGGCGAGCACGGCGGAGATCCTACATCTGTAGAGTTCTGCCACCAGATCGGTCTTGACTATGTATCTTGCTCACCTTTCCGTGTGCCGATCGCAAGACTTGCTGCTGCACAGGCAGCTATTAGTAATAGGGATTAATCAGAAAATCGCTATACAATGGGATTTTCCGATAACCTATGAAATGGCAAGAGCCTATCAGAAGGCTAACGGCAAGTATTTAAGGCAAAATCAGTGGGAAGATATAACTCTCGTGATGAGCCTTGAACTTGGTAAATAAAAAGATTACCCCGTATCCGACGGTTAAACCGTTAGATACGGGGTTTTTCTATTCCCTGAATATATGATAAGCTCAAACCAACATTAAGAAAGGCGGAATTATTATGAAGAACAGTAAATCAATCGGAAGTCCCATATCACAGAACGGTAGAAATGTCAATACCTTTTCTGAAAGAAATTTCAAGGGTTCTCCCTTATCACAGAATGACAGATTTGTCAACCCCTTCTCTGAAAAATTTTTCGAGGGGTTCATAGCACAAAAGCTGTCAGATGTCAAGTCTTTTCTGAAATATTTTTCGGAAAAACCCGAAGCACAAACTGAGGAAAATGTCAAGACCTTTTTCAAGATTTTTTTCTTCGGTGCAGAACTCAGGAATAAGGTTACAAATCTGAAAGCGGAGCTTGACGCTTCGGAGTATAGAACCTTCGTCTATCCACGTACTATTAAGGGTGCAAGCACGGCTGAATTCATTAAGACAAAACGAGAGCATGACAAGCTCCGTGCCGAGGTCGAAGAAATGGGCAGAATTGCCGATGAAATCGAAGCGGCAATGTATGAAGCACATCTTGACGAATTTGTCAATACCTTTTTTGAAGAAAAATTTGGAGAAATCGGAGAGAACGATATTCTCGTGCTGGAGATTGAATTCTGATGGCGTATTGCAGAGTAGAAATAGCGGACGGATACACAGTAATGTCGAATTATCATTTGCGAGATAAGCGGCTCTCCCTTAAAGCCAGAGGTTTACTCTCTCAGATATTGTCGCTCCCTGAAAAATGGGATATGACAATCTCAGGTTTATCGAAAATCAACCGTGAATGTTCCGATACTATCGCTTCTATCATAAAGGAGCTTGAAGCAACAGGATATATCGCCCGATACCGAGAACGGCGAAAAAACGGAACTTACGGCGAAGTGTTCTACGATATAAGAATGAAGCCACGACATTTCGATGAACCTAAACGGAATAAATCCGAACGGGTAAAACCCAAACAGATGTCCTCGGCACAATTAAGTAAAGAGAAATCAAATAAAGAAAAAGAAAGTAAAGAGCTTTTTAATATCAATCAATCTATCCTGCCTGATGGGATTGATAAGATTGACGGATACAGAGCAATCATTCTTGAAAATATCGAATACGACTTAATCGTAGACCAGTTCAACAAGGCACAGCTTGATGAAATTGTCGATATAATGCTTGAATGTGTATGCTCCGAAGTGGAAACACAAAATATCGGAAAGGATAAAGTTCCGACCGAGCTTGTCAAGAGCCGTATTTTAAAGCTCAATTCTATGCATATTGAATATATCTTCTCCTGTCTGAAAGAAAATCCAAGCAAAGTGCGTAATATCAAGTCCTATCTGAAAACAGTCCTGTATAATGCTGCCGTTACTATCGACAACTATTATACCTCCGAAGTGAATTATCACTTTAATGGGGGCGGTTAATTCCGTCCCGTACATAGCAGTCAAGTATTAAAAACACTTGGCTGCTTTTTTTATACCCAAAAGGAGGTCAGACTATGAGTTTTCCACTCAAAATCCCTTAGCAAGAACAAAAATAACCCGAAAGGAGGACAGTAATGCAGGAGCAGAACTCCGAAAAAGTCGTGTCGCTGTCGGTCAGGGCGACCAAAGTTACGGCAAATGTGCTGAAATCGGCTGTAAGAGCCTATCTTTCAGCACAGAAAAACAAGTCCCCGAAGGTCTATAAAGGTAAGCAATCGGTAAAACACCTTATTCAAAAGGGCGAAAAGCTCACGAATATTGAAGTTACCGACCAGAACATTAAATCCTTCAACAAGACTGCCCGTAAGTACGGTATCGACTACTCTCTCAAAAAGGATGGCTCAGAAAAGCCGCCGAGATACTTCATCTTTTTCAAGGCAAAGGATGCAGAGGTTATGAACGCTGCTTTCAAGGACTTTCTCGGAAAAGAACTCAAAAAGAAGGAAAAGCCGTCTATCAAGGCAAAGCTTAAAACTCTCGGTGAGCAGGTCAAGCAAAAGGCTCAGGAACGTACAAGAGAGAAAAACAAGACACGGGAGGCAGAACTGTAATGAAATTCAATAAGCAAAAAGTAATGAAGGTTCTGCCCTTTGTTATCCTCGGATACGCCTTCAACAAGGTATCTCAGGCGTTCACAAGTGCCGCAGGAACGGAACTTGGCGACAAGATAATGAACGGTATGGACAGCTTGGGTGAGGTTTTCATAAATCCCTTGCCGAGCTTCAACCCCATTGACATTCTCATTGGTATCGCTGGCAGTGTAATCATAAAACTTGCTATCTATATCAAGGGCAAGGACGCTAAAAAATACCGTAAAGGCTGTGAGTACGGCTCTGCCCGTTGGGGTAATGCCGAAGATATTAAGCCGTATATGGCTGACAAGTTTGAGGATAACGTCATTCTTACCGAAACGGAACGTCTGACGATGGACGGCAGACCGAAGGCAGGACCCAAGTATGCACGAAACAAGAATATCCTTGTAATCGGTGGCTCAGGTTCAGGCAAAACCCGATTTTATGTAAAGCCTAATCTGCTTCAAATGCACAGCTCCTATGTGGTAACTGACCCGAAAGGAACGGTGCTCAACGAAGTCGGAAAGGCTCTGAAAGAGGGCGGATATGCAATCAAGGTGCTTAATACTATCAATTTCAAGAAGTCTATGCACTACAATCCGCTTGCGTATATCCGTTCTGAAAAGGATATTCTGAAGCTCGTAAACACAATTATCGCCAATACCAAAGGCGAAGGCAACCAAAGCGGTGAAGATTTCTGGGTAAAGGCTGAAAGGCTTTACTACTCAGCTCTTATCGGATATATCTGGTACGAAGCTCCCGACGATGAGAAAAATCTGAATACTCTCATTGAAATGATAAATGCCAGTGAAGCACGAGAAGATGATGAGAGCTTTGAAAACCCGATTGATAAACTGTTTAAGGAGCTTGAACAGGAAAATCCTGAGCATTTTGCCGTAAGGCAGTACAAGAAGTACAAACTGGCGGCGGGAAAGACCGCAAAATCAATCCTCATTTCCTGTGGTGCAAGACTTGCACCTTTTGACATTGCGGAGTTGCGTGAATTAACAGAAGATGATGAACTTGAGCTTGATACGTTAGGCGATAAAAAGACGGCACTTTTTGTCATTATCTCGGATACCGATGATACTTTTAACTTTATCGTAGCCATAATGTACACTCAGCTTTTCAATCTGTTGTGTGACAAAGCCGACGATAAATACGGCGGCAGACTCCCTGTTCACGTTCGCTTTATACTCGATGAGTTTGCGAATATCGGACAAATACCAAAATTCGACAAACTTATAGCAACGATACGAAGCAGAGAAATTTCAGCTTCAATCATCTTGCAGGCACAAAGTCAGTTAAAGGCGATTTACAAGGATAATGCGGATACAATCGTGGGTAACTGCGATACAACACTCTTTCTCGGTGGTAAAGAAAAGACCACTCTGAAAGAAATTTCCGAAATTCTCGGAAAGGAAACCATTGACCTGTATAACACTGGTGAAAGCAGGGGCAAAGAAACCTCGCACTCCCTGAATTATCAGAAAACAGGCAAAGAGCTTATGTCGATGGACGAACTCAGCGTAATGGACGGCAGCAAGTGTATTTTACAGCTTAGAGGCGTGAGACCTTTTCTCAGTAATAAATACGATTTAACGAAGCATCCAAAATTCGCTCTGACCTCTGACGCTGACGAAAGAAATCTTTTCGATGTAGAAAAGTATCTGTCGCATAAGCTCACAGTAAAACCGAATACAGTTGTTGAGGTTTACGACTGTTCAGAAACAACCGAAGATGACACAAAAGCCGCTGATGAATAATCAGACGGCTGTTTTTGTGTCCAAACAACAATCAAAACTATTTTAATTTAAAGGAGATTTTTAACTATGGAATTTTTTAACTCTGCTATTGAAGTTCTTCAGACACTCGTAATCGCTCTCGGTGCTGGTCTTGGCGTATGGGGCGTAATCAACCTTCTCGAAGGCTACGGTAACGATAACCCCGGTGCAAAGTCACAGGGTATGAAGCAGCTTATGGCTGGCGGCGGTGTTGCCCTCATCGGTATCACCCTTATCCCCCTTCTTTCCGGTCTTTTCGGTTAATCCGAAAAAAGCTCGGTAAAAGCGGAAAGCCTGTCCTTATGGGCAGGCTTCTCTGCAATTAAATAAGAAAGGCGGTATGTAATGGAAGATATTTTAGACTCGATAGTTGATGCGATACACGACTTTCTTGTAGATTTATGCGGCGGTATATTCATAGGCATATTCGACGACGCCAATGCGGCAACGGGAGAAATTGCGGCAGAGGTAGGCTTAACTCCGTCGGGGTGGAACGCAAGTATCTTCAATATGATACAAAACCTCTCAAACAATGTCATTATCCCGATTGCGGGCATTATTATCACCTTTGTTCTATGCTATGAGCTGATTACTACCATAACCGAAAAGAACAATATGCACGATGTTGATACTTTTATTTTCTTCAAGTATGTTTTCAAGGCTTGCGTTGCGGTATTTCTGCTCTCGCACACCTTTGAAATAACGATAGCGATATTCGATGTCGGGCAATGGGTGGTCAACCAAGCGGCGACCTCAATAACGAACGACACCTATGTTGATGTTCTCAGTATGTATAACAACTTCCGTGATACCCTTGACGGTATGGATTGCGGTGAGCTTATCGTTCTGATTATGGAAGCGGCGGTTGTCAGCCTTGCAGTAAAGGCAATAGCGATACTCGTTCTTGTTGTCCTCACAAACCGTATGATAGAGATTTATCTGTATTGTTCGGTAGCTCCTATACCGTTTGCAACTATGACCAACAGAGAATGGGGCAATATCGGCACGAACTATATCAGAAGTATGGTAGCACTGGCATTTCAGGGCTTCTTCATTATGGTTATCGTCGGTATCTACTCGGTACTTGTCAAGGATTTATCCACAGCAACAGACCTTCACGATGTTGTAATGAAGATAGGTGCTTACTCCGTTATTCTCTGTCTGTCGTTGTTTAAGACATCATCAATCTCAAAGTCAATCTTTAACGCACACTAATGAAAGGAAGATGTAAATGAAAAATTGTAAGTGTAGAGATACAATCACAAAGAAGCAGGTCGATTATCTCGGCAGACTTGCCGAACTCACAGTTGAAGCGGCTCTCGGCGGTAAGAATTCGCTTTCTTATCGTGTCCTTTTCCGTTCCTGCTGTGACAACCTTGACGATGATTTCGAGGAAGTATTCGGCACAACTGAGCTTTATGAACTCAGACCTTGCCAGTTTGACAAGGCGGTTGCTTTCCTTGCGGAGTGGTTTCCCGATGACATCATTATGGAGGTCAGCTCCGACCTTGAAACAGAATTCGAGGAATTCCGCTATAAGTTCGTTGAGGATATGCCGAAGGACAGTCCCGCTTATCAGCAGTTAATGGAGGATTTTATGTATGCCGTATGTTCAGGTTCCGAAAGACCTTGCGAAGATTAAGACAAAGGTCGCTTTCAATCTTACGAAAAGACAGTTAATCTGCTTTGGCATAGCGGGCGTTACAGCTCTCCCGACTTATTTTCTGACGAGGGAGGCAATAGGAAATATGGGGGCAATGCTTCTGCTTATCGTAGTTGCAATGCCCTCTTTCCTTGTGGCGATGTACGAGAAAAACGGACTTCCCTTTGAAAAGGTGGCGAAAACGGTTATTAAGAGCCGTTTTCTTCGCCCGAAGGTCAGACCATACAAGACCGAAAATCTCTACGAGTATGCCGAAAAGCAGTATGACTTAGAAAAGGAGGTAAAAAGTATTGTCGAAGATAATTAAGAATGTATCGGGCAAGCAGAAAAAGCAGATTGATGCCGCTGTGAAAAAGGCTCGTCCTAACGGGAATGGCAAAGTTCCCGTTACAGCACAGCAGTCAATTCCTTTCAAGCAGATGTTCAAGGACGGTATCTGCAAGGTGGACGATAACTACTACACCAAGACAGTTCAGTTCTTCGACATTAACTACCAGCTTGCACAGAATGAGGACAAGACAGCAATTTTCGAGAATTACTGCGACTTCCTCAACTACTTTGACAGTTCCATTACAGTTCAGCTCTCATTTCTCAATCAGGTAGCCGATGTAGAGGAATTTCACAGCCAGCTTGAAATCGGCGTTCAGAACGACGATTTTGACGATATTCGCCTTGAATATTCAGAAATGCTGAAAAATCAGCTTGCAAAGGGTAATAACGGACTTGTCAAGACAAAGTATATCACATTCGGAGTCAAGGAAAAGTCTTTGAAAGAAGCAAAGCCGAAGCTTGAGCGTATCGAAGCGGATATTCTCAACAACTTCAAGACTATGGGTGTTCTTGCACAGTCCTTGAACGGAGCTGAACGCCTTGCGGTGCTTCATCGTAGCTTTAACCCTGACGGCAGAGAGAAATTCCGTTTCTCTTGGGATATGCTCCCGAAGTCAGGACTTTCCGTCAAGGACTTTATCGCTCCCTCGTCCTTTGACTTTTCAAAGGGCAACAGTTTCCGTATGAGTGGTAAGTACGGAGCAGTTTCATTCATCAACATTATGGCTTCTGAAATGTCAGACCGTATGCTTGCCGATTTTCTGAACATTGAGCATAATATCACGCTCAGTATTCACATTCAGTCTATCGACCAGAACAAGGCAGTAAAAATGGTTAAGAGCAAGATTACCGACCTTGACAAGATGAAGATGGAAGAACAGAAAAAGGCTTTCAGAAACGGTTACGACATTGACATTATGCCGTCGGACATTAACACCTTCGGCAAGGAAGCAAAGAGTCTGCTTAACGACTTGCAGAGCCGAAATGAGCGTCTTTTTATGGCTACTATACTCATTATGAATACAGCCGACACCAAAAGAAAGCTCGACAATATCATCTTTCAGGAACAGGGTATCGCACAGAAGTACAACTGTCAGCTCAAACGCCTTGACTATCAGCAGGAAGATGGCATTATGGCTTGTGTCCCTATCGGCGTGAACGAAATCGAAATCAAGCGTGGACTTACCACATCAAGTACAGCGATTTTCGTTCCGTTTACTACTCAGGAGCTTTTTCAGGGCGGCGAAGCTCTCTACTACGGTCTTAACGCACTTTCAAACAATATGATTTTGTGCGACCGTAAGCAGCTTAAAAATCCGAACGGTCTTATTCTCGGTACACCGGGTAGTGGTAAGTCGTTCTCCGCAAAGCGTGAGATTACAAACGCTTTCCTTACCACAACAGACGATATTATCATCTGCGACCCTGAAGCCGAGTATTATCCGCTTGTCAACCGTCTTAATGGTCAGGTTGTCAAGATTTCACCTACTTCCACGCAGTATATCAATCCTCTTGACATCAACCTCAACTACTCCGAGGACGAAAATCCTATTGCATTAAAGGCAGACTTTATCCTCTCCCTTTGCGAACTTATCGTCGGCGGTAAGAACGGACTTGAACCTATCGAAAAGACCATTATCGACCGTTGTGTGAGAATGGTTTATCGTGATTTCCTTGCAAATCCCGATACGGCTGAAATGCCTATCTTGCAGGATTTGTACGACCTTATGCTCAAACAGACAGAGCCTGAAGCTCAGCGTATTGCAACAGCTCTCGAAATGTATGTAACAGGCTCTCTCAATGTATTCAATCATCGTACCAATGTTGATATGAATAACCGTCTTATCTGTTTCGACATCAAGGAGCTTGGCAAACAGCTCAAAAAAATCGGTATGCTTGTCGTTCAGGACTGCGTATGGAACAGAGTAACGGTCAACCGTGCCGAACACAAGTCCACTCGCTACTATATCGACGAGTTCCACCTTCTTCTCAAAGAGGAACAGACTGCGGCGTATTCCTGCGAAATCTGGAAGCGTTTCAGAAAATGGGGCGGTATCCCTACGGGACTTACTCAGAATGTAAAGGACTTGCTTGCAAGCCGTGAGATTGAGAATATCTTTGAAAACTCTGACTTCATCTATATGCTCAATCAGGCTGGCGGTGACAGACAGATACTTGCGAAGCAACTCAATATTTCCCCTCACCAACTCTCTTATGTAACGAACAGTGGTGCGGGCGAAGGACTTATTTTCTATGGAAATGTCATTATTCCCTTTGTCGATAAGTTTCCAAAGGATACACAGCTCTACAAGATTATGACCACAAAACCCGAAGAACAGGAGGAAAACTAATGAAGATTAAGAGAAAGACCATTAAGACTATCGGTATCACAGCAGGCGTAATTGCGGCGGTGGGTGCAGGAGTAACAGCGGTTTGCCTTGCAATCAAGAACAAGAAGAAGCCTGTTACGGAAGTTCCTTACCCTGCGTCCGCTTGGGATACAAAGTAATGGGGTGGCTCATTTTCCTCGGCGGAGCGATGTTTGGCGGTACAGTAGGCATATTTACAATGTGTCTGCTTCAGGTTAATCATCTGAACGAAGCCAATAGAGAGGAATAAGAAAAGCCGTACTCGGAGTTTTCCGAATACGGCGGTACATATTGAACTGTTCGACAAATTGGAATTTGTCGTTATCTATACTCATTTGGAACTTCGATATGAAATGTCTCACACAATAACTTCACATCATGTACATCATTTTCATCAAACTCGTATCCGAGATGGAACATTACTTGACTATATGGTTCAATACA
>JAFQHO010000031.1 GCA_017397925.1 Ruminococcus sp.
GGCAGCCCTTGGCGCGCTTATCGGCGCAGGCTCAGGCGGTCTGATTGGCGGTATTTCCAGCGTTATGGCAGGAGGATCATTCCTTGAAGGATTTGAGGAAGGCGCATTCTCGGGAGCCATTACAGGCGCAATAATGGGCGGATTAGCCGCAGGAGGCAGTCCGCTTGGAAGTACATTGGGAAAATCCTGTGAATTTGTCTCAAAATTCGGCTCGGCAGTTAAATGGACAAGCCGAATATCCGCAGGAGCGTCAGCTGTTATGGATGGTTTTGATACTCTTGCATTCGGACTCGGGATGATTGATCCCGATAATCCGCTGGTGCAGCTGAATCAGAAGCTTCATCAGAGCAAGCTCTACAACGCTTTCCAGATAGGCGTAAATGCTGTTGCAGTGTTCAGCGGCGGAATGAATCACGGAATGTCACAGGTAACACCTGCTTGCTTTATCGCAGGCACAATGGTGCTTACAGCGGCGGGGCTTGTAGCAATTGAGAATATCCGTGCAGGGGATGCTGTAATATCAACAAATCCCGATACCCTTGACACAGCGGAGAAAACCGTCCTCGAAACATATGTACGCCAAGTAGACAAGCTTGTACATCTTACCATAAACGGCGAAGAAATCGTTACAACAATTGACCACCCTTTCTACGTCCAAAACAGAGGCTTTATCAACGCAGGAAATCTTCTTGTGGACGATACCCTTATAAGCGTTAACGGCAATGATTTGCTCGTTTCTTCCTGCTATATCGAAGAATGCGAATTCGCCACAACAGTATATAACTTCCAGGTTGAGGATTATCATACTTATTTTGTTGGTGAGTGTGGAGTTTGGGTGCATAACAGAACGTGTACATCACAAGAAATACAGGATATTAAAGATCATCTTGAAGGAAATAAACCAACAGATGGCGCTAAACCTGACGGTAGAATAAATGGATGTCACGAAGAAAGTCGCTTTTTAAGTGAACTTGATGTTGCGGGTGGCGATCTAACAAATAACATCCAAAATGTAAACGGTGTAGATGGTGTAACTTATGTTGAATATACAGCAAACACAAGAACTGGGAAAGCAGCTAAGACAATATATGATTCAAATATAATCAGCACCGATGATTATATTAATCGCGGATTGGAAGCATACGCTAATGTTCCTGAATCTGTAAATGGAATTAATCCAACAACTGGACAAAGCAGCGGTGTATCTGTCACTGCATTAGATAATTCCGGTAAAGAATGGAATTTTTATATCAGAGATAATAAACTTATTACTATGTATCCATCAATTTAAATAAAAGGAGCTTTTTATGAATTTACTTACAAATAATGAAGCAAATGAATGTGTTACATTGCTTATTAACACATTACCAGCGTGTCACTTTGAAAATTTCATCAAATGCATTAATAATAAGGATAACTGGACAGCTGAGCTTTGCTGGTGTTTCTTTGAAATGTCAAATGATGATAAAGAATACTATCAATTTGAAACTTTTGAGGATAATACTTATAAAATGTTATACGATGATTTTTTGGATATTGTAAAACTTGCAATTATTCGATTTTATCTTGGCACTGACGATGTTAAAACCAAGGAATCATTAAAGAGTTATATAAAAAATACAGCATTCGATTCTATTCTTGATAATATTGATCCATCATCAGCATTAGACATTCCTCTTATTTATGGGCAGTGATGCGGCGAGAAGATTGTTACAACAATTGACCACCCGTTCTACATTCAAAACAGAGGCTTTATCAACGCAGGAAATCTTCTTGTGGGCGATACCCTAATAAGCGTTAACGGCAATGATTTGATTGTTTCTGATTGCATCATCGAAGAATTCGAAAATCCTGAAACAGTATACAACTTCCAGGTTGAGGATTATCATACTTATTTTGTTGGTGAGTGTGCGGTTTGGGTGCATAATGCTGGAGAAAAATACAAAGTCGCATCCAAGATAAATGAAAATACCAACTTAATTAAAGAAGCTGAAAAAGCAGGCAAAAATCAACAAGTACAAAACGAAATGAATCATTTAATCAACGAATTCTTAAGTGGAAATAACAACCCTGGAATTGGAAGTAAAAATCTTTTTAAAGATATTTGCTATTTACGAGGCAGAAACGGCGGTCGAGTATTTTACCGAATGAAAAATGGGGCTATGGGAATTTTAGCCAAAGCAAATAAAAGTAACGAGCAAAACGTTATAAACATATTGAAAAAACTTTATAGAGGTTAAATTGAAATGAAAGTTAGTTCTATTATTTTCCCAACTCCTATTAATGAATGCAACTTATTTTGCGATAACATAGATGTATTTGTGAAATTAGAAAACGAAAAAAATTTTTGTGTTACAATCGCAACAATTGAATGGATTACTCAAAATATGAAAAAAGGATTTCTTGAACCTGGCGCACCCAATATAATTGTTACCAAATTACAAGAAGATATTATCGAAAACGCAATAAAAGAATATGCTTCAGACGATGCATACTGGTTAAAAGTTTGTAGCCTATCGTATGGAGAAGAAATTCCACAATGACTTGAAGCACCCATTCTACGTCCAGAACAGAGGCTTTATCAACGCAGGAAATCTTCTTGTGGGCGATACCCTAATAAGCGTAAACGGCAAAGATTTGCTCGTTTCTTCCTGCTATATCGAAGAATGCGAAAATCCTGAAACAGTATATAACTTCCAGATTGAGGATTATCATACTTATTTTGTTGGTGAGTGTGAGGTTTGGGTGCATAATGCAAGCGGTTGTGATAGAGCAAAAAAGCATTCAGAAGGATGATATAAAGGAGGAACCTATGCTCGCTGAAATAAACTGGCTCGACTTGAGAAAATCCATCCCTGAAACAGGTGCGAGGTACTGTCCCATTATCAGATTTTCGGGTGAAAAAAATAATATGTGGAGTGCTAATATCCGCATAATAGAAAACAACCTTATAAGGCTGAAAAGTATTGCAGATGTAAACTATTTGTTCCCCCACGCTCCTACAGGTAACATTTACGCAGGAAACACTTTCGAATTGTTTGAGGGAAATAAAAAAGTGGCAGATGGTATATTTCTGTAGGATTTCAGCTTATCCCCCTCCCCTACTATAAATCACCACATTTTGTTACATAAACACTTTTGAAAATGTATATTTTCATCGCTTGTTTGATGAAAATATTTTGTCGAATCCGTAAAACTGTTGACAAAACCCTCTTTTAGGTGTATAATTTAATGGGGTAAAATAACCAATAATCCCCGCTATTTAAACTGCAAGAATTCAAAAACGAGGTGAAACAATGATAAATACAGAACAACTTGCCGAGCTTATATCAAACTCGCAGACTGCTTTTTTAAACGGCAGAATGCAGGAGGCTTTCAGTCTGGCAAAAGAGGCTATATCTCTTGACCCTGACTGTGCCGACGCTTATCAGTGTGCTGCTAATGTATGTATGTCTCTCAGCCGATACGATGACGCTATTGAGTACTATCAGCAAGCGGTAAAATGTGAACCTGACAACGGAAATAGATATTTCAATCTCGGCTATGCTCAGGCATCCGTCAACAAAATTACCGAAACTATGCAAAGCTTTGCCAAAGCCGATGAACTCGGCCTCAGTGAAGACGCCGCAGGTCAGATGTATCACATCCTCGGCATCGTCAATCAGCAGCTTGGCAGACTTGATGACGCTCTTATCAATCTAAAAAAATCAGAAATGCTTGTTCCGGGAGATATTGATATTCTCAAACGCAAAGCTGCTATATACGGCATACAGGATGACCTTCCTAACTGCCTTAGCGTTGCCAATCAGATGAAGCTTCTTGCACCGTCAGATTACTCGGGATATCAGGTAGCTTACATTATGTTAAAGCAGGCAAATCGCCTTGAGGACGCTTTCAAGGAGCTTGTTTACGCAAGAAAAAATCTTATGAATTTCCCATTCGCCCTTTGCAGTGATATGGTGAACTTTGAATTGACTGCATACGACAAGGATAATAATCCCGACCGTTTGCAGAGGGCTTTGACATATATCAAACATTATATGAAAAAAGAAAAGCCCTCAGTGGAGGAAGTAACAGAATGCTATCTCATTGCAGCTGACCTGTATCTCCACACAGAAGAAGCAGAAAACGTTATTATGTGCCTTAAAGCGGCTGAAAAGCCTGCTTTCTCATACAATAACGGCGTATTCTTCTATGAATATGACCCTGTACAGGCTGATTCCATTGCTATTCTCAACGAAATGAACGCAAACCTCTACCGTTATGAACAGCTCAGCGTGGAACAGCTTGAAGAAATGAAAAACAGCGGTACATATCTCTCCCCTGCTAAAAACAACAGCGGAAACGATGAATACAAGCTTGATGAATCTGACGAATATACTATCTCTCCCGAAGATACAGACAGAATAAACCGTATGTACATCGGTGCATACACCCTTGCTGACGATTACAGAAAGGTTATGTACTACGCTCTTGAAATGCAGAAGAGCCAGCAGGAATACTTTGCACAGCTTGGTATGTATACCGAGGCGAATGCTATGAAATCCCTTAATCTCGACGGTTGGCGCGAGAAGTATGACGAGGTACAGAAGAAACTGCGTAATGCAGCCCTTAAAGACCCATCAAACTTCAATGCACTTATGCTCCGCGTAAAATGTCTTATTGATACGGAGCGATATGACGAGGCAGAGGAAAAATGCAGCTATCTCAGACAGGAACTGCAGGAGCCTCTCCTTGAAGAAATTAAAAAGGCGAAGAACGGAGGCGCTTGATTATGGCAATTCTGTTTAACGATATAGTGCTTGACGATAACGCATTTACTACAGCTTCACAGGAAATGAATCAGCTGAAAACGGATGCGGAAACTCTGAAAGCCAAACTGGAAAAAATGTATGACGACGTTTCAGGTGCTATGGATACAGCGGCAGGCGATGAAGTAAAAATCGCCGCAAGAGACGTACTGCTGCAGCCTGTAGAGGACCTGAGCGCTGTTATAAAGCATATTTCCGAAACTCTGGATACCATTATAGGTACCGAATATTACAAGGATATATTCGTGAAGTATGAAGAACTGAACGGATAATAAAATTTAGGAGGAATTAATTATGGCAGGTATGGGACAAAACGGAACAATCAACATCACACCCGAAATGATGGACGAGGCAATCAAGGCTATTGCAACATATCGTACATCAGCTGAATCACTTCATTCAAACATTCAGACAGAAGTAGAAACACTTACAGCAAGCGATTTCACAGGCTCCGCTTCCAACGGTTTCAAAAGCTTCTATGAAGAAAAAATCCACCCCGTTACAGGCGAGGCTCTTAATCAGCTTCTTCAGGCACTTGAGGACATCTGCAAGAGCATAAAGGCTGCAATTCCCGATACAGAGGGCGTTGACGAACAGCTTGGAACAGCAAACAATCAGTAATTTCAGGAGGTATAATAATTATGGCAGGTTGTAGAATTGTAAAAGCTTCAATGGACAGCAGTGTTGCAAACCTTAAGGGCTATTCAGAGGAATTTAAAGAGGCAGGTTCAACTTTTGTAACTGCTTTCAATGCAGCTATCGAGGCTATGCAGGGCGACGCAAGAGACGCTCTTGTTGAGTTCTTTGAGACAAATATTGAGAAATTCGTTTCCACAGATATTCCTGAGGCTGTAAACGGACTTGCTTCACTTCTTGAAGCAAACGCTCAGAACTTCGACGATATTGACGCTCAGATTGCTGCAAGCATCAGAGGAGAAGGTTAATAATATTCTTATCAGTGCAGTTTGACGCGCACTGATGCAGCACCGCACAAAGCGCGCCTGGCGGCTTTGTGCGGTATTGCTTAAAAGATGGGTATAAAAACAAAGACAGGAGGTTCAGAAATGGCTTTTAAAGAATTAACCGAAGAAATAATTTCTCTTATGACCGAGGAAGAAAAGCAGCGATATTACAAGCAATTGAATATTCATCGTCAGAGAGTAATGCTTGCTGAAAAGCTTGAACAGATTGACAAGGCGGATTTCAAATATAAAAAGCCTGAATTCAGAAAAATCAAGCCTGTCCGTCGCGTGGATGACATACCGCAGTATAAGATGCCTGCAAAGGGTAATGCGGTTATTCCCGATAATATATTCAACGGCAGAAATATTGCTGCCGAAAATGAAAAACGCAGTTCAGTCAGCCAAACAATCACAAAAAGACTGAACAGAAAATATGGGATAAGCAATATTCCCGATTTAAAACATACCACGAAGCCCACAACGGTTTCTTTTAAAAATGCAGAAAAATACAAGGTAAGCGGACTGCCTGAAAATAAGGGTAAAATCGCTCAGCCGACATTGAAAATAAACTCAGACAGGCTGAATAAATGCGGCGGATATAAGATTAAGCCTGTAAGAGAAAATGCCGCAGATATAAAGATACCATTAACAAAGAAAATTACAGTACCCGATACTGTCAAGATAAATAACATTCCTGCTGTAACTGTCAAAAAGGCAGCTGTAAAGGAATTCATAAAACCCGAATTTGACACGCAGAAAATTTCAGATATAAAGAAGATATCTGCTGAAATTAAATCAGCACCTGCAAAGCCTGTATATAAAGCTCCCGAAAAGGCAGCGGTTTCCGTTCCCACGGTTGCTGTTAAAAAGGCTGAAGAGCTGAAAAAACGCATCTTCCCCGAGGTGAAAGTAAACGTTCCAAAGCTGAACAATATCACAGCGGCAGCGATAAACAAATATCAGCCTCCAAAAGCGGATATTTCCGTTAAATGCCCCATTGTACAGGATGCACCTGTAAGCAAGGCAAAGCCCATAGATATCCCCACTGTTAAAAAAACGGATATCCCTGAGGTAAATATCCCCCGCATCAATGAAAATGATTTTAAAAAAATCCTTGAAAGGGCAGTAAGGGGAATATAAGGAGTACAACATATGAAGAATAACGAAATAATGATTTCGGTACAGTTTGATTTCCCCGTAAGCGATACATACGGTGATTTATCGGGAACGGTTGACCGACTTGCTTTTCTCGTTAAAGATGATATTACATTGAAAGCGTTTCTGGAGGGACTATACTACGGACTACGCAACAACTTCCCAAACCACTTCCACCTCTACAGAAACTATATCAGACAGCGTAATCAGATAGCTGTAAATTATACCCGAAAGGGCAGATTTAAGGTTATCGACTGCGAAAAGGAGCTTGCAAAGCCCACTGTTACCCTTACAGAGCTTGGTTTTGTTACCTCAAGCGTGCTGATGATTACAATGAAAACAACTCTTACAGAAAAGATACTCTTTGAGGAAGTTCCTTCCAGTTATATTCTTAACTCTGAGGATAACTCCCTTGAATACAACATAAGCAGCCGTACTCTTGAAACTGTTGACGCTTCTGAATTTGAAATTCTCCCACCGGGAGATATGCCACAGAACGAGGAGCGTTCCCTTGCCGATATCCTTATTCCTACCGTTATTTCAACAGGCGGTATGATTGGTGTACGCGCCTTTATGTCAAGCTCCTCCTCGGGAGGTATGGGCGGTGCTATGTGGATGATGACCGCCGCTACAGGTGTTATGACACTTGTTACAACTACTTATAATTACTTCAAACAGGGAAAAACTAACCGCAAGAAGAAAAATGAGTGGAAAGACAACTACGAAAACTATATAAAGCGAGTTATTGGCAGAATCGGTGAATGGCAGCAGGCGGACGTTACATACCTTCAGCAGCTTTATCCCGATACAGCTGCACTTTTCAAGGACCTTGCAAGACTTGATTCCGCTATTTTTGCCCGTTCACAGAATGACAATGATTTTATGCGTATAACTCTCGGTGTTTCGGAAAATGTCAAGCCTCTCTTTAATATAAAATACGAGAAAAAGGACGAAATATTCTCCGATATCTATTACCGTATCTGCTACGAGAATTTCCAGAACGGCAAGGAAAAGCGTATATCAGGAATATACATAGATATCCCAAAGGATAAGCTTACCCGAAAGGAAAAGCTTGAAAAAGCGGAGCTTATAAAGAACGGCAGTCTTTCACAGGATAAATATCTCCTATCAGAGCTTTCTTACCGCTTTTCAACGGAATATTTCCGCTATCTTGACGGAAAAACCTGGGGAAGTGCCGATATTAAAGCCCCCTATATGCTCGATGTGAAGAATACAGGCGCTGTAGGTATAATTTCCGACCAGAATATGTATGCCCACGATTTCATAAGACATACGGTGCTGGAGCTTACATACTACCACTCCCCTGAGGATATCCAGTTCGTATTCTTCTTTGAAAGCGGTCTGACCGCAGAGGAGCAGCAAGAAAAGATAAATTCATACAAATTCCTGCCCCATTGCAATGAGCTGCTGGAAAATACATCTCAGTTTGTTTTCAATCAGGAAAGTGCAGGCGAGGTTTACGGTCAGCTGCTGAATATAATGAATCAGCGCGAAAAGGATAATCACCCCGACGAGGAAAATGACGCTCCTCCTGAGAAGGTAACGCAGATTGTATGCGTTATATTTGACGATTATAATATAAAATCCACGGGATTTTCAAAATATCTCCCCGAAGCACCTAAGGAGGGCGAGGACTATCAGAACAGCCTCGGCCTTACGTTCCTGTTCTGCCGCGATAACAAGGATAAACTGCCCCGTTACTGCGGTGATGTGGTATATCTCCAGAACGGTACTAATAACGAGGGATACGGCTATGTTATTCCCCGTTACAGCGTAATGACCCGTGAAAATATCCTTGCAACTGTTACAGAACCGAAGAAATACCCAAATTTCGCCAATAATTTCATTTTCAACGGCAATATCTATAATGAACAGTATGAGCTTGCATATAAGCGTCTCAGCGCCATTTATTATACACGTATAGCTGAAAACGGTAAAGTTCCAAGTATGGTAACTCTCTTTGAGCTTTACAAAATTTCAAATGAAGATACCAAGCCCACTGTAAGTAATTCAAATAATCCGCTTGCTACAACAAATGCGGCAGCTAAAATTCTCGGCAATTGGTCAAACTCCGATGAGGAATATGACGTTACGAGAAATCTCCGCGTGGATATAGGCGCAAACGAACACGGAAATATGCACCTTGACCTCTACGAAAAGGCAGACGGTCCTCATATGCTTGTTGCAGGTACAACAGGTTCAGGTAAATCGGAAACGATTATTACTTATCTTATCGGACTCTGTATGAAATTCTCACCTATGGACCTCAATCTTATGCTTGTTGATATGAAGGGCGGAGGCTTCTCTGACCGTCTTGGCGACCTTCCTCACTGTGTAGGTGTTGTTACCGATACCGCAGGCGAAAGCGAGGGCATTTCCTCGGCATATATGCTTAAACGCTTCCTTGAAACTCTCAATGCGGAAATCAAGAAAAGAAAACTTCTTCTGCAAAAATTGGGAGTTGATACAGCCGACGCATATATAAGAGCAAGAAGAACAATGACAGACCTTGACAGTCTTATGAAGTGTGAAAGCAATCTTACCATTTCAAAAGCAAGAGATATGCTCAAAGAGCTAAAGGTTCAGGAAAAATCTATAAAGGAATCAGGTTATTCCGACAGTGTAAAGAAAATACTTGAAAAAATCGGAAAGCTCAACGAAAAACAGCTGGAATATCTGGAGGAAAACGGCATAGAAAAAATAAAGTCTCTTTCCCACCTTGTTCTTGTAGTTGATGAATTTACCGAATTGAAGCGTTTTTCCAGCGAAAGCGATGATGTTGACTTCATTGCTGAAATTACTACAATCGCCCGTGTTGGACGTACTCTCGGATTTCATATCATACTCGTTTCACAAAACATAGAGGGCGCAATTACTGACGATATACGTGTTAACTCAAAGGCAAGAATATGCCTTAAAGTAGCCACAAAGCAGGCTTCAAAGGAAATGATTGACAGCCCTGTTGCAGCTGCTCCCACAATGCCCTTAAACGGCAGAGCATATCTTCTTGTGGGTACGGGTTCAAGATTTGAATACTTCCAGTCGGCTTATACAGGTGCAAATCAGAATTTAAGCATTGAAAAACCTGTTGATATCACCTATGTACCCAACAGCGGACATTTCAACAGCAAATTCTATCGTTCACAAAAGGATAACGAGATACAGATAAACAAGCAGAAAAACGTTGACCCCAACGCCACACAGCTTAAATTTGTAGTTGATACGATAATCGCTGTAAATAAGGACAGACCAATACCTGAAAAGATATTTATGCCGCCATTGAAAACAAATATTGAATACAAAATGGATTGGGTGAAGTAATATGGAAAAAACAAGAAAAATGATATGCACTCCAGGACAGTATGACATTCCGATTGTACAGAAACAGCCCTTATTTATGGTTGACCTTCTTGACAAGAATATAGCCCTTTTTGGTGCTTCAATGAGCGGAAAAACAAACTTTCTCAAATTGATAATTCAGCTGCTCCATATGAAATACAACGAAGAAAACGAGCAGATTTTCATACTGGATTTCGGCGGAGCTATGGCTTCATATAAGGAATTTCCACTTGTTTCAGCCTATTTTGACAACTCCAACGAGGAATATGTTAAACGAGCTTTCAGAATTCTTGAAGATATTGTAAAGAAAAACACCAAAGCTCTTAACGGTGATAATTTTTCTTCATATAATGGGGAAAAAAATATAATTCACACTACATTTATCATAGATAATCTCAACGCATTTCAGGACGAGCCGCGATATGCAGCATATCAGGAAAAATTCGCCAAGATATGCCGCGATGGCTTATCAAAAGGTGTTACGGTGATATTTACCGCTTCCGATACAAAGGGACTTAACTCCTACCTCAGCAGTTTCGGACAGAAAATCGCCCTTGAAATGCCTGCTGACAAATATCTCGATATATTCAATTCAAAAGTAACTGAAATAGGCGCAATTCCCGGACGTGGATTTGCTAATGTTACCATAAAACCTGATGATATTGAGGGAACATTCAGAATGAATTATCCCTATGAATTACAGTGCTTTATTGCCGATTCCCTTAAAGATGAGGGAGAATATATGCACAATCTCAGGGATAAATTCGGCTATGACAGCGAAAAGGGAGTATACAGCCGCTGTGTGAAGAAATATCCCACGTTTTCGGGAGATCTTACAGTAAACGAATATAAGCGTCTGAAACGCACTCCCGAAGCAATTGAAAAGAAACGTGAGGGCATCCCCTGCCCTATTTCCGTAGGACTTGATTATATTGACTTTTACCCTGTTGAGGTTGATTTTTCTGAATCGAGAGTCATCGGTATATACGGAAAAAAAGGCTATGGCAAGACAAACCTGCTCCGAGTTATACTTGATGAGCTGTTTGAGAAAAAATCAAATTCACGGTTTGTATTTTTCGATGACGGCAGAAAGCAGCTTAAAGAATTCTACGAAAAATGCGAAAAGCTCGGACTTGAATGCCATAAGTTTATCGAGACAAAAAAGAACTCTCCACTGCCGCCTCTGGAAGAAAAAAACACCGATACTTTTGATATGTCAATGGGATTTCTTGACGTCATTGACAAACCGAAAACAGCCGCTGAGGGTTTCACAAAGACTTTATCCCCATATCAGCAGTTCTATCACTTCATCAACGACTACTATATGGACCTTACTTGGAACGGCTATTCAAACAGTCAGCTTCACTCCCCTGTTTCTACATATATCTACGGTGACGGAAAAGCTGACCTTATGCCATCTTATAATGAAAATAAGAACCCTGTAAAACCTACTGTTTTTGTTCTGCAGAGCAAAATGCTGTATCTAAGTGCAAATGGTGAAAAACAGTTCATAAACAACATTCTCCCGAAGCTGGCAGCTATTGCCGAAGATGAGGATCTGATATTCATATTTACCGATATTCAGAAAATCACCGACCAGGAAACAAACAACTTCCTCAATAATACTATGAGTTCTGTTTTTCTCCTCGATAATATAGCTGAATTTGCAGCTGAAAGAGGACAGAAAACAGTATTCGGAAATATGGATGCCAAAGGGCTTAAAGAGGAATACGCCCGCTGTGAAACAGGCGATGGCTATTTCTACGACATAGAAGCTGACAGGCTTGTCAAGCTGAAATTCATCAAAAAAGACGACTAATTGGAGGATAACACTATGGCAAGTATCAGATGTGCCGATATTGAAAAGCTTGTACAGTTCGAAAAGGACAGTCAGGATGCAATTACGGAATTTGAGAGAATTAAAACCCAGTTCAAGACAATTAATGAAAATCTCCTTTCAAAATGGCAGGGGGCTGGTGCAAAGCAGTACAAAAAAGAGACAGACCATATTCTTGAAGAAATAACGAGTATTGCAGAAGTGCTTGACGCTATAAATAACGGCGTACTCAAGGATATCAAGAACGCATATATCCAGCTTGATGAAGAACTTAAAACATTCAACGAGAATCCCACTTCTGAGGAGGGTACAACCGCTTGAGCGATAAGAAAAAATCAATGAATCTTGCCGATATTGATATGGATGAAAAATCGGAAGAAAAAGAAAGCTGTATTAAACTTGATAAGCTTTCCGAGGGCAGCAAAAGTACTATATTCAGTATACTCCAGCTTCCCGAAACAGATGAAAAAGGAAAAAATAATAAATGAGCGTACAAATTCAGGGAACAAAGTTTATCTATGAAATTGATAACAAGGATTTCCCCGATGGCTTTATTGCCTCAGGTACGGAAAGCTTTGTATTCAAAGGCAGAAAAATATCTATCGGCGAGGACAGAAAAACTGACCTTTCTTTCTCCTGCGTTCTGAAATTTAAACCAAAATCAAAAGAACGCCTTGAACGATTTAAAAATCAAGAGCTTAAAATATTTGAGGAGTTGCAGGAATGCCGAAGTGTTGCACGTATTTACGATGTTATTGAGGATATCGGAGAGGATTTTGAGCTTGAAATTCCCGATACCAAAAAATATATCCGCAGCAGTAACCCAAGTGGCTCAAAGAATATCGTCCCCTGCTTCTGCGTAGTCGAGGAGTTTATTGACGGTTGGTCACTGGAACAGTTCTGCCGCCGAGAATTCTGGGGACTTGAAAAGAAAAAAGATAACCGCTGGATTAACTTTCACGACTTCACCGACGCTGAAAAAGAGGAAGTCCTTGAAAGATACAAGGACGAGAAAACCTTTTTCCGCTATCAGGAAAAGCTGCTCCGATTTATGCAGAGCCTTTGCGGTATTCTTATGTTTATCAGTACAACCTCAAAGAAAAAGGTTCTCCACCTTGATATAAAACCTGAAAATATAATGGTTACAAGCCAGAGTGAAGAGCTGGTACTGATTGACTTCGGACGCTCCGTTTTTCTCCCTGATGACGAAACCTTTGTACGCCATTTTCTCCCTTGTGTCGACTACGACAGCAGAGAAAGCATAAACACTCCATTTTCCCACGGTACAATAGGATATGCTGCCCCTGAATGTTTTGTAGGAGAGGGATATAATTCGAAATTTCCCTTTGAAAAAAACGGATATGAAACAGGTAAAATGTCCATTGAAAGTGATATATTCTCATTTGGCGCAACTTTCTGGGAGTGTATGAACATCGTTGAACTTATGGTAAACAGCAGAGATTTTGCTGAATCTCCCCACGATTTCTATGAGAAAAACCTTCTTGATGACAAAGCCTATTTCAACAGAGATTTATCCCTTGAATGTACAGGCCCCTTAGGCGGACGTTATCACCTCTCCTTGCAGAAAATCATAAAGAAATGCACAAAAAGGCGTAAACTGGGATATCTTGAAAGCAACGACTACTATCACTATTACAGCGAGCTTAAAGACGACCTTGACGATGCTCGCGACAGCATTCCATCTGTAAAAAAAGGTGAAAATAAGCAGGTAAGAAACGCCGCTACCATATTCGGATTCTGTATTGGCTGTATTATCACCCTGCTCCTGTTTTCCGTCGTTTACAAGGCTATCGGATATCAGATTGCCACCAACAACTGGGAAACTCTTATGGAGGAAATCGACAACCACGACGGAAACAGCATAACTTATCAGGCAACTCAGTTCGGAAAAATCTCTGAAATTGCTCTGGAGAGAATGGAGCTTGCTGATGACGGACAGAAAAAAACTGTCTGCGATGAGTGTTACGGCTATCTTCTGGAGGATGACAGCATAAGCACTATGGAAGCCTCCCTTATGGTTTCACTGTTGGAATACAACGATAACAACAGCGAAAAAATGACTTATGTTGACAAGATAATGGAAAAGGCAAATGCAGCGGAGCTTTCAACTATTTCCTCAGCAATAAGCGAAATGGGTATTTCAGAAGGCAGTACAGCATATAACCTTGCTGCTGCAATTCACAGCGTTGAAAACATCAGCAATTACAACTACAACGAAGCTTATAATCTGCTGCTTGATAACGAAAATAACCCCACCTATGCAAACGCTGTAAGACATCTTGCCATTGCCCTTAACAATAAAGGCGATATGGTTATAAATTCTATATCTGATGCAAATGGTAAGACACGTTCAGAAATCAAAGATTTCCTTGACAGCCTTGAAAAGAAATAAAGAGGTGGATTATGGATATTATAAAAAGACTTAAATCGTATCTTGACAAACGATTTCAGAAACACCCCATAGCAGGCTTTATTGTATACGGCATTCTTACAGGCTTTGCGGTATCTCTATGCCTTGTACTGCTTATACTTGCAGTACTCGCAATAACAGGTATGTACGGCAGACTTGATATAGATTATCAGACCTGGAGAATATATATAATAATCGCGGCTATTGTGGCTGTTATTGTATTCGTTATCGGTGCTATGGCATTTTTTCCATACAAGAGAAAGGGCAACAGTCTTTTTAAACGGGAATATGTCAATGGTACATCATATAAAGCGCTGCACAATATTCTTGTAAATCAGCGTGAAAAGGAGGATGATAAACAATGATGGTTATAAAAAGGGCTTCCGCTGTTTTATCAGCATTGGCAGTTTTGCTCAGCTCAAATATAACTGGATTAACGGCAATTGCAGAGGGAAACGACACCGTTACTGATATGGAAAATGAATTTCTTGAATCGGAATACAATTTTATTGATGTGAACGTTCCCGAAGATTGGACAAATACTACAGATAACTGGGTTTCAGCTGAAAATGACGTAACCGTTTCTTATAAAATACTTGAAACAATCGATGATGAAGGACTTCTGAATGATTATTTCGGAGCTACTGAATGGCACAACAGGGATATTCCCGAAGGCGAGGGATATATACAATTCTTTGCTGTCAAAGATGTCAACGGTAAGAAACTCTACAGTACAGAAGAACCCGTTCCATATAAATATGACAATACCGATCCCGAAAAGCCTGTTTTGAAAATAATCAAGGAAAACGGCAGACACTATATTCAAAACAAAGAGCCGATTGATGACGGTCTTTCGGGAATAAAAGAAATAAAATGCGATGACGCTTGTGAAAGCATCGATTATGAAGAAACTGATACAGGTATATACTTTAAAATTCCCATAACTGACGGAAAGGCAAATCAGAACATAAAAGTTGAAATTTATGATAATGCAGGAAACTATGCTGATCCATACATACATGTAAACAACTTTAAATGGAGCGATATATCCGGATTTGAGGGGAATACCTGGGTTAACAATCTCAACAGCTGGAATGTACGATGCAACGATGATACTAATATTTATTATAAAACTTCTTCAGATCAGAACATAGACTGGGGCAGCTATACAGATGAGGATGCACGTTTGTGGACAAATGTTGAGGATGCTAAAGATATAATCCCTCAGGGGGATATGTACATTCATTTCTGGACTGTAAGCAAAGATGAAACAAGTCTTATTCACGCAGAAACCAAGAGTTATAAATATGATAATACCGCTCCGAATGAGTTTAAAGTAAAACTGGAGGAAAGGTATTACAGACCCTTTTACAAAGAACTTATTTACAGTTCAGAGGGTATTATTACCGATGATTTATCAGGTATCAGGAATATAAGAGTACAAATTGGTGGGCAATCAAGCCATATCGGGCTTAATAATGAAAATAAATTCTCCTTCACAATCAACGCTCAAGAAGCTGAAGGAAAAAACGTTGAATTCTATGCAGTTGATAATGCCGGAAATGAAATAAAATCATCATCTGTTGTAGAGAATTTCTATGCTCCTGAAATTAACTATATGGATGTTTATTCAAAAGATTCTGACGGAACATTTAAACAAATAGAAGCTCAGGAATACGGCAGCGAGAAAAACAACACCAATTCCAATCTTATTTATGCTAATTCCTCTGATTATCTGAAAGTTAATATGAAGGAAGCAAACGTAGACGCTTTTATCGTATCCGTCAATGACTCTGATAACTTTGAATACGAAATAACCAAAGAATTCATAGAAAATAATGTATTTGAGAATATGTCTTATGCCACTGGCTCTGGAAATAAAGATGTTACTGACTGTGATTACTACATTCCGCTGAATGATCTCAATTTAACAAACAATAAAGCTAACACCATAACAATCCAGGCAAAAAGCGAACACGATAAGGTAAGTAATGCCATGGAAATTTCATTAGTATACGATGCTGATGAAAGCACTGTAACATATGACTCCTCTTGCACTGATAGCGACGGAAATGATGTGGAAACACTGAATAACCTCAGATACTACGGACAAGCTATGACAGGCGAAATAACAGCTGATATCCAGGATAACACAGGTATAAAGAATTATCTTATCAATGTTATTGACAAGGATAACAAAATAATCAAAAAGCTTGAAGCAGATTTTTCCGCAGGTATCGAAACAAAGGGAACATATACAAAGGTTGCAACAGTTACCGATGAAAACGGAGTTGTAACAGATGAAAATAAAAATACCGTTACAACTGTTGTTACAGATATTGTTACATATAAAATGCCTAATAAAAACGCAACTGAAACTATACCTGTAATTGCAGATTCATTCCCTGCTGACGGCGAATACATTGTTCAGGCATTAGTTGAGGATATAGCAGGCAACAAATATGATAAACCAAAGCAGTTCAGCTTTTTCATTGATAGAACTGCACCCACTATTGAGAATAACACTTATACAATTTCAGAAGATGAGAATTCTCCAATTCTGAATTTCAAACCATTTGGCATATTCACAAATAAGGATTTCACAATTTCTTTCAAGGTTAAGGAGGAAATCAGCGGTATAACTGCGAATAATATTATCTTATATTTTAACGATGAAGATGAAACAGGATTTGCGGCTACGAAAAAAGGCAATGAATACACAATCACTGTCAAGGCTGATAAAATAATTAACCGGAAGGGCATCCCCCGCATTGAACTGACTGACAAAATTGGAAATACTTCCGTTTATTATTTCACCACCGGAAAGGGAATTCTGACTACCGATGAAAAGCTCAGCACAAGCCTTATGGTGGAAAGTATAAAGCCTACGGCATCTGTTGTGCTTCCCCCAGATTATATTGAATTAAACGGAGTTAAATGGTACAGCGATGATATAAACTACACTGTATACGCTGCTGATGTTGACAGCGAGAAATGTCCCGATATGATTTCTGGTCTCAGCAACGCTACCATAACAGAAAATCATCAGCCCACTCCAGATACACCGTATGTTACTACTGATATTTACAAGAGTATATCAGACAGCACACTCCCTGCTGAGCAGAAATATGTTGCTTCAACTACATATACACAGGCTATTACACAGGAGGGCAACTATACAATTGTTGCAGAAGCTGTTGATAATGCAGGTAATATACACATTTCTGAAACAGAAAATTTTTCTGTTGATAAAACCGATCCTGAAATATTAGGATTTCTGCTTCTAAGCGGTGATGAACGCGAAGATATTACGCCTATATCAATAAAGTCTGATATTTACGGCTATTACTTCCAATCAGAAACAATTGTAAAAGTAAAAGTACGAGATATCGGCAATTCCTCAGGTTTGAATTATACAGCACTGATATGCGGAAAAGTATCAGCTGATAATCAGCGTGAATACTCACTTTTGAAAGCTACTTCATATGAAATAAACGAAAAAACAAAAGATGCATATGCAGTTTTCACCATTAAAGAAGCCTTCAAGGGCCATTTGTGGGCAATCACAACAGATAATGTTTCATTATGTGATATTGATAAAATAAATATAGAAGAAGTTCTTAAATTGGATATCGCTGAAAACAAAAACGCACTCATAAACTATTCTGCACAGTTCAAACATACATCAGGTTTTTCACATTTTGACGGTACAATACTTGAAACCCCCGAAATGCACGCTCAGCATTCAGATATTGAAATAACCGTAAATACAGAAATTAACGGCAAGGATGCTGACGGCAATCCTCTCCACAATGACGATATTTCCCTTACTGTACACGTTAAGGACACTTTCTCGGGTATAGGAAAAATTCACTGCTCAATCGCAAATGATGAAGGAAAAGACGGGGAAATAATCATTAATAATGATAAAACAATCGTTAACAACGGTGAACACTTCATTACAATTGATCCGAATTCAATAGTTACAGACAAAAACCTTATTACAGAACTCAGTTTTGATATTACTGTTTCAAGTAATACAAATGCTAATAAAGTATCAATATTACTTGTTGACCGTGCAGAAAATTATAACACCAAGGAGAAAGTATACAGCATAGACAAGACTACTCCCACAATTACGGCTTCTATTGTGAATGATAAGCCGCAGAATTCTATATACTACAAGGATGACCAGACTGTTAAGGTATCAATTACAGAACGAAACTTTAACGGAGAGGATGTAGTATTTACCGTTAACGGCGAAAGTAAAAGTCTTGGCGGCTGGAAATCCGAAGGCGAGGGTGACAATACTGTTCATACAGCCGAATATACAATAACAGGAGACGGCGATTACAGCTATACCGTAGCTTATACAGATATGGCAGGCAACAAAGGAGAGATCTTCTCACAGCCTATGTTTGTAATAGACAAAACTCCCCCTGTGCTGAAAACGAACTTCAGCACCTTCGGCAAGACAGATAAGGAGAATTTCTTCGGATGCAGCAGTATGGGAAAAACAGCTGAAATAACCATAACAGAACATAACTTCTCGGCTGAGGCTGCAAATGTTACCCTTTATAAGAAATCTCCCGGAAGTGACCACAACACGAACGGTATGAGTAAAATACCTGCTTCTGACTGGA
Source organism: Ruminococcus sp. (assembly GCA_017397925.1). Taxonomy (GTDB): domain Bacteria; phylum Bacillota; class Clostridia; order Oscillospirales; family Ruminococcaceae; genus Ruminococcus. Next base: position 19,200 of record JAFQHO010000031.1, read on the forward strand.
CTCACGAAGGCGATGTACATACACTGAAAATTCCATTTGAGGAAAATGATGACGGTGTATACTATATCAAGGTATCTCCACGTGATCTTGCTTCAAATCCTACAGAATCACAGGAAACTGCTGTTTTCGAGATTGACTTCAAAAATCCCGTTATCACCTCACGTAATGGCAATAACGCAGAGAATAAGTATGAAAATCTTGAAATATACAGCGAAAAAACCGGCATAGAAGAAGGCTTTATTCCGTCTGTGGAATTTGATGATAAAAACTTCGACCACCTTGAATACGAGATTACCGTATACACACCTGAATATACAAATGCAAGAGAATTAGGCGAAATCGTCCCTGATACTGACGAAGGAAAGACAGAGGAAAAAGTTTATTCTCTGCCTGAATTTACAAAGGACGGCGTATACTCCGCTGATGTTGTAGCTGTGGATAAGGCAGGAAATAAAAGCACTCTCTGCAGAAACACATCTGTTCTTATGATGAATACCGATGTTCTTGCATATATCTCCAACAGTAGCAAATCAGCACAAACAGGCTGGTATTCACTGCAAAAGGACGAGAATACACCTATAAGCAAACGTCCTGACTCTTTCAGCAACCTTGAAATTACTGTTTTTGCCCGTGAGGATTCTGATACGAGAATTATACTCAGAAATGCCAACGGTGAGTCAAAGGATACAGGCATTACTGCTGAAAATTCCGATGATATGTACGGAATGGCAGTTTATAACTATGTCCTGCCTAAGGAATACTTCGTTGATAATTATCCTGACGGCACAAATGAGGATATTTACCTCTGGGCTGAAAATACAGCTGACGGTGAAACATCTCATACATCTCTCGGCTGGATAAGACTTGATTCTCTTGCACCAGACTGTGATGTTCCTGATAATCTGAAAAGCTGGAAATCCTTTGCAGGCAGCACAAAGACCTTTACACTTTCCGGTATAAGTGAATCACTGGATAAATCCAAGTGTATGGTATACGACAACGGCAATGCTGTTCCTGCTGAGAAAATTCAGTACTCTGATGAAAATCACAGCCTCTCCTACACCCTTGAAAAGGGCTGGCACGACCTAAGCTTCGTTCTCGTAGACGAAGCAGGCAACATCTTTACAGTTCAGGAGGTCTCCTCCGTACAGGTAGGCTTATTATACTGCCTGTGGTTCAGAATTCTCCTGGGAGTTATAGGTGCATCAGGAATTGCAGCACTTGTTATCTTCCTTGTAAAGAAAAAGTCAAAGAGATATTTATAATCACATAGTATCAATCCCCTGAGCTATAAGTTCAGGGGATTTGCATTACATAAGCTTCTCAGGGCGCACCGTATTGACCCCTGCAATGCCGCCTATCGCCCCCGATGCCGCAAGGAGCATCAACTTCATTGGTGAAGTAAACTCTCCGAATCTGAGGGATATAGCAAGAAGAATGAGGTATATTATACCGCCGCAGACTGCCCCCTCTGTCATACCATATCTGCGGCGGTATTTCCCGCAGATATAACCGCTGAAATATCCGCTGACAATAAGGCAAATGACTGTAAATATTCCTGTAAACATCATCGCGTTGAATACAAAACAGGAAATTGCTGAGCATACAGCACAGCAGATAAATCCGCATATCAAGCCAAATCCCACAGATACGGCAAACCCTGCTATAGTGCTGTCCCACAGCTTTTTTCTGTAACGTCCCATAACAAAAAACCTCCGCACAGTATCTTTTTAATACTATGCGGAGTATTTGTTTTTTATTCCTCGTTATCCTCGGACTTCTTGTTCTTTTTGGACTTTTTCTTGTCATCATCGTCGCTTACACCAGCTGCTGCAAGCTTTGTTTTAGCCTTCGCCTGAGCTTCTCTTGCGCGCTCTGTTGCAGTCACATTCTCAGCAATCGCCCACTTCTTAATGCGAAGCTTATGACGCTCTCCACCTGTTTCGATAACAACAGTATCATCGCCAACACGGAAAATCATACCAACAATACCGCCGCTGGTGATTATCTCATCGCCTACCTGTAAGCTGTTCTGCATATCCTTAGCTTCCTGCTCGCGCTTCTTCTGTGGTCTGATTGCCATAAAATAAAGAAGAACGAACATAATAACAAGAGGAATAACAAGCTGCATCATCATACTTCCGCCTGTAGGTGCCTGAGCTGCTGTATCGCTTGCAGCTGCGCCTTCACCCTCCGCAAAGGCTGTCATCGCCATTGTGCTTGCGGACATAACTGTGATTACAGCTGTCACAAATGCATATGCTAATTTTCTTTTCATAATTTTATACTCCTTTCGCCTGTATAGACTAACTTTTATTATTATACCATATATAGCGGAAAATTGCAATAGTTTTTTAGAAAAATATTGCACATTATACAATGTTATATATTGAAATTTATATATTGATTTTTTTAAATGCTTGTGTTATAATATAAGCATAAACATACAGATTATATTGACGAATGGGGTTGTTCTCTTGCAGACATAATAGAAAAAGAATATAATACCCCCATTGAGCAATATATTTTAAAGAATTACTCAGAATTAAATTCTCTAAACGCAATCACTGACGATTTAAGGAGTGATATTTATGAAGAATAAAAAAATTATTACAGCCATATCCGTAGTTTTATTTGGTGTTTCTTCAATAATGCCATCCTTTACGGTATCAGCAGAAGAAACAGCACCGAAATACACTTTTGAAGAACTGCTTACTATGTCAGATGCGGAAATATGTGCTATTTCAGATGAATACGCTGACTCATTTGCTTCCGCAGAAAATGCATATAGTTATTACACCTCACGACTCGGCACATTTACAACAATGCCTTTCCATATTACCTTTTACGAAGAAAATTATACCGTATCTGATATGGATAAATTAATTGCGGATTTGCCTATTCCCTCACAGCTTATAGAAAATGCAAGAAACTCTGGCACAGTTGAGAGTGAGGGTGCAGTATATACGGATTATATTATCAAATATTCATATCAGGATTACAACGGATATGATAAATATGATGTATTTACCCGTGCCTATACTGCTTTGAAAACTGATGATAACACCCGTACTATCATGACATCTGCTATTGCAGGAGGCGGAGGAGCTAATCCTGAATATACAGAACCTGCTGTAACAACAGAAGCAACTTTTCCTTCCGAAACTTCCACAGCCATAGAATTAACTACAGATACCACAACTACTACAATCGTATCAACAATGGCTATTGCTGCAGAGGAAGAAACGCAAGCACCTACAACAAAGGTTGAAACTACAAAAAAGCAGCAATCAACCACCACTGCAAAGCCTTCCCCTAATGATTCTCCTAAAACGGGAGATAAGGGTGTGCGTACCGCATTGAGCCTTGGTATTCTCGCTCTTGCATCTTTTATAACAGCAAAAAAACGTAAATAAATTCAAAAAGGAACCGTTAATAATGTGGTTCCTTTTTTGATTAACTTTTTCTTCATAAACTAAAGCCGCCCATACGGACGGCTTAGATTATATATATAAATTAGTCAGCAAGCTTGATGATAGCCATCTCAGCAGCGTCGCCGCGGCGGGGACCGATCTTGATGATCTGTGTGTAACCACCGTTCTTCTCTGCATACTTGGGAGCAATCTCATCGAAAAGCTTCTTAGCAACAGCTTCCTTAGTAACGTAAGCCATTACCTGACGCTTGGAGTGCAGATCGTTGTTCTTACCGATAGTAATCATCTTCTCTGCAACAGCACGTACTTCCTTAGCTCTTGTAACGGTAGTTTCAATCTGACCGTTCTCGAGAAGGAAAGTTACCATGCCTCTGAGCATTGCCTTTCTGTGGTCAGATGTTCTGCCCAGCTTTCTTGTACCCGGCATGTATTTCACTCCTTTTCATTATAAGTGATAGTAATCCTGCCCTGCGGACAGGTTCGTTTATTATTCTTCCTCTGAGGAGAGGTCAAAGCCCAGTGACTGGAGCTTCTCCTTGACCTCGTCGAAGGACTTCTTTCCAAGGTTTCTTACCTTCATCATTTCTTCCTCAGACTTGTTGATGAGGTCATCTACTGTATTAATTCCAGCACGCTTGAGACAGTTGAATGAACGAACTGAAAGGTCGAGATCCTCAATAGTCATCTCAAGGATTTTCTCCTTGCCCTTTTCATCCTTTTCTACGAGGATTTCAGCAAGTCCTGCTTCCTCTGAAAGGTCGATGAAGAGCTTAAGATGCTCATTGAGCAGATTTGCAGCCTGTGAAAGAGCTTCCTTAGCGGAGATAGTACCATCAGTCCAAACCTCCATAGTAAGCTTGTCATAGTCCGTTACCTGTCCAAGACGTGTGTCCTCTACTGTGTAGTTCACCTTTAATACAGGGGTGTAGATACTGTCAACAGCGATAACGTCAACAGGAAGATTAACCTGCTTCTTGTTTCTCTCTGCGGAAACGTAGCCTCTGCCTCTGTCAATAGTGATCTCCATATAGAGCTTTGCGTCCTTGCCAAGAGTAGCAATATGCATACCCGGATCAAGAATATTCACCTCGGAGTCAGCCTTTATATCCCCTGCTGTAATCTCACATTCGCCCTCTGCTTCAACGTAAACAGTCTTTGGACCGTCACCGTAAAGCTTAGCAGTAAGACCTTTTATACTGAGGATAATTTCCGTAACGTCTTCCTTAACGCCCGGAATTGTTGACAACTCATGGTGTATGGTGCCATCTTTGCCCGAAAGCTTAACAGATGTAACCGCAACACCGGGAAGTGAGGAGAGCAGCACACGTCTGAGGCTGTTTCCAAGAGTTATACCATATCCACGCTCAAGCGGTGCTAAAACGAATTTGCCGTATTTGCCGTCACTTTTAAGCTCGACAATGTCGATATCCGGCTTGTTGATTTTTTCCAGCATAAAAACCCTCCTGTTTCGCAATTAAATTTACGAGTCTGTATATCTCAGCAATCAACCGATTACTTAGAATAAAGCTCGACGATGAGGTGTGTAGCAACCTCGTAGTCAATGTCCTCAGCTGAGGGAAGACGAGTTACAGTTGCACTGAAATCATCCTTCTTAGCGTCAAGCCATGTAGGAACGATTCTGTCCTTAGTTTCTTCAACTGTAGCCTTGAACTTCTCAGAAGTTCTATCCTTCTCCTTAAGAGCGATAACATCGCCAACCTTAACTCTGTAGGAAGGAATATTTACCTTTTTGCCGTTTACTGTGTAGTGGCTGTGAACAACGAGCTGTCTTGCTTCACGTCTTGTGAGAGCGAGGCCCATTCTGAACACAACGCTGTCAAGTCTGGATTCAAGAACTGTGATAAGGTTATCACCAGCCTTACCCTCCATCTTTGAAGCGATCTCGAAATAGTGATAGAACTGCTTTTCGAGTACGCCATAGATAAACTTCAGCTTCTGCTTTTCCTTAAGCTGAAGACCATATTCGGATATCTTCTTTCTGTTGTTAGCGTTCTTGAAACGGATAGACTCCTTCTTGGAAACACCGAGAACAGCAGGGCTGATGCCCAGATATCTGCACTTTTTAAGAATTGGTTCCTTCTGTACTGCCATTTAAAACACCTCCATTTGATTAGACACGTCTTCTTTTGGGAGGACGGCATCCGTTGTGGGGAATAGGAGTTACGTCCTTAATCATTCTTACTTCAAGACCAACTGTCTGAAGTGCTCTGATTGCTGCCTCACGACCTGCGCCGGGTCCCTTTACGTATACTTCAACGTACTTAAGACCGTGCTCCATAGCTGCCTTAGCAGCTGTCTCTGCAGCTGTCTGAGCTGCGAAAGGAGTGGACTTCTTGGAGCCTCTGAAACCGAGTTCTCCTGCGCTTGCCCAAGAAATAGCGTTACCCTGTGTATCAGTGATAGTAACGATTGTATTATTGAAAGTGGACTGAATATGAACTGCGCCGCTTTCGATATTTTTACGCTCTCTACGTCTTCTGATTGTAGAAACCTTTTTACCCTTCTGCTGTGCCAAAGCTCATAACCTCCTTACTTCTTCTTGTTAGCGATTGTCTTTACAGGACCCTTACGAGTTCTTGCGTTTGTCTTAGTTCTCTGACCTCTTACGGGGAGACCCTTTCTGTGACGAACGCCTCTGTAGCACTGAATCTCAACAAGTCTCTTGATGTTAAGAGCAACTTCACGACGAAGATCACCCTCAACAGTGTAATTTGCATCGATATAGTCACGAAGCTTAGCTACGTCCTCCTCAGCGAGATCCTTTACTCTTACGTCAGGATTTACGCCTGTATTGTTGAGGATATCTGTAGCAGTCTGACGACCGATTCCGTAGATATAAGTGAGACCGATTTCGATTCTCTTATTCTTCGGAAGATCAACACCGGCTATTCTTGCCATATAATTACCTCCATTACTTAGCCCAGAGATTAACCCTGACGCTGCTTATGCTTCGGATTTTCGCAGATAACCATGATTCTGCCTTTACGTTTGATAACCTTGCACTTTTCGCAAATAGGTTTTACTGAAGGTCTGACTTTCATTGAAAATACCTCCTCTTTCTTACTTGACACGCCATGTTATACGACCCTTTGACAGATCGTAGGGTGACATTTCAAGTTTTACCTTGTCACCCGGCACTATTCTGATATAATTCATTCTGAGTTTGCCTGAAACGTGTGCGAGAACCTCGTGTCCGTTTTCCAGCTGTACCTTGAACATTGCATTAGGGAGTGCGTCTGTGACAACGCCTTCAACCTCGATTACATCTTCCTTGGACATAGGATAACCTCCTTTACTCCTCACTGCCGAAGCCTTTCAGCAGTGTTCTGAGTTTTTTATCAGTTATATCTTTAATATCAATCATACTGTTTGTAAGGGATATATGCTTTATATTCTTACGCTTCGGTTTATCAAGCTTTCTGCTCTTTCCGTCTGCCATAAAGCAGTATTCTTTTTCAATAGCTGTCACAACAAAGAACCCGTCCTTATCGCGCCCTGCTTTAGCCCTTACAACCGAGCCTATTTTAAGCTCCACAATAAATTCCCCCTATCGTCAGGGTGTGGTCAATATTACAGGACCATCAGGAGTTATTGCGATTGTATGCTCAAAATGAGCCGACAGCGAACCATTTTTCGTAACCACGGTCCATCCGTCATTGAGAGTTTTAACATCGTCGCCTCTGACATTAATCATAGGCTCGATACATATTGTCATTCCCGATACCAGTCTTGGTCCCCTTCCGGGCTTACCCCAGTTCGGTACTTCGGGTGATTCGTGTACCTCTCTGCCGATGCCGTGGCCGCAGTAATTTCTTACGATCCCGTAGCCGCGTGAAGCACAATACTCTTCAACAGCATGAGAAATATCTCCAACTCTTGCCCCTGCCCTGGCCTGAGCAATTCCCTCATAGAGAGAAGCCTCAGTAACCTCAAGCAATGCTTTAGCTTCATCAGAAATTTTACCCACAGGGAAGGTCCAGCAGCTGTCTCCATTGAAGCCCTTGTACGCTGCTCCAGTGTCGATGCTTACGATATCCCCTTCCTTTAATCTGCGGTTAGCTTTCGGAATTCCATGTATTACCTCATCATTTACAGAGATGCAGGCATTTGCAGGAAAACCGTATAAACCTTTAAAGCAGGATTTGCAGCCGTGTCGTGCGTAGTACTCGCCGACAAGCTTATCAATGTCAAGTGTTGACATACCCGGCTTTAATCTTTCGCCCGCATACCATATTGCGCCGCAGGTAATCTTACCTGCTTCACGCATTATGGCTAATTCGGACTGTGATTTTATGGTAATGCTCATTACTCAACTCCTACAGCAGCAAGAGTGAGCTTTGAAGTATCAGCAACTTCCTCCTGACCCTCTACAGTAACAAGTTTACCCTGATTAGCGTAGTAGTCCTTGAGAGGAGCTGTCTTTTCGTGATATGTTGCAAGACGGTCGAGAACAACCTCAGGCTGATCATCCTTACGGATAACAGTAGCATCGCCGCACTTATCACAAACGCCCTCAACCTTTGAAGGCTTATATTCTATGTGGTATGAAGCACCGCAGCCCTGACAAACACGTCTGCCTGAAACTCTCTGCTTGATTGTTTCATCAGCTACGTTGATTTCAACCACCTTGTCAATTTTTATGCCCATAGCGTCGAGAGCCTCTGCCTGGGGAACTGTTCTTGGGAAACCATCAAGAATGAAGCCTTCCTTGCAGTCGTCCTCAGCAATACGCTCCTTAAGGATACCGATTACAATGTCATCGGAAACCAGCGCGCCTGCGTCCATAGCAGCCTTTGCCTTGAGTCCGTACTCTGTGCCGTTCTTTGCGGCCTCACGAAGAATATTTCCTGTAGAGATCTGGGGAATGTTGAGAGCCTCGGAAACAACCTCAGCCTGTGTTCCCTTACCTGCGCCTGGTGCGCCTAAAAAGATAAGATTCATTTTATATCCTCCTTAACTCTTATGAAAGGAATCCCTTATGGTGTCTCATCATAAGATGTGATTCAAGTGTACGTGTTGTTTCAAGAGCAACGCTTACTGCGATAAGAAGTGTTGTACCTCCCATTGAGAGAGACTGGAGCTTTTCGTCTGCCATAGCGAAGAAAATCGGGATAACAGCGATAATTCCGAGGAATATAGCTCCAACCAGAGCAATCTTGGAAAGAATTCTCTGGATGTAGTCAGAAGTGGGCTTACCAGGTCTGATACCGGGGATACCACCATTTGACTGACGAAGATTGTTTGCAATTTCAGTAGGATTGTACTGAAGTGAAACATAGAAATAGTTGAATGCAATAATCAGTATAAAGTAGAGTACTGCATATGTCCAGCTTCTTGTTGAGAAGAAGTTGCAGAAGTGATAGTAGAAGCCCTCAGCCTTTGTAGGATAACCTGCGAAGAGCTGAATTGTCTGAGGAAGAGACATAAATGACATAGCGAAGATGATAGGCATAACACCGCTCATCATAACCTTTATCGGAATATGTGTCTTCTGTCCGCCGTACTGCTTTCTGCCTACTACACGCTTTGCGTACTGGATCGGAATACGTCTTTCAGCCTCATTCATCAGAACGATGAATGCGAATTCAAGAATAATGAATACTAAGTAGCCAAGAGCTACAAAGAGATACTTAGCAGGTTCTTCCTGAACAAGACGAACAAGTGTACCTGCATCTGTGGGGAATCTTGCAGCGATACCTGCGAAAAGTATCATAGATACGCCGTTTCCAAGACCCTTTTCGCTTATTCTGTTACCCATCCATACAACGAATGATGCACCAGCAACAAAGCAAGCAATGATTACGATTGCTGCAAACCACATCTCCCAGCCGCTGTCATACTTTACAGCGTGAAGAGTTCCGCCATTACCATCATCAACATTCATTTTCTTGAGTGTAAGATAGTAAGCATAACCCATAAAGATTGAGAGTGCAAGTGCAACACCTGCTGTAATCTTATTTATCTTCTTACGTCCTTCTTCACCCTCATCCTTGAGTCTTTCAAGGGGAGGCAGCGCATATGTCAGCAGCTGTATAATAATGGACGCGTTGATATAAGGTGTGATTGAAAGTGAGAACAGTGTTGCCTGTGATAAAGCACCACCGGTAATTATATTCAGATATTCGAGGAAGTTACCGCCAGTAGCGTTGTTATCCATCCACAAACCGACAACATCGGTATTGAGATAAGGAACAGCAATAGCGCTTCCGAATCTGAAAATAACAATCATGAGTAATGTATAAAGAAGCTTCTTACGGATTTCCGGTACGCTCCAAGCACGTTTCAGAGTCTGAAACACATTACATCACCTCAGTCTTTCCGCCTGCCTTTTCAATTTTCTCTACAGCGCTCTGAGAGAATTTTGCAGCTTTAACAGTAAGCTGAGCTGTAAGCTCTCCGTTTCCGAGAACCTTAACGCCATCAAGCTCCTTCTTGATAAGACCTGAAGCCTTGAGAAGCTCTGCGTCTACAACTGTACCGTTCTCGAACTTGTTAAGATCGGATACATTAATGATAGCGTACTTTGTAGCGAAGATGTTGTTGAAACCTCTCTTAGGAATACGTCTTGCGAGAGGCATCTGTCCGCCTTCAAAGCCAATTCTTACGCCGCCGCCTGAACGAGCGTTCTGTCCCTTGTGGCCCTTACCTGCAGTCTTGCCGTTACCTGAGCCGTGACCTCTACCTACACGCTTTACAGCCTTGTTGGAATCGGGTGCGGGAGTTAATTCGTGAATTCTCATTGTGTTTGCACCTCCTTGTTTACGCTTCAGTAACCTCGATGAGGTGTGAAATCTTCTTGATTTTGCCCTGTGTCTGAGCATTGTCGGGCTGAACTGTCACATCGCCGATCTTCTTAAGACCAAGTGCCTTAGCAGTAGCGATCTGATCCTTCTTGCAGCTGATGAGGCTCTTAACGAGCTTGATATTCTTAGCCATTGTCAATGCCTCCTTAACCTAAAATTTCCTTAACGGACTTGCCTCTCTTAGCAGCTACTTCCTTAGCAGATGTACAAGCCTTAAGACCGTTAATTGTAGCTCTAACTACATTGCAGGGATTGTTGGAACGAAGAGACTTTGTTCTGATATCCTTGATACCTGCAACTTCGATTACTGCACGAACAGGGCCGCCGGCGATAACACCGGTACCGGGTGCAGCGGGCTTCATAAGAACTCTGCCTGCGCCGAATGCACCAACGATCTCGTGGGGAATTGTTGTACCCTTAAGAGAAATCTTGCAGAGATTCTTCTTAGCGTCCTCGATACCCTTACGGATAGCATCTGGAACTTCACCTGACTTACCGAGACCGAAGCCTACAGTACCGTTTCCGTCACCAACAACTACGAGAGCTGAGAACTTCATGATACGACCGCCCTTAACTGTCTTGGAAACTCTGTTGATAGCAACAACTTTTTCCTGCAGCTCAGGAGCCTGTGTTTCAATATTAGCCATTGTTTAACCTCCCTCTTAGAACTGTAATCCGTTTTCACGGGCACCCTCGGCGAGTTCCTTAACTCTTCCGTGGTAGAGGTAGCCGCCTCTGTCGAATACAACTTCAGTGATACCCTTTGCAGCGGCATTCTTTGCGATCATTTCGCCGACCTTGCGAGCACCTTCAATGTTGCCGCCGTTGCCCTCAAAGCCCTTATCCATACTGGATGCAGAAGCAAGAGTAACTCCGTTTACGTCGTCAATGATCTGAGCATAAATGTGCTTAGAAGAACGGAATACATTGAGACGGGGACACTCAGGAGTACCGGAAATCTTATAACGAACTCTGCGGTGTCTCTTTAATCTTGCCTTATTGCTGTCAAATTTCTTTATCATAGCAATTTGCTCCTTTTAATTACTTCTTGCCCTTACCGGCCTTACCTTCCTTGCGGATGATACGCTCGCCGGCATATCTGATTCCCTTGCCCTTGTAAGGCTCAGGTGGACGCTTCTCACGGATTTCAGCTGCTATCTGACCAACAGCCTGCTTATCGATACCGCTAACAATAATCTTGTTAGGTGCAGGAACATCAAGCTTGATTGTATCTGTTTCCTCAAATACTACAGGATGTGAGAATCCGAGGTTGAGATTTACCTGCTTGCCTGTCTTAGCGGCACGGTAGCCGACACCCTCGATTTCGAGTGTCTTAGAATATCCGTTTGTTACACCCTCAACCATATTAGCGATGAGAGTTCTTGTAAGACCGTGAAGTGAACGATTTGTCTTTTCGTCATTAGGTCTTGTTACTGTAATAACGCCAGGCTCAACATTGATTGTAAGCACTGTGCTGAACTGTTTTGTAAGCTCGCCCTTAGGTCCCTTAACAGTAATGCAGTTATTGTCGTTCTTAACCTCTACACCTGCAGGAACTGTAATAGGCATTTTGCCGATTCTTGACATAACCTTGTTCCTCCTTACCAGATGTATGCGAGTACTTCGCCGCCGACATTAAGCTCACGAGCCTTCTTGTCTGTAACGATACCCTTAGATGTTGAAACGATTGCAATACCAAGTCCCTTTCTTACCTTTGGCATATCTGCGCAGCTTGAGTAAATACGCAGACCGGGCTTGGAAACTCTTCTGAGTCCTGTGATAACAGGTGATCTGTTGTCACCGTATTTAAGCGTGATTCTGATAACACCCTGCTTACCGTCCTCAATTACCTGAAAGCCCTTTACATAACCCTCGTCAACGAGAATCTGTGTGATAGCCTTCTTAACATTTGAAGCGGGAACGTCAACTGTGGCGTGCTTTGCAGTATTCGCATTACGAATTCTTGTTAAAAGATCAGCGATTGTATCTGTGATTTGCATTCAGATGACCTCCTTTTCGTATTTTACCAGCTTGCCTTCTTTACGCCGGGAATCTGTCCGTCGTGAGCAAGCTCTCTGAAGCATACACGGCAAATGCCGAATTTTCTGAGATAAGCGTGTGGTCTGCCACAAATCTTACATCTGTTGTATGCTCTTGTGGAATACTTGGGAGTCTTCTGCTGCTTATTGATCATTGCCTTTTTAGCCATTTTTCTTCCTCCCTGATTACTTGATGAACGGAGCTCCGAGGAGTGAGAGAAGCTCTCTACCCTCTTCGTCGGTATTAGCTGTAGTGATAAAGTTGATATCCATACCTCTTACCTTGTCGATCTTGTCATACTCGATCTCAGGGAAAATGAGCTGCTCCTTGATACCTGTAGAGTAGTTTCCTCTACCATCGAAGGAGTTGCCGCTGATACCTCTGAAGTCACGTACACGGGGGAACGCAACATTGAAGAGCTTATCAACAAACTCATACATCTTCTCGCCTCTGAGAGTTACCTTTACACCGATAGGCATACCCTCACGGAGCTTGAAGTTAGCTACGGATTTCTTAGCTCTGCATACTACGGGCTTCTGACCTGTAATAGCAGCGATATCTGTCATGATAGCGTCGATAACCTTTGCGTTATCCTTAGCCTCGCCTGCACCAACGTTGATAACAACCTTGTCAAGCTTTGGAATCTGCATAACGCTCTTGTATCCGAACTTCTTCATAAGTGCGGGAGCAACGTCGCTAACATAAAAATCTTTTAATCTTGCCATTGTCGTTTCTCCTTTACATTATTCAAAAGACTTGCCACACTTCTTGCAAACACGGAACTTCTTTCCGTTCTCATCAAAAGTGTGACCAACTCTTGTGGGCTTGCCGCACTTGGGGCATACCAGCTGTACCTTTGAAGCGTACACGGGAGCCTCAGTCTTTACAATGCCGCCCTGCTGACCCATTCTTGTGGGTTTTACGTGCTTTGTAATAACGTTGATACCTTCAACGATTACCTTGCCCTCCTTGGGGCTTACTTCTGCAACTTTACCGGTCTTTCTGTCGCCGTTCTTATCGTACTTATCCTCGTACTTACCTGTAAGCAGGATAACAGTGTCACCGGTTTTTACGTGAACTTTACTCATATCTTGTGACACCTCCGATTAAAGAACCTCGGGAGCAAGGCTGAGGATCTTTGTGTATTCCTTTTCACGAAGCTCCTTAGCAACAGGTCCGAAAATACGGGTACCCTTGGGGTTCTTGTCTTCCTTAATAATAACAGCAGCGTTCTCATCGAAACGGATATATGTTCCGTCCTCACGTCTGAGACCCTTTGCTGAACGAACGATAACTGCCTTAACAACGTCGCCCTTCTTTACAACGCCTCCGGGTGTTGCTTTCTTTACGGAAGCAACTACAACGTCACCGATATTTGCATATCTGCGGCGTGTACCACCCAGAACTCTGATACACATAAGCTCCTTAGCGCCAGTGTTATCAGCGACTTTAAGATAAGTCTGCATCTGAATCACAGCGAGTTCCTCCTTTCAAGCTTAAAGCTTATAACAAATTACTTAGCCTTCTCAATGATGTTGGTTACACGCCATCTCTTGTCCTTGGAAAGCGGACGTGTTTCCATAATCTCAACTCTGTCACCAATTCTGCACTCGTTGTTCTCGTCGTGTGCCTTGAACTTAACAGTGTTCTTGATGATTTTCTTATAAAGCGGGTGTTTAACGTTATCAACGATAGCAACTACGACGGTCTTATCCATCTTATCGCTTACAACCTTACCTACTCTTGTTTTTCTAAGGTTTCTCTCAGTAGACATTAGCTAAATCCTCCCTTTCTTACTGCTCTGCAAGCTCTGCAGCACGCAGAGATGTCTTGATACGAGCAATATCCTTCTTTACAGCCTTAATACGAGCTGTGTTTTCGAGCTGATTTACAGCAAGCTGGAAACGAAGATTGAAGAGCTCTTCCTTAAGGCTTGTAAGCTGCTCGTTCATTTCGTTAACGGACATTTCTCTGATTTCAGATGCCTTCATTACTGCTCTCCTCCTTCTTCCTTAGTTACGAACTTACACTTGATGGGGAGCTTGTGCATAGCAAGACGCATAGCCTCACGTGCAACCTCCTCGGATACTCCCTTGATCTCAAAGAGAACTCTGCCGGGCTTAACTACTGCAACCCAGTACTCGGGAGAACCCTTACCTGAACCCATTCGTGTTTCAGCGGGCTTTTCTGTGATGGGCTTGTCAGGGAATATCTTGATCCAAACCTGACCACCTCTCTTGATGTAACGTGTCATAGCGATACGAGCAGCCTCGATCTGGTTGGATGTGATCCAAGAAGGCTCAAGAGCCTGAAGACCGAAATCACCGTATGTTACCTTGTTACCTCTGTATGCTTTACCCTTCAGACGTCCTCTGTGGACTCTGCGGTACTTAACTCTCTTTGGAAGCAGCATTACTGATTACCTCCTTCTCTTTTTGAGTCGCGGTTGAAGTTTCTGCCGCCGCGTCTGTTACCGTCACGCTTGTCATCACGGCGACGACGGTCATCACGACGATTGCCGTTAACCTTCTTCTCAGCCTTTTCTCTCTGAGCAGCAGCCTTAGCAGCATCGCCCTTGAGAACTTCGCCCTTGTAAATCCATACCTTAACACCGAGCTTACCATATGTTGTGTTAGCCTCAGCGAAGCCGTAGTCGATGTCTGCACGGATTGTCTGAAGCGGAATTGTACCCTCGTGGTAGCTCTCGCTTCTTGCGATTTCAGCACCGGCAAGTCTGCCTGATACCTTAACCTTGATACCCTTAGCACCAAGTCTCATTGTTCTGCCGATGGACTGCTTCATTGCACGTCTGAAAGATACTCTGTTCTCGAGGTCGAGAGCAATCTTCTCAGCAACGAGCTGTGAGTCCATATCAGGCTGCTTAACTTCGATGATGTTTACAAATACCTGCTTGTTCATCATCTTTTCAAGCTGAACTCTGAGCTTCTCTATTTCAGCGCCCTGTCTGCCGATAACGATACCGGGCTTAGCGCAGTGAATGTGGATTCTTACCTTATCGGCAAAACGCTCGATTTCGATTCTGGGAACACCTGCTGCATACAAGCTCTTCTTAATGAAGTTACGAACGTTGTAGTCCTCAACAAGAGTGTCGCCGAAATCTGCCTTGTTGGCATACCAGCGTGAATCCCAATCTTTAATAACGCCGACACGAAGACCGTGCGGATTAACCTTCTGTCCCATTAATCAGACCTCCTTGGGATTATTCTTTTTCTTTAAGAACAACTGTGATGTGTGATGTTCTCTTGAATACTCTAAATGCTCTGCCCTGTGCTCTGGGTCTAATTCTCTTCATGATAGGGCCGGGTGTTACGAAGCACTCAGCAATGTAGAGATTATCGCCATCCATGCTGAAGTTGTTAACAGCATTAGCCTGAGCGGACTTTACAAGCTTTGAAACGATAGGACTTGCAGCCTTAGGAGTAAGATCTAAAGCAGCTAAAGCCAGATCAACAGGCTTGTTTCTGATGAGATCGAGAACGATCTGCACCTTTCTGGGTGATATACGAGCATTTCTTAAATAAGCTCTCGCTTCCATCTATAGCTCCTCCTTCCGCTTATTTCTTACCGTTGTTAGATGTCTTGGAGCCTGCATGGCCCTTGTATGTTCTTGTAGGTGCGAACTCGCCGAGCTTGTGACCTACCATATCCTCTGTTACATATACCGGAACGTGCTTGCGACCGTCGTGTACAGCGAATGTGTGACCAACGAAGTCAGGGAAAATTGTGGAAGAACGGCTCCATGTCTTGAGAACCTTCTTCTCGCCTGCCTCATTCATAGCAACGACCCTCTTCAGGAGAACTTCCTGGACATAAGGTCCCTTTTTGATACTTCTACTCATTTATCAAGTTCCTCCTTTCAGATTACTTGCCGTTGCGGCGCTTAACGATGAACTTATCAGTTCTGTGATTCTTCTTACGTGTCTTGTAACCAAGAGCAGGCTTGCCCCAAGGTGTAACAGGGCCGGGTCTTCCGATAGGTGACTTACCTTCACCACCACCGTGTGGGTGATCGCAGGGGTTCATAACAGAACCACGAACAGTAGGTCTCCAACCCATATTTCTTACACGACCAGCCTTACCGTAGTTAACGTTCTCATGGTCGATGTTTGAAACCTGACCAACTGTAGCCTTACAGTTTACAGGAACCTTTCTCATCTCGCCGGAAGGAAGTCTTACGAGAGCGTACTTATCTTCCTTACCCATAAGCTGAGCCTGGTTACCAGCACTTCTTACGAGCTGAGCGCCCTTGCCGGGATAAAGCTCGATAGCGTGGATGAATGTACCAACGGGGATATCAGCAAGCTTGAGAGCGTTACCGGGCTTGATATCAGCCTCAGCACCGGACTCAATCTTATCGCCAACCTTAAGACCGTTGGGAGCGATGATATATCTCTTCTCGCCGTCCTCGTACTGAACGAGAGCGATGAAAGCTGATCTGTTAGGATCGTATTCAAGTGTGAGAACAGTAGCAACCATGTTGTCCTTGTCACGCTTGAAATCTATGATACGGTACTTTCTTCTGTTACCGCCGCCTCTGTGGCGAACTGTAATACGGCCGTAGCTATTTCTTCCCGACTTCTTCTTCATGGGTTCGAGAAGGCTCTTTTCCGGCTCAACCTTTGACAGAACAGAGTAATCTGTAACAGTCATCTGACGTCTTGAAGGCGTCGTAGGCTTGTAGGTTTTAATAGCCATTTATTTCATCTCCTTATTATAATGCGTTTTCGCGGGAGCATTACTCCCATACTCTAATCAGCAAATCTGATTAATACATACCCTCGAAGAATTCAATTGTCTTGGAATCGGGTGTAAGAGTAACGATAGCCTTCTTCCAGGAAGAAGTCATACCCTCATATCTGCCGAGGCGCTTCATCTTACCCTTAACGTTCATAGTAGTAACCTTGTCTACCTCAACGCCGAAGAGCTTTTCAACAGCCTTCTTGATTTCGGGCTTTGTAGCGTCCTTAGCCACTTTAAAAGTGTACTTGCCTGCCTGAAGTCCGTCCATAGACTTTTCAGTGATAACGGGCTTGATAATAATATCCTGAGCAGTTTTCATTATGCGTACACCTCCTCAATTTTTCCAACGGCATTCTTAACAACGATGAACTTATCGTAGTTGAGAATATCGTATACGTTGAGTGTGTTAACAGCAGCGGTCTTGATTCCGGGGATGTTAGCTGCACTCTTGATAACCTTTGTATCAGCCTCAGCAGTAACGATGAGAGCCTTACCCTCAACATTGAGAGCCTTGAGCATCTCTACGATTGTCTTTGTCTTGAAAGCGTCAAGCTCAAGAGCATCAAGAACGATCATGTTATTGTCGAGAACCTTTGTGGAAAGAGCAGACTTCATAGCAAGTCTTCTTACCTTCTTATTGAGAGCATATCTGTAATCTCTGGGCTTTGGTCCGAGAGCAACACCACCGTGTACCCACTGAGGAGCACGTGTGGATCCCTGTCTTGCGTGACCTGTACCCTTCTGTCTCCAGGGCTTTCTTCCGCCGCCGCTTACTTCTGTTCTTGTAAGAGTTGACTGTGTACCCTGTCTCTGGTTTGCAAGGTAATTTACTACCATAGCGTGCATAACGCCTTCGTTGGGAGTAATTCCGAATACAGCGTCGTTAAGCTCTGTTTCGGAAACCTGATTTCCAGCCATATCAAATACTGAAATTGTAGACATATACGTTTCCTCCTTCCTTAAGCCTTAACGCTGTCAACGATATAAACGATTCCGCCCTTAGGACCGGGAACCGCGCCCTTGATAGCGATGAGATTGTTTTCTGCGTCTATCTTAACTACTTCAAGATTCTGAACAGTTACCTGCTCAGCACCCATGTGACCTGCCATGCCCTTACCCTTGTAGATTCTGGAAGGTGAGGAGCAAGCACCCATGGAACCTGCCTGTCTGTGAACAGGGCCTGTACCGTGAGTTTCCTTAAGTCTGTGCTGATTGTGACGCTTGATAGCACCCTGGAAGCCCTTACCCTTGCTTGTGCCGATTACATCAATAGAATCGCCAACTGCAAAAGTATCAGCCTTTACGATGTCACCAACATTGAGAGCGTCGCAGTCATCAAGTCTGAACTCTTTAAGAGTTTTCTTGCAAGCCACGTCAGCCTTGTCGAAGTGACCCTTCATAGGCTTATTAACTCTCTGAACCTTTACGTCGCCGTAGCCGAGCTGAAGTGCAGCGTAACCGTCGTTTTCAACAGTCTTCTTCTGAACAACAACACAAGGGCCGGCTTCGATTACTGTTACAGGAATAACTTTTCCTGCTTCGTCGAAGATCTGTGTCATACCGATCTTCTTGCCGATAATGCCTTTCTGCATTTTCATTTCCTCCTATTAGGTTATTGGTTGATAAAAGTCTTACCAACTTGACCGGCAGATTACTGCCATTCCGCATCCCACGCGGTATTCTTGGGCGTAAATGGTATCAATTACTTGATTTCCATTACAACGTCTACGCCAGCAGGGATTTCAAGCTTATCAAAAGCAGCAGTTGTCTTCTCTGTAGGACGAAGAACATCAATGAGTCTCTTGTGAGTTCTCATTTCGAACTGCTCACGGCTATCCTTGTACTTATGAGTAGCACGGAGGATAGTAACGATCTCCTTGTTTGTAGGGAGCGGAATAGGTCCTGAAACTCTAGCACCACTTCTCTTAGCTGCCTCAACAATCTTTGCAGCAGCAATATCTACTGTAGCGTGATCGTAGCCCTTGATCTTGAATCTGATTTTCTCGTTGACTGCCATTATTTTCGCCTCCTTGAAAAATTTTGAGGACGTTTTGAGGGATATCACACGCCGCCGCGTGTTCCACACCCCATCTGATAAAAAAACTCGAAAATTTTCGTATATTTTCGAGCAGACGTGGTTTCGCGGACACAAAAATAGCCTATAAGTACACTCGCAAGCTGTACTGTAAGCAATCACACAAACTGTGTCCATTATCCCTTTCGCCCGGTTTGAAATCGGACATACTCCACGGAAATTACCTGACAAACCGTCAGCAACCTTCCGCTTCGACGCATATCTTCTTGGCAAGGTGTTTTTCACACCATACTCAACGTAATCTATTATACCATATTTATAATAATAATGCAAGCATTACCAGAAATTTGATTGTAGAACTTTAACGGCAAACCTCGTAAATTTATGTGCATTTTAACAATAAATCCAGCCTTTAGCCGTTAGCTATTAGCCCTTGCCCTTATATTATTTGACAAATCACAGATTTCACCTATATTATGCAAAAAGGACACGGCGAACCGTGTCCTTTCCATCATTATCCAATTGTAAACCCACAAACCCACTGTCCGTTTATAGGAAGCGGCTGGTCAGCCTTGGAACCGCCTGTAAACTGGCTTATATTGAGACTGTAATCCCCCTTACCAAGATTATCCGCAGGAATTACAAATTCCGCCTTGCCCTCTGAAATGGCTGTCATAGCTGTCTTGCCGTCTTTTACGAGAACATTTCCATTTGCATCGGAAATTGTATAATCAGTTATGCCAAATTCACTGATAAAGCCATAGGGGGCAGCTTTAGGATTTACAAATTCAGCAGTTAAAGTAATTGCACCCTCTCCGCTTGCAACGCTCACATTTATTTCGTCCGTTGCCTGCTCATAGGTAGTACCCACAACAGCGCCGTCAAAACGCGTTTTATCCTTGAAAAATCCCTGTAAATGACCTGTAGCCGCCAATGCAGTTACACCTGTGATACAGCCGCATACCGCAAGTGACACGGCAATAACCATAGGCTTTCTCATCTTTTTTCCTGTTGTTTTTTTATTCATTTCACTTTCCTCCATTGCTCTGTAACAATTTCTTATAATACGTTCCTGCATATCATCGGGCATTTCTATATCTTTTATGTCACGTAAAACATCTTTTATATCCATTACAAATACTCCTTTCGATATACATCTACCAGCATTTTACGCCCCTTCTGGAGCCTCATTTTCACAGCTGACGCGGTTTTCCCGATTATTTTTGCAATCTCTCCCGTGGTATATTCTTCCACATAATAAAGCAGAAGCACGGTTCTGTATTTATCGGGCAGGGTCATTAAAGCGTCAAATATATCGCTGTTCTGTGTGTGTTCGGCAATTTCTCCGATTTCGTCGATATCCTCTGCCTGATGTCTTTTCCTGTACCTGACAATATCCCCGCATTTATTGGCTGCAACTTTTATAAGCCAGGCTTTTTCGTGTTCAGAATCGGTAAAACGGGGAGCTTTCCGAAGATAGCTAATCATAGTTTCCTGTACCGCGTCCTCTGCGTCGCATTCATTGCCTATTTTGGCAAGACACAGGCGAAACAGCATATTTCCGTAAGTCTGCATAACCCTCTCAATACTGTCAGTCGGCCGCACTGAAGTATCTTTCATCTGCATCAACCCCTTTCACTAATAACACGTTTCAGAACGCCATTTGGTCAATTTTTTCTGAAAAAATTTTTTTGCAAGCCTTTGTTTCAACGCAAAAACCTCCAGAGTTGCAGCTCTGGAGGTCAGTCTGTAGAAATAGGCATATTTTATTTAAGGGCGAGCAATGCTCGCCCCTACAATTAGCTATATTACGTTATTTTCATGTAGGGGCGACCATTGGTCGCCCGCAATTTCGGAACGAAATTCAGGTTTTTTCTTTTTTCGTGATAGCTTGCTACTGCAAATATTCATAATACATCTAAATCCCATTGTCAAGAGTTTTCAGATAAAATTTGCCTACCCCTCAATTTCATCCTCTTTTTTCATATCACGTGTCATATTCATAGTATTGAGGAATCCTGCCGGGTCAAGGCATATACCCTGATAGCGCACCTCAAAGTGGAGGTGGTTGCCGAAGGAGTTACCCGTATTACCAACAAAGCCGATAAGCTGCCCCTTGGTGACATACTGTCCCTCAACAGCGTATACCATAATCATATGAGCGTAAACCGTAGCGTAGCCGTCAGGATGCTCAATCATTACAACGTTTCCGTAACCGCCGGAATTCCAGCCGGCAGATACAACCTGACCTTCCTCAGCTGCGTAAATCTCCGTACCCTCGGGAGCAGCTATATCAAGTCCCTTGTGGTTACGGTCACTGATAAAGCTATCGCTTACCCAGCCGCCGTCAAGAGGCCAGCCCATCTGACCTGTTCCTGTCATAGGAGAGCCGAAATACACTGTCTGCGGGTCATCAGGCATAGCTGAATAAGTTCCTATACCTATGGTTTCAACAACAGGAGATTTTGTTATAGTGGTTTTAATTACCGTTCTGGACTGCTCAATTCCGTCGATGTAAGTAACCTCATAATTGCTGATCTTTTCTCCTCGCTCACCCTTTGTAAGAACAGCACGCACACCCACATTGAGGGAGCTTGTTTCAACCTCAACGGTTTCATAGTCAAGAAATGTAACGGTTTCGTGTTCACAGATATACTGTATCGGGAGAAAACGCTCCGTTTCGGTTACATTGAGAATCTGCCCCATAAAAGTACCTTCAGAAGCATTAGGGTTAAGCTCGTTGAATTCTTCCAGCTTCATACCGAATTTCTTGATTATATCAAGAACCGTTTCATTCTTCTGAACAACGTATACTCTCTTGCGCTGCTTTGTAGAAGTCAGCTGTTTTATAGCGTCATTCTCTGTTTTAAGGCTGCTGAGCAGGTATATGCCCTTGGTATACTCAATTTTATTGGCATAGGAAACCTCTTTAACCTTGCCGTCAGGCTTATAGTCAAGGAGAGCCTTATCAAGAGCCGACTGAACAGTTTCCTTATTGTTTACAGCACCTGCAAATTCACCGTCGATATATATACCATAAGCCTCGATAAGCTCCTCATCGGAGGCTTCAAGCATTTCGTCCGCTAACTCTGTAGCTGTCATAATCTTATCGCTGTCGGAGATAACACAGACAGAAAACTCAGCAGAAAGGTCAATAGCTTCTTCATCCTCGGAATAGGATATTCTCTGCTGAAAATCCCGTTCAGCCCTTGCGAAATCCGCCTCTGCGGATATAATACCAAGCTGTCTGCCGTTGTATTCCACTGCAATTCCGTATTTTTGCCCTGAACCATAGCTGATGATACCTACAGTGAAGGCTACACATACAATGGGGAGAATATAGTTGAAAGCAGTATAACACACACCGTCCTCACCGAAGAAAAATGAGCCGATAAATTTCAATACCGCATTAGTGTACACCTTGCCGCCCTCTTTTTTGGCGCGGCGGATTTCTTTTGTAAGCTCATTGGAGTGCTGCACTCTGCTGCGGAAGGACTCCGTAAAGCTGCGGAAAATCAGCATAAAGCCTCTGCCGAGAGCCTTGATCATACCAAGGATTTCGGAGAAGATAAAGCGTACAGTTACGATTATTCCCAGAAGAACAGCCGCAATAAATTTAAATGTACAAAGACCGCTTTTCACAAACAGTCCCGTTATAAATCTGCCTGTTTTTCGCAGAAAATTCAAAATAACACACCCTTTATTAAAATTAAGAATTAAGAATTATGAATTATGAATGATTTGATTTTTGTAAGAAACTTCGGCAATCCGCAGAATTAAAAAATTCTTAATTCTTCATTCATAATTCTTAATTGATTAAAAATGGTATTCGTAATTCAGCATTTCAGCAGTATAATTTTCAAGCCCTTCAAGAAGGGGCAGAACATCCTTTTTAGCGGACTCAAGGTCGTGTTCGAGATAGTTGCCGCATTCAACCTCGGAAAGCCCCGGTATAACTCCGTCAAACTCCGCAATAAAGGCATATGCAGCCTTTACAAGTGCAATAGCCTGCTCCCCCGTCATATCATTTCTTGTCAGCAGATAAAAGCCTGTACGGCATCCCATAGGGCCTACATAAACGATACTGTCGCTGTATTCGCTGTTTCTCGCATATGTGGCAAAAAGATGCTCTATGGTATGAAGTGAAGGATTTGAAATATATGTTCCTCCGTTAGGCTTGACCATACGCACATCATATGTTACAACATCACCGTCAATTCTTGATATGTACATACCAACACCAAATTTTGTGTGGTCAACCTGAAAACTTGCTATCTTTTTCATAGTATTTCCTTTCTTTTGGAGCAGCTCCGAAATATCCTGCGGAAGGGGAGCTTCAACTGTTATTTCTTCATTTGTCATAGGCAGTACAAAGCTCATTTTTCCGCAGTGGAGAGCTTGTCTTGCTATTTTTTCGCGGCTTCCTCCATAAAGGTCATCACCTGCAAGAGGATATCCCATATGGCTGAAATGGACGCGTATCTGATGTGTACGCCCCGTTTCAAGTCGGATTTCAAGGAGAGAACAGCCGCCGCCCTCCCCTATTTTTTTATAGTGGGTGACAGCTTTTCTGCCGTCCTCGCGGACGCAGCGTGTAATGATGCTTTCAGCCACTCTTGCAATGGGAGCGTCTATTGTTCCTGAGTCATCAGTAATGCCCTCAACCGCTGCATAGTATATCTTATGCGCACTGCCCTGCAAAATATTCGCACTGTGAGAATTTTTTGCCACAAGACATAATCCCGATGTATCTTTATCAAGGCGATTAACAGGACGGAACACAAGTTCACCGTATTTCGCCGCAAAGAAGTTTCCAAGGGTATCATACCTGTGCCTTGCCGAAGGGTGAACAGGCATCCCCGCCGGTTTATCGAACACCACTAAATCCTCATTTTCATATATAACAGGCACATCAAGAGCAGGATTTGCTTCTATTTCGCTGTTTTCGCTTTGTCTGAGCAGGATTGTATCGCCATTTCCAACCATATCAACAGTTCTGGCAGATTTACCGTTTACATAGATGCCTTTTTCATTCTTTATCCGCCTGATAAGCCCTGCGGAAACTCCGCAGCTGATACGCAGATAATTTTTAAGCTGCTGTGGACTTTCTGTAACCACTGTGAATACAAGCTCGCTCATCGGCTGTTTCATCCTCCTTGAAGAATATGGATATACCAACGGCATAGGATGCCGCCCATTCGGGTATAAAGTACGGTGCGGCAACTATAGTCAGCACAAGGGGCATATAGGTCAGTATAAGCTTTAAGGGCATATTCCTCCGCTGACGCATAAAACGGAGAGAAAACAAGACTGTGCCGAAAGCTGAGCGCTCCCTGTTCCGCCACAAAAGAAAGGGAACAGAAGTAAGTCCAAGCCGCACTGACACCCAGAATATCCCCAGTGCAAGGCTGAGAGCAATGAGATTTACGGCGGCAATAAGCTCGCTGCCCTCTGCTCCGTCGGAAAGAAGATTAATTCCGTAAGCTGCTGATACAACAACGGGAACAAGAAGCAAAGCCGATATAAGCCTTACAAAGAAAGCCGCTGAAATCGACCGAAGTATAAATTTTCCGCTTAAAAGAAATCGGGAAAATGCAGGGGGTTCATCTATGCCATCGGCAAGCATCATAAGCCTTGCCGCAAGGCCGCACCACAGCGGCGGCATAACGAGAAATCTCAGAAGGGAGAAAACCACCGATAAAACAGCCTGCTCCGCATTTCCGCCAATAAACAGGTCAATTGGGCGGATATTTCCGAAATATAGCATAAGGCAGTATAAAGCAGCTTCAGCGGTACGCAGAAAAAGCTCTGTACCAATTGGCAGCAGGCATATGAGGAATATCTCACAACGTCTGCCCTTTATCAGTTTTCTCGAATATCCTGTAAGCTCACGGATTTTCATAATATCACCCTTTCTCAGGGGATATTATGAACATTTTTTTGGAAAATATACTTTTTACTCTTTATTATAAGGACAATATCCCAATATCTCAAAAGCCTGTGAATTGAGCCACATATGCGCTGTTACCATAAGGTCGAAGCCCTCGCCGCAGGGGGCGTTGAGATACTTCGGGTCGTATTTGGGCAGTCCGAAACCTGTAAGCAGATTGGATATTATACCGCCGTGGGTAATCAATGCACAGTGGGTAAGTCCTGTGTTCATCATATCTATTATGATATTGTGAAGGGCGGAAAAAGTACGTGCTGTCATTTCTTCAAGGCTTTCGCCCTTGGGAGGTCTTGCATCGCGGCCGCCGCCCAGCCACGCCTTGTAATCCTCTCGATTTACAAGTTCATCAACGGATTTCCCCTCAAATTCACCGAAATTTATCTCTCGCATACCGTCGGCAAGTAAAATTTCCGTATCGGGGAAAAGTATTTCCGCAGTTTCGGTGCATCTTTTCAGGGGCGATGAATACACCCTATGCACTCTCGGATAGTCGAATTCATCCATTTTAGCAGCAAGTTCCGCACAACCCTTGTCTGACAGGGACATATCAGTGGAACCGATATATATGCCTTTTTCATTGGCATCAGTCATACCGTGACGGATTATGCTTATTCTATAACCTTTCATAAATCTGCTTCCTTTCGGTCAAATGATATATATTGCTTAAAGGGAAATAAAAAATACACAAAAAAACTCCCGAATTTTTATACATTTTTCCTATTTACTTATTATACGCTTTGTATTATAATATAAATAGCAAATATTATACAAGTTGTATCTTATTATATCAATTATACAGGAGGACTTTCCAATGAATTCTGATTTCGCACGTATTATCACATTACAGAGAAAAGAACGTCACATCAGCCAGAAACAGGCTGCCGCAGACCTGGGTATATCGCAGGCACTGCTCTCTCACTACGAAAAGGGCATAAGAGAATGCGGACTTAATTTCCTTGTAAGAATTGCCGATTACTATAACGTTTCCTGCGACTATCTCCTCGGCAGAACTCCCGAACCGGAGGGAAAAATCATCACTATTGAGGATATTCCCGATGATGACGGAAACAATACACTGAAAATGCCTTCCCCTGAGATAATCAACTTTAACAGAAGAATTATCAATAATTCAATCAGTCTGCTTTTCAGCCTTGCGCAGAAAGCAGGAAGTATTACGCTGATTAAAGAAGTTTCCTCTTATCTTATGCTGTCAGTGTACAAGCTTTTCCGTATCGTATATAACGCAAATCCCAACAACGACCAGAAGCTTTTCCGCATACCAAAGGTTATTGCCAACGACAGCTCCAATGCCATTATTTCAATGAGTGAGGCGGATATCAAATCAGCTTCAAGCGGTATTGCCCTTGACGGTAACGACTGCGTTGATAACTTTGATACACTGTACATAACAACTTCCACACTGCAGAAGGACTACGCTCAGTATTCCTCATCCCTGCTTAATCTCATTAAACGAAGCGAAGAAAGCATCGCGAGAACACGTGCGAGATACCACGCAACAGAGGACGACCAGGGTTATTAATAACTCATACCTCATACGTACAGGCGGATTTTCCGCCTGTTTTTATTTATTAATCGGATTAGGTTAATTGACACTACACCATTATATATTATATCACATTTATCTGTGGTTGTCAATTTTAAATAAACAAAAGGTGATGAACAGTTAAATCACCACCTTTCATTTCTATTTAAGCAAATCACAAAGATATAATTCATCTTTTTTATGGGAGCCATTTATCTGCTTATATTTTCTCAACAATTCAGCAAGCAACTCGGGACGACCTTCAAAATAATCCTCGTAGAATTTAACGCTTTTACTATACTTCTCGCGCTTAAATTTAATTTCCTTCTTTGCAAATTCACTCGCCTTTACAT
The DNA here is from genome assembly GCA_017397925.1 of Ruminococcus sp. Taxonomy (GTDB): domain Bacteria; phylum Bacillota; class Clostridia; order Oscillospirales; family Ruminococcaceae; genus Ruminococcus. The sequence continues at coordinate 46,140 of JAFQHO010000031.1, forward strand.
AGGACTTCTCTTTTTCATACTTATCAAGTAAACTGTCTGAAATAATAAACAATATTTCAAGTTCTGGCTTTGTACAATACTTTTTAATCCTTTCTTTTGACAGTTTGTCTTTAAATTCACGGGGGATTTTCAATTCATCACCTTGTTTATCACCAATACGCAATATTTCTATATCCTTGTAGGGATACAATCTCAATTCAGTTTGCACAACAACTGATTTATCAATTTGCCTTGCGTGATAAGCCTGTAAACCAAGCAAATCATCTCTGCTAATTTTAAGCATATCATTGTCAAGTAGAATATTGATTACTGCCAGTTCATCAGTCCCCTCACACATTATCAGATACTTCATTTCATCAATTCCCTCTTAAGATTCATCAATGCCTCATAATTAACAGCTGTATCAAAGGTATTGTTATAAAACTGCCTGCTTTTAAGCAATTCAGAACGAATATTGTTCTCTTTATAAACATCATACATATTTTGCAAATATACCTGTTTATCAGATTTAGAAATCCAGATATTATCTTTTCTGCCAAAAAGATCCAGAACTTCACAATAATGAGTTGTAAAAATAAGAGTCGCATTGTGCTTGTTTATCGCTGGATCCTTATAGAGAGAAATAATATTCTCAACCAATGTTTTATGAAAATGATTTTCAACTTCATCTACAAGTAAATCAATTCCCTCAATTAATGATATAGCTATTAATGTATATAAACACATACCCTTTGTGGTACCACTTGAAAGAAACCACATTAGCTCACTTGCAGATTTTATCATAATTCTGCCATTGTAATTAATCTTGTAGTTTTTATCTTCTGTTAAAGTAAGTTCTTTGATATTCTCATCAAAAATTGATAAAATACTATAAAACAAGCTTATAGAAATCTTATATGATTCTATATAACCGAATAATATCGGATAAGCCAAAACATTTTCATCTTGGCTGTCATAATAAATATTATATACTTGCTTTTTCTTTAATATAAAGAAAATTTTTGAAGTACCCTCGGGTAATTCAGTAAAATCATTTATTTCCTCAAAATCAACATCACTAAAAATCTTATTAACCTTACTTGGGTAATACGCTTTTTTGTATATATGTTCTTCTGTGAATTCAGCTTTTCGAGAATTGATTTCACTATTTTTAAGAATTGTTGTGTATTTATAAATACTCTCATTATGGTGAAAATATATTTCAAGTTCCACATTATCATAAGAATAACGATTACCGTCAAGCTGAAATTCCTCAAGAATACTATAACAACAGTCAAGCAGATCAATAGCTGTGGTCTTTCCGGAAGCATTCTTTCCAACAAAAGCCATTGTATTATACGTGAATAAATTAGGTGCAATCTCCTGCAGTTCATACAACTTATCCGCTTCCGTTTTATTTGCTTTTGATGTAAGGTCAATCGTATAGTCGTCCTTACAGTTTTTAAAATTTTTTGCGGTTACACGAAGTAATTTCATTTTCATCGCCTCCTATAGTTATTATATCATATACTCCTTAAAAATACAAGTGATTTGTATAAATTTTATTATTTCTTTGTTTTTTCACGATTAAACTCCATATTTTTACAAACCTATCGTATAACTTTCGTATTATTAACTCTAACTAATAATATGAATATTATTCAAACTTCCGCACACAATACCCACAAAGGAAGTGATATTATGCCACAACATTTAGAACGCGGGGTATTTCTCTTTGATACTCCCCCGAAAATCGAAAGCTTTGCCGCCGTTGCAGGCGAAAAAGAGGGTAACGGCCCTCTTGGCGATTTTTTCGATGAAATCATAACCGACAGCCACTTCGGCCAGAAAACCTGGGAACAGGCTGAAAGCCGCTTTCAGCTTGAAGCCGTATCCCTTGCCGTCCGCAAAGCAAACCTCACAAAAGAGGATATAGACGTTATATGCGCAGGGGATTTAATCAATCAATGTACAGGCTCATCATATGGTCTCAGACAGCTTGAAATCCCCTTTATGGGGCTTTATGGAGCCTGCTCCACAATGGCTGAAAGCCTTATTGCAGCATCTCTGCTCACTGACAGCGGCGCCGCAAAACGCGCTGCGGCTGTAACCTCCTCCCATTTCTCAACGGCTGAAAGACAATTCCGCGCCCCTCTCTCCTACGGTGGACAGCGTACACCAACGGCTCAGTGGACCTGTACAGCCTCAGGCTCTGTAATAGTATCTCCCGATAAGGGCGAGATAGAGGTATACGGCTGCTGTGTGGGCAAAATTGCCGATATGGATATAACCGACATCGCCAATATGGGCGCAGCTATGGCTCCTGCGGCAATGGGCGTTCTCTGCCGCTATTTTGAGGCAACAGATACAACCCCTGCTGATTATGACGCAATTATTACGGGAGATTTAGGAATTCTTGGCAGTAAGCTTCTTATTGAGCTTATGGAAAAGCAAGGTTATGATATATCTGACGTCCACAAGGACTGCGGTGAAATGATATTCAATCCCGATGAACAGGATTCTCACTGCGGAGGCTCAGGCTGCGGATGCTCCGCCAGCGTGCTCTGCGGATATTTCCTGCCAATGCTGCAAAAGGGCAATATAAAAAGGATACTCTTTATTGCAACAGGAGCCCTTATGTCGGCTATGTCCGTACAGCAGGGTGAATCTATCCCCACAATCGCACATCTGCTTGAACTCAGGAGGAAATAAAATGATAACTGAACTTTTAAAAGCCTTTTTAATAGGCGGAATCATCTGCGCAGTGGGACAGCTTCTTATAGACTATACAAAGCTTACTCCTGCGCGTATACTGACAGGATTTGTTGTTGCAGGAGTTATACTCTCTGCCGTAGGATTATACAAACCCCTTGCTGATTTTGCAGGTGCAGGTGCCTCCGTCCCCCTCACAGGCTTCGGTCATCTTCTTGCGGAGGGCATCCGAAAAGCCGTTGACCGTGACGGCTTTATAGGCATATTCACAGGGGGACTTACCGCCTCCTCAGCAGGAATAACAGCCGCTCTCCTTGCCGGTCTGGGAGCATCACTGATATTCAGACCTAAGGATAAAGTATAAATCCAAGCAAAAACCGCCCTATCACACTGACAGGGCGGCATTTTTACTTGTGGAAAACTCTTATTTTTTCTTTTTGTCGTTAGATTTCTTTTCTGTCTTTGTTTCTTCCTTCACTTCATCATCGGATTCATCAGCGATATCGTCATCATCATCGCCATTTGCAAGAGCAAGCTTCTTAACCTTGCGGTTATCAATGATAAGTGCCTGAACAACTGCAACTGCAAAGTAAACAAAAAGACATCCGATTTCAAGAATTGCAAGAGGCATAATTGCATTTTTAATAAATCTTGCGAATACATCAGATGATGTATTTGTTGCAGGAACAAGAACATTATAAGCATTCTTGAATGTTACGTTTCTGTAGTAATCCTCAGACGTATCATAAACAAGCTGTACAAGTCCCTTTATTTTAGCATCAAGGGCAGCAAGGTCTTCCTCGACCTTTGTTTTCATATTATTGTTTGCCTTTGTATCGCTCTTAAGTGACTGCTGTCTGTCCTTGTAATAGTTAATGCTCTGCTTAACGCTTGCAAGTGATACAGCAACATTATTCTTCTGTGTGAACATCTTGTCATACTGTGCAGATGCAATGCTTGTCTGTGTGTTTGTCTCCTCTGCACCGCCAAAAACGATTACCTGATCTTTTTCGTAAGCTGCAATAGCTTCTTCATAAGCTTTCAGCTCTTCTTCAAGGCTGTCTCTCTCTCGTACAAGTGACTTTATACGATACTCGTAGTAAGCGAGGGTTTCCTCTTTGTTCTTTGTAAGGTTGTTAATAACAACATATGAAGAAATCATATCAAGATCAATTGACTTTACAGTGTTGAGAGCAGAATAAAGATCATCAAATGTATATCCTGTTACAGTAGAACGGAAACGTGTCTGATCAGTCTGCGCAAGATCCTGAACATATCTTCTGAGTGTATTGATGCTGTTTGAGAATACATCAATTGCCTCTGCATAGTCATAATCAGTATATGAAATAGCCTCTACAGCACTTCCAAGGTTTTCATTGTAACCATACTGATCGTAGAAGTAGTCTGTAAAGTTGTTGAGTATCTCATTGAATACAGCTACTGCTTCTTCATCTTCAAGACCAAGTCCGTTATAATCAAAAAACACCTTGAACTGTGTTGGATGATATGATGTTTCCAGTATCTTTTCTGCTGCTTCTATGTTTCCGTTTTTTGAAAGAACACTGTCATAAATTGTAAGTCTGTCAATAGCATCCTTTGGTCTCTGACCTTCAAATGTTATTGATCTTCTTATGCCTTCGAGATGTATCGGATCAAGATTAAGTTCTGTAAGTGCACTTTCAATTACAGAGGGACTCTTGATAATATTTACATCAAATTTCATACCATTGGGATCAAGGCCCCTTTCAATACCGCTATAAGAAAAACTGATAAGGGCATTGAGCGGCTCTTTATTAACTCGGGTTGTAAAACCGGAATATCCGAATGCTGCAACTACAGCTACAACAGCTGCAACTACCCATACAAGAAAATATCTTTTCAGTCTTTTTGAAAGGGTACTGAAAGAAAGAACTACTCTCTCCTCGTCACGGGGATTGTTTATTGTAATATTCAGGTTCTTATCATTATTTGCCATTTTTACCTCCTGAAAGTTTCATCTTTCCTGCAATCACGACTTTTTGCAGGTTTTCCTTGAATAATAATATCATTTTGCCGGAAAAAAGTCAATAGAAATCCTTGTTCCTCAACTTTTTTCAGCATTCTGCTTAATCACAAAATGAAATCATATATTTTTTTGTTTAGGATATTATTCCATCTGAACGAGGATTAAAGTGCGTATCCCTTTGCCTTTATAACATCAACAACGCTGTCAACGTATTTGCGGCATATCTCCTCATTTTCAGCTTCTGCCATAACACGTACAAGAGGCTCTGTGCCGCTTTCACGTACAAGCATACGTCCCTTATCGCCAAGCTCCTCAGAAGCCTTTGCTACAGCTGCCTGCACGTCCGGATCTGCCTGTGCAGCTGCCTTATCTGTAACCTTTACATTTACAAGAACCTGCGGGTACATAGGCATTTCCTCTGCAAGCTCGCTGAGCTTTGCACGCTTTGACATTACAGCCTGCATTATCTTGAGGCTGGTGAGAATACCATCGCCTGTTGAAGCGTATTTTGCGAAAATAATATGACCTGACTGCTCTCCGCCAAGACAGCACTCGTGTTCCTTCATATACTCATATACATACTTATCGCCTACGGCTGTCTTTGCATAATCAATGCCTGCTGCTTCAAGAGCCTTGAACAGACCGAGGTTTGACATAACTGTAGCAACTACTGTGTTATTTACAAGCTTTTCACGGTCCTTCATATACTTGCCGTAAATATAGAGGATGTGGTCGCCTGTTACTACGTTGCCCTTTTCGTCAACGCAAAGACAACGGTCAGCATCGCCGTCGTAGGCAAATCCTGCGTCAAGTCCATTTTCCACAACAAATTTCTGAAGAACGTCAATATGTGTGGAGCCTGCTTTTTCATTTATATTGATACCGTCGGGCTTATCGTTGATAACATATGTTTCAGCGCCGAGAGCGTCAAATACAGCCTTCGCAATTGACCAGGATGCACCGTTTGCGCAGTCAAGGCCAATTTTCTTACCTCTGAAAGAATATACTCCCAGGGAAATAAGATAGCCGATATAACGGTTTCTTCCTGATACATAGTCAACAGAGCGGCCGATTTTCTCATTTACAGCGTAGGGAAGCTCATCCCATTTCTGACCGAATACTTCAAGCTCGCCGTCAAGATAAGCTTCAATAAGGTCGATTACCTCATCCTCCATTTTCTCACCGTTACCGTTGATAAGCTTTAATCCGTTATCGTGATAGGGGTTGTGGCTTGCAGATATCATAACAGCACAGTCAAAGTTGTCAACTCTTGATATATACGCAACAGATGGTGTTGTTGTTACGTGAAGAAGATAAGCGTCTGCACCTGATGCAGTAATACCGCCTACGAGGGAATACTCGAACATATAGCTTGAACGTCTTGTATCCTTGCCGATTACTATTCTTGCAGGTGTATCATCACCGTTTCTTCTCTTAAGTTCATTATAGTACCAGCCAATAAATCTTCCGACTCTGAATGCGTGGTCGGCTGTAAGGTCTTTGTTTGCGGTTCCTCTGAAACCGTCTGTACCGAAATACTTACCCATATTTTTTCTCCTTGGAAATATATATTTCACGGAAATATCCGTGACACACCAATATATATTTTATCATATGTTTGTGCAATAGTCAAGGTTATTTTGCAGGAAATTTAAAGTATTTTGTAAGTAACTTATGGGAACCTCTAATCCCTTTATGCACTCCGATTTTATTTTCCCCCTCATATAATACATTCGAGTTCAGACGACAAAAAAGGACACATTTTTTGATATTTTCGATATATTTTTATTTTTTAACATAATAAAAGCGGTTTTTTGGCTATTTTACGTTACTCAGCACAGAAACGGATATTATCCGCCTCCCGGATTATCACTAAACTGAATTCCATTCCAAAATTGCGGACAAGCAATAGCCTATCCTACTATGCCATAATAATTCAAAGGCAATGCGTATAAAGCAAATTGTACAATCACACCAGAGCAAACAGTGTCACTTTGTGCAAGTCACCAAACAATGTATAAACCCCTTGACAAATGAGCATAATAGTGGTAAATTAATATTAGCACTCAACGAGAATGAGTGCTAACAGATGGAACAACACTCTGCTAAGAAAGGAGGCTGCAACTATCGTGGACGACAGAAAGCTTAAAGTACTTGCTGCTGTAGTTGACGAGTATATAAAAACAGGAGAACCTGTAGGTTCAAAGGTTATTTCAAAGCTGGAACATATAAATGTATCTGCCGCTACAATCAGAAACGATATGTCAATGCTTGAACAGCTTGGATATCTTGAACAGCCTCACACATCGGCCGGCAGAGTTCCCACATATCAGGGTTACAGGCTCTACATTGACGAGCTGATGACTCTCCCGGAGCTTTCAGATGACGAAAAACTTCGTCTTGATGAGCTTTTAGGTGACGAAAACACACCCGAGGAACTTCTTATTCAGAATGCTGCAACTGCACTTACAGAGCTTACTCAGTGTGCCGCAGTCGTTACAAACTCCGCACCGAGATTTTCCGTTATTTCTAAAGTAGAGGTTATCCCCACAGGGAAACGCCTTTACGTTATTCTGCTTATCACCTCAAACGGAAGTATAAAAAATAAGGCTTGCAGGCTTGAATTTGACCTAAGCCACGAGCAGCTTGACTTTTTCACAAAGTATATCGATGAAAACCTCAGCGGTATATCCGTTGATGAGCTTTCTGAGGAAATGCTTGATAAAATGATTGCCGCCGTTTCAGCGTATATGATAAGCCTTTCACCCCTTGTAAAGGGCATATGCGAGCTTTCAGAGGATTTGAAGCAGCAGCAGCTTACTGTAAGCGGAAGTGAAAAGCTTCTCTCCTGTGATGAACTTGATAAAATGGAAGTGGTCCGCTTTATACAGCACAAAAATAAGCTTACCGATTTTCTGGAGGACTCATTCAGCGGTATACAGGTTAAATTCGGCGGCGACGGCAATTTTGCAATCGGTAATTCAAGTATGATTGTGTCGAAATACCGCAAAAAAGGCAAGGAAGCAGGCTCTCTCGGAGTTATAGGCCCTATGCGTGTGGACTACAAGAAAATTATACCTTATATTGATTACCTCACCCATAAGATTACTGCTCTTATGTCGGAGGATGATAATACAGAAGCGGATACCGTTATAGTAGACGGCTCTGCGGAAAGGAGCAGCAATGACTGAACAGATTAATATAGAAGAAGAAATTCTCGAAAATACCGAAGCTGACGAGGAAACAGCAGCTCAGGAAATACCTGAGGAAACTACTGACGAGGACGACGCTGTAAGCGAATACAACGATGTAGCCGCACAGATCGCCGACCTTGAAGAAAAGCTTGAGGAGGCAAATGAGAAGTATGTCCGCCTTTTTGCTGAGTACGACAACTACCGTAAGCGTACCGCCCGCGAAAAGTCCGATACATACGCTAATGCTTCCGCTAAATGTATCGAAAATCTCCTGCCCGTTGTTGACAGCTATGAGCGTTCACTGGAATTTGAATGTTCCGATGAAAATTTCAAGAACGGTATGGTGATGATATTCAATCAGTTAAAGGAATTTATGGCTAAGATGAACGTTACCGAGATTGAAGCTCTCGGAGCTGAATTCGACCCTAATTTCCACAACGCAATACAGCAGCTGCCTGATACCGACTACGCCGACAATCACGTATGTGCAGTATTCCAGAAAGGCTATATGATGGGCGATAAGCTTATCCGTCCTGCTATGGTTGCAGTTGCGAAGGATTGAGCCTTTAGCCATTAGCTATTAGCTTTTTGTAAACTGAAATTATATTGCTAACGATAATTTGTAGGGACACGGCGTGCCGTGTCCGCAAAAAAATCTTTAAAGACGAGTAAGAATTAATTCTTAATTCTTAATTCACAATTTTTAATTATTATTCGGAGGTTATTATTATGGGAAAAATTATTGGTATTGATCTTGGTACAACTAACTCTTGCGTAGCTGTTGTTGAGGGTGGTAACGCTGTAGTTATCCCCAACAGCGAGGGTGCAAGAACTACTCCTTCTGTTGTTGCTTTCACAAACAACGGCGAGCGTCTTGTTGGTCAGGTGGCTAAAAGACAGGCTATCACCAACCACGACAGAACAGTTTCTTCTATCAAGAGACATATGGGTACAAATTATAAAGTTACTATCGACGGTAAGAGCTATACTCCTCAGGAAATCTCAGCTATGACTCTCCAGAAGCTCAAGGCTGACGCAGAGGCTTACCTGGGCGAAACAGTTACAGAGGCTGTTATTACTGTTCCTGCTTACTTTACAGACGCTCAGAGACAGGCTACAAAGGACGCAGGTCAGATCGCAGGTCTTACAGTTAAGCGTATCATCAACGAGCCTACAGCTGCTGCTCTTTCCTACGGTATCGACAAGGAAGAAGAACAGACAGTTATGGTATACGACCTTGGCGGCGGTACATTCGACGTTTCCATTATCGAAATGGGCGAAGATGTTCAGCAGGTACTTGCTACAGCAGGTAACAATCGTCTTGGCGGTGACGACTTCGACCAGCGCATAATCAACTGGATCGTTGACGAGTTCAAGAAGTCCGACGGAGTTGACCTCTCACAGGACAAAATGGCTTATCAGCGTCTTAAGGACGCAGCTGAGAAGGCTAAGATTGAGCTTTCTTCAACAACTACTACAAATATTAACATTCCTTTCATCACTGTTGACGCTACAGGCGTTCCTAAGCACCTTGACCTTACTCTCACACAGGCTAAGTTCAACGAGCTTACAGCTGACCTCGTAGAGGCTACAATGGGACCTGTTCGCCAGGCTCTCTCCGACAGCGGACTTTCAATCTCTGAAATCAACAAGGTTCTTATGGTCGGCGGTTCTTCAAGAATTCCTGCTGTTCAGGAAGCTGTTAAGAAGCTTATCGGCAAGGAGCCCTTCAAGGGAATCAACCCCGATGAGTGCGTAGCTCTCGGTGCTGCATATCAGGGCGGCGTTCTCGGCGGCGACGTTAAGAACGGACTCCTTCTCCTTGACGTTACTCCCCTTTCTCTCGGTATCGAGACAGCAGGCGGCGTATGCACAAGAATGATTGAGAGAAACACAACAATTCCTACAAAGAAATCACAGGTATTCTCCACATATGCTGACAATCAGCCCGCAGTTGATATCAACGTACTCCAGGGTGAGCGTGAATTCGCTAAGGATAACAAGCAGCTCGGCACATTCCGTCTTGACGGTATTGCTCCTGCTCCAAGAGGAATCCCCCAGATTGAGGTAACATTTGATATCGACCAGAACGGTATCGTTCACGTATCCGCTAAGGATCTCGGCACAGGCAAGGAGCAGAATATCACAATTACTTCTTCCACAAATATGTCCAAGGACGATATCGACCGCGCTGTTAAGGAAGCTGAGCAGTATGCTGCTGAGGACAAGAAGCGCCGTGAAGAAGTTGATACAAAGAATGAGGCTGAAAACCTCGTATTCCAGTGCGAAAAGGCTCTTGCTGATTTCGGCGATAAGGTATCTGCTGACGAAAAGGCAAATATCGAGCAGAAGGCAGCATCCCTCAAGGCAGCTTGCGAGGCTAACAACACAGAGGAAATCAAGAGACAGAAGGATGACCTCCAGAAGGCATTCTACGACCTCTCCGCAAAGATTTACCAGCAGGCAAATCCCGACGGTCAGGGCATTGATCCCTCACAGTTCGCTAATATGGGCGGCGAGGCAGCTTCCCCCAGCGATGACGGCGTAGTTGACGCTGACTTCACAGAGGTTTAATTAAATAACCGTTTCAGGGCGAAATTTCCTTTCGCCCTGTACGTGCATTATATGGGAGAGAAAATATGGCTGAAAAAAGAGATTATTATGAAGTCCTTGGCATCCAGAAAGGTGCTACCGAGGACGAGATAAAAAAAGCTTACAGAAAAAAGGCAAGGGAATGTCACCCCGACCTGCACCCCGACGATCCCTCTTATGTTGAAAAATTCCAAGAGGTAAACGAGGCTAACGAGGTACTTTCCGATCCCGAAAAGCGTTCACGCTATGACCAGTTCGGTCACGCAGGAGTTGACCCCAGCTACGGCGGTGGCGGCGGCTTCGACGGTATGGGCGGAATGGGAGGCTTCGGCGATATCGGCGACATCCTTGAAAGTATGTTCGGCAGCTTTGGCGGTGGTTTCGGCGGCAATACAAGAGGCGGTTCAAACCCCAATGCCCCACGCCGAGGTGCAGATATACAGGAATCCGTTCATATCAGCTTTATGGATGCCTGCCACGGCAAAAAGCAGGAAATCAAAACATTCCGTATGGCTGTCTGCGAGTCTTGTAAGGGTACAGGCGCTGATGCCGGCACATCCGCAGAGGTATGCCCTGATTGTCACGGCAGAGGCTCTGTAAAGACAACACAGCGCACACCTTTCGGAGCAATTTCCTCTACAAAGGTATGTCCTCACTGTAGCGGCAAGGGTAAAATCGTCAAGAATCCCTGTACAAAGTGCCGCGGAGTGGGCAGAACTCGTGTACAGAAGATTGTCAACGTGGATATTCCTGCCGGTATCGACAACGGACAGACAATCCGTCTTAACGGACAGGGCGATTGCGGCATAAACAACGGCCCTTCAGGCGATCTTCTCCTTAACGTATCTGTAAAGAGTCATCCTCTTTTCAACCGCGACGGCGCAGATATCTCCTGCGAAATTCCTGTTACTTATATGGACGCTGTTCTTGGTGCGGAAATTACCGTTCCCACAATTGACGGCGATGTTAAATTCAATATATCAGCTGGAACGCAGAACGGCACTGTATTCAGCCTTAAAGGCAAGGGCGTAAAACGCATCAACAGACCAGACCGCGGAAATCAGTATGTAAAGATATTTGTTGAAGTACCGAAAAACCTCAATAAGAAACAGAAAGACCTTCTGAAAGCATTTGAGGAGTCACTTACAGAGAAAAATTATGCAAAACGTCAGAGCTTCTTTGATAAGCTCAAGGATAAGCTGAATTTTTAATAGACATAGCAGAAGCGCCGTGGATTATCCGCGGTGCTTTTTGATTAAAATAAAAAAATATGTATTATTGGAAGTTTTTACTGCGAGATTTGAGTGATAAAAGTTGTATAATATATGAAAAGGAAATGATACGTGCAACGATAATATTCATAAGTTGATTATTCAGCAATATACCGAAAGTCAAGGCAGAATTTAGGGTATTATGCGGATTGACAAATATATATACAGGGGGGATAATTAGTATAAGAAGTAGTATAATCAATCGTAAAGAATAAATTTCCAACTTATTTTAAAGGAGGTCGTCACTATGAAAAAAACAATAATATTACTTGCGTGTTGTTCAGTATTTACAGTTAGCAACGCAACCGTTGCCAATTCAGCTGAACGTAATAATAGCGAGGATATCAGCAAATTTACATTTAATGATTATTTGAATATGACAGATGAAGAAATTTCTGAATATTTCAAGTTGTCGGAGTATTATTTCGGAGATGAAACAGTTGATGATGCAGTAAAGTTTGAAAAATATCTCAATACACCTCCCTCAAATTATGGAGGAAGCGGTTGGTCAAGTGTAAAATATGCTTCGTATGAAAAATTCATTTCAGGAGAAGCTAAACCATATCTATGTTTTTCGCCGCAAAAGTATATTGAAACTGTTGATTTTTCACCAGCGGACTTAGGTTATCCTGCAAACTGGGAATTAGAGGGATATAACGGCAAACGGATAGTTGAGCTGGGAGACGGCTCTATTATTTCCAAAGATATAAATGAATACAGATTACACGTTCCAATTGAAGTTATAGCCGATTTTGAGACTTATGTAAGACTTGATTTATCATCTAATCATTTTTCAGAAATTTACGGTAATAATTTATATGGAATAGAAATCTGTGAAAATTTAGGTTCACAGTTTAAGAGTCGAGGGGCAGGATATGAAGTGGCACAGAACAGAGGTGACGCCAATTGTGATGATATAGTATCAATGGCAGATGCAGCCTCAATATTCCAGGCAATCGGCAACCCCGATAAATACTCATTATCCTACTTAGGTCAATTCAATGCCGATTTCGCAAACGACGGCTTAACCCCCGATGATGCTATTGCAATTCAGAAAAAGCTTGCAGGCATAACAGAATAGAAACATAAATATAAACCAAAAGGGAGCGATTTCGCTCCCTTTAAAATTATTCCTGTGCAAGGATTTCCTTGTAAAACTCAGAATAATCAGTTCTTTTCTCCTTTGTGAATTCAATAGCAGTACGAGGATGCTGATTGAGCAGACCTGTCATCATATACTGGAAATCATAGCCCCATACAGCCCCTGCCTCACGGATAGCAGGCATATATTTCTCAATGAACTGAATTGCAGGGTATACGTTATACTTGGGATTTTTCAGGAAGCCCAGAAGAAGCTCCATAGCACAGTTTCCTGCACCTCTGCCCATAGCGGCATAGGTAGCGTCAAGCCAGTCTACACCGTCGCCTACAGCCTCAATTGTATTGGCAAAAGCAAGCTGCTGATTGTTATGAGCGTGAATACCCAGCTTTTTATTGTATTTTTCAGCGTATTCCTTGTAAATATTGATAGTACGCACAACCTGCTCAGGGTAAAGCGAGCCGAAACTGTCAACGATATAAAGCACATCAACAGGGGATTTTCCCAGAATATCAAGAGCCGCCGCAATATCGGACTCACGGGCATTAGAAATAGCCATAATGTTGCAGCACACCTCATAGCCCTTATTTTTAGCATCCTCAATCATACTAACTGCTGTTGGTATCTGGTGGAGGTATGTAGCAACGCGGATAAGGTCAACAGGACTTTCGGAAGCGTCGTGAATATCCTCCTTGTAGTTGCATCTGCCAACGTCAGCCATAATGCCGATTTTAAGGTCAGTATTATTATCGCCTACAATAGAACGGATGTAGTCATCATCACAGAATTTAAGGGGGCCAAATTTATCCACGTCAAACATTGACTTATCGCCCTTATAGCCAAATTCCATATAATCAACGCCTGCGCGGATATTAGCGAGATAAAGAGCTTTTACAAATTCATCGGAGAAACGGAACTCATTTACAAGACCGCCGTCACGGAGAGTAGCGTCAAGAACCTTGATATCGGCTCTGTAATCCATAAGTTTTGATACATCTTTCATTACAACACACAATCCTTTCACCGCTTTAAAGCTTTTACGCTTTTAAGCTTTTATGTTCTAAAGTGTTTTCTTTAATTATAGTATAACATATTATTTCGCGTTTGTCAATACAAAAATTGCGGGATTTCGCGTGAGTATTTTGTTTAAAATAACAAGACAAAGACTTGAATTGGTTGAAATATAAAAATATTTGTTTTTGGAAGTTTTTACTGCGTTATTTGGTATGCGTCAGTTGTGTTATATATGAAGGGAAAATAAACTCATACAACGATAATATTCATAAGTTGATTATTCAGCAATATACCGAAAGTTAAGGCAGAATTTAGGGTATTATGCGGATTGACAAATATATATACTTGTGGTACAATGAGCATAAGGAAAAGTTTGCCTATTTACTGGAAAGGTGATACCAATGGATTGATTATTTTCACAAATAGAAATTACGGTTAATCGAAAGGAGTTTTTAATATGACTGAATTTAAAAAGATAATCGCTTCTATTGCAGCGGCACTGGTTTCTTTAACAGTTACAATACCTGTTCTTGCAGCAGCAACACTTCACCCATATGATGTAAATGGTGACGGTAACGTTAGTATGGCAGATTACACAGTTTTGACTATGTTATTAGACGGTTACAAGCCGCTTAGCTATGATAAATACGATGTAACAAATAATGGGGTTGTATCGTTTGCTGATGCTGCTACAATATTTGATTATTACCGTTATGGTTCATCTGCATCTTCTGCAAGTGTTGCTAATTTCAATGACTTAACACCGCCTGTAGCTGATATTGCAAGTATCTATAACAGTGTAACATACCTGAAAAGAAACTGTTCAACAGGTGCTGTTACTGAATATACACTTAACACTAATGGGGATGATGTAGCTTCAACTGCTTCTGTCGAGTGGTCTACGCCTATGGTTACCGACCCGAACGAAACAGCTGTTGTTAAAATAACAGATTCACAGGGTTATTTAATAGGTACTGGTACAATTATAGGCAATCATATAATAGCAACAGCTGCTCATAATTTATATGATGCATTAGAAGGATATTATGATATAGCTATACAAGTAATAGGTGAACAAAGCCAAGTATTAAACACAATTACACCAAGCTATATTCACCTCCCTAAGATGTATACAATTGGTGATGGTAGTAATATTTATGATTACGCTTTGATTTATGTTGATGAGAATTTAAGTCAATATGGTATGTTTGAAATAGGTTTGGCACTTGATTCTTTTGTAACAGACACAACTGGTGAATATAGCGTTAAAGTATCAGGTTTTCCAGGTAATATGTCGGAAGATGCCAGATACGTTTCGGAGGGAAGTATTCATGGCACGAACAATATTCTAAATGGTAGTGCAAATCCTAATATAATGTGTCACTATGCAATAACATATAATGGAGATAGTGGCGGACCAGTATACATTGATGAAACATATGAAATTAATGGAGTGAATTATAGCTGTAAAACAATGGTTGGAATACATTTGGATGGCTATTATAAATATGACTGGGCAATAGATAAATATGCTGTTGCTCGCCGTATAACCGCAGACCAACTCAGATTTTACTGTGCAAACACTAACTTGAATTAAGGAGCGATATATTATGAAAAAAAGAATAATATCGACTGTCCTTTCGGCAGTAACTGCAATTTCAGCAGTAACTGCAATGAACACAAACGCTTTATTTGGGTGGGGAACGCTCGTTGAAGAAGAAATAGAAGAAAAATTCAAGAAATGTATCAAGCTTGACGCTAAGGAATACGAATGTTTTAATCTTGCAAAGTCAGAATATCCGAATTTGTATATGTATACATATAATTTAAATTCAACTATTGAACCAAATTCAAGGATTGTAATATATGTGCTTTTGAAAACAGATGATTCCATATGGATTGAAGTGGGAAAAGACATAGATACTTCCGAAATAGAAAAACAGATAAAAGCACTTGATGAAGGTTTTGAAGTGGTAAAAACTTATGCAACATCAGACACATCTTATATTAAAGTTTTAAGTGAAGAATTTCCTATTGAAACGGTAAAGGAAATTTGTGAAATAGTCGGAGATAAAGCTATAAAAACTGATTATAATTTTAATTCATACAGATATGACAATTTACAGTTCGATTATATAACAGGGTATGATGATAACAGAGTAGTAGATATAATAGAAAAAGACGGATATAGAGAAGTTATACACGAATCTAATGAAGAAATACTTACGGAATATGCTGAAAAACATAGTGATGAGGTGGAATTTGAATACTTCTATCCGTCCAAAGAAGATCATCGTGGATTTGAGCCTTGGACAGGTACATATTATCTTATACCGAAAAAAGAACTTACCACTATGGAACATCTTGAACTTGCCAAAGATATATATGAAGAAACTGGCTTATCTCCCTTCTTTTATAGTCATGAAAGTGCAAGTGCGCCTATCAGCTCAACCCTTGACCTCACCAACTACCTCAACGGCGATGCAAACTGCGATAACATTCAATCAATGGCAGATGCAGCCTCAATCTTCCAGGCAATCGGCAACCCCGATAAATACTCATTATCCGACTTAGGTGCGTTCAACGCCGATTTTGCAAACGACGGCTTGACCCCCGATGATGCTATTGCAATACAGAAAAGGCTTGCAGGCATAACAGAATAGAAACATAAATATAAAACAAAAGGGAGCGAAATCGCTCCCTTTAATTATTATTCCTCAGGCATATGAATTTCGCCCACGATAGGCAGGGGATCAATTCCCTGTCTTGTATAGTAATCAGAAAGTGCTGAACGAACAGCCTGTTCAGCCAGAACTGAACAATGCACCTTAACAGCAGGAAGTCCGTCAAGAGCCTCTACAACAGCGTCATTTGTAAGCTTTAAAGCCTCGTCAATAGTCTTGCCCTTGATAAGCTCAGTTGCCATTGAAGATGTAGCAATTGCCGCACCGCAACCGAAAGTCTTGAACTTTGCGTCTGTAATTGTGCCGTTGTCGATTTTCAGATACATCTTCATAATATCGCCGCACTTAGCGTTGCCGATTTCGCCGATACCGTCAGCATTCTCAATTTCTCCCACATTTCTGGGATTTGCAAAATGGTCCATAACCTTTTCACTGTACATCATAATTTATCTTCTCCTTTTCATTATTGCCTATTATTCGTAGAATTCACCCTTCATCATCTTTTCCCATACAGGGGACATTGCACGAAGTCTTTCCGCAACAACGGGTACTGTTTCAAGGATATAATCAACGTCCTCGTCAGTGAGGTTTTCCTCAATGGAAAGACGGAGTGAACCGTGAGCAATTTCGTGCTTCAAGCCGATTGAAAGAAGTACGTGTGAGGGGTCAAGAGAGCCGGATGTGCAGGCAGAACCTGATGAAGCGCAGATGCCGAACATATCGAGCATAAGCAGGAGGGATTCACCCTCAATGCCCTCAAAAGATATATTTATATTACCAGGCAAACGCTTTTCTCTGTCACCATTAAGACGTGTATAGGGAATTGTGAGCAGTCCGTCGATAATACGGTTTCTCTTTTCGGTGACAATAGCAGCCTTTTCATTGATATTGCTGCAGGCGATTTCCATAGCAGCACCAAGACCAACAATAGCAGGAACATTCTCCGTACCTGCGCGCTTTCTTCTCTCCTGACCGCCGCCGTGGATAAGATTTGGGAGAACTACGCCCTTTCTGATATAAAGTGCGCCAATGCCCTTCTGCGCGTGAATTTTATGTCCCGACAGTGAAAGCATATCAATGCCCTGCTTGTGAACGTCAATTTCAACGTGACCAACAGCCTGTACCGCATCTGTGTGGAAAAGCACATTATTTTCCTTGCAGATGGCAGCAATTTCATCAATAGGCTGAATTGTGCCTATTTCGTTGTTAGCGTACATAATTGTAACAAGAGCTGTATCCTCACGGATAGCCTTGCGGATATCCTCAGGATTGATAAGTCCCTTGTCGTCAACAGGGATATATGTTACCTCGAAGCCCTGTTTTTCAAGATATTCTGTTGTATGCAGAACAGCGTGATGCTCGATTACAGATGTGATAATATGCTTTTTGCCCTTTTTCGCCATCTGCTCAGCTGTACCTTTTATTGCCCAGTTATCGGACTCTGAACCGCAGCTTGTAAAAATAATTTCAATCGGATCTGCGCCGATAGCCTTTGCCACCTTTTCTCGTGCAAGCTCGATATCTCGCTGTGCATTTCGTCCCATTTCATAAATACTTGAAGCGTTTCCGAAAGCTGTCTGGAAGTGGGGCATCATAGCCGCAAGAACCTCATCGGAAACAGCTGTAGTTGCCGCGTTATCGGCATAAATAAATCTTCTTTCCATATTTAACCTCTTTTAAGAATGTATATCTCTCTGTGCCACAGCAAGGCGGTCACAGCGTTCATTTTCGGGATGACCTGCGTGTCCCTTTACCCAGTTGAAGGTTACATCGTGACGTGCAAGTAGTGGCAGAAGCTGTTCCCACAAGTCAACATTGAGAGCAGGCTTGCCATCGGCTTTTTTCCAGCCTTTTTTTTGCCAGCTGAAAACCCAGCCTTTGGTTATACTGTCGCAGACGTATTTGCTGTCGGTGGTGAGTATTACTTTGCACGGTTCTTTAAGGGCGGACAAACCTGCAATAACGCCCATAAGCTCCATACGGTTATTGGTAGTATGATTTTCGCCGCCTGACAGCTCTTTTTCCACAGTGCCAAAGCGTAGAATAGTACCATAGCCCCCAGGACCGGGATTACCGCTGCAAGCACCATCGGAGAATATTTCAACAGTTTTCACACAGCACCTCCCCTGTTATTTCGCAGATATCTCAAAGATTGTCTTTTTTATCACAATATATATTATAACAGAAATAAAAGAAAATAGTGGGAATGTTTACTTGCGGAAACTGCATTGTTGTTAGTTTTTGCTTACAACTTTTCAAAAAAACTTTTCTTTTTACTGCGAGATTTGAGGTGTGAAAGTTGTATAATATATGAAAGAAAATAAACTCATACAACGATAATATTCATAAGTTGATTATTCAGCAATATACCGAAAGTCAAGGCGAAATTTAGGGCAATATGCGAATTGATAAATATATATACGAGGGGTATAATTAGTATAAGGGATAATATATTCATTCGTAAAAGCATAGGATTTTGATTAGTTTTTAAGGAGGTCATCACTATGAAAAAACGTATAATTTCACTTGCTCTATCCGCAGTAACAGCAATTTCAGCAGTATCGGCAATGAGTTCAAATGCGCTGTATTACTGGGGAACAGTTAATGAGGCAACATTAGAAGAAACATTCAAAGACTGTGTTAAGCTTGAAGGCTATGAGTGGTTAGGTTTTGGCGATTCTTGGGAAAAAACCCAATATATGTATTATGTTCCAAATGAAAATCAATCAACATATTTTTATGAAGTTTACAGAAATAGGGATTATTTATACATCACAGTTGACGCAGATGAAAACCTTGATGAAATCAAAGAGAAGATACAGGCTGTTGATGAAAAGCTGTTTATAAATTCATATGAATTAACCCATTTGGATAATAAGCACCAATTTGCTGTTAGTGCAGCCATAATATCACCTGAAACTGCAAAAAAAATCAGAGAACAAGTAGGAGATAAAGCATCAGAATTCAATTATTCTTGCAACTGGCATTATTATAGAACTATAATTTGTTACTATGTAACTTCTTATTCTAAGAATAAATGGTATTATGATTATGAAGCAGATAAACCTGCATATTATGATGATTCAGACAAACTGCGCGAATACGCCGCTGCTCACGCAGATGAATTTCAACTTATTGAGCCTGAGGACTATACTGAATATAATGGAATTAACCTTCAAAAAGGAATGATGTATCTTATTCCTAAAAAAGAGGTCACAGAAGCTGAGCATATTGAGCTTGCCAAAGAAATTTATGAAGCTACAGGATACAAACCTTTTGGCGTTTCACCGGAAAGTGCTGCTCCTTCGCTTTCGGGCTTAAATATCGACCTCACCAAATACCTCAACGGCGATGCAAACTGCGATAACGTTCAATCAATGGCAGATGCAGCCTCAATCTTCCAAGCAATCGGTAACCCCGATAAATACTCATTATCCGACTTAGGTCAATTCAACGCAGACTATGCAGGCGACGGCTTAACACCCGATGATGCAATAGCAATACAGAAAAAGCTTGCAGGGATAGAATAAAATTCAAGGAGGATATCACTATGAAAAAACGTATAATTTCACTTGCTCTATCCGCAATCACGGCAGTTTCTGCCGTATCATCTCTCAATGCAGGAGCAATTCCCAACCAATTATTCGATGAAGAAAGATTTGCTGATTATATAAAACTTGAAGGCTGTAAATGGATACGCACAAATAATGATACAATTGCGTTATATATGGACTATAGGGATTCATACGTAACTTTTTATGATGTGGTTCCTATGAAAGACAGTATAAAATTTACATTTACTGATATTTCAGCCATTACAGAGCTTGAAGGCATAATTGCTGAAATTGATGAAAATCTGCAGTTAACACACTCTAAACAACCAAAAAACGGCTTGTATAACTGCACAATTTATTCTTCTGAAATTGAAGTAGATACAGCCAAAAAAATCCGTGAAGCTATAGGCGAAAAAACAAATAGCTTTGAATATATGTATAATCAGCTGTCTTATTCGTCTGCGCATTTTAACCATATGACAGGTTATGCACTTGGTCATTATGATGAAAACTATAATGTGATAATGGATGAGGATATATTAAAAGAATATGTTGAAAGCAATAATATAGATGCAGAGGTAGTTGTATATTCGGAAGGTGATACAGATTCACGAGGGGATTTAATGAGTCAGAGTATGATTCATATTGTTCCGAATAAAGAACTTGCACCATTAGAGCATTTTCAATTAGCAAACGAAATTTTTGAAGCTACTGGTATTTGTCCTTTGGGATTTTCACCAACTACACCACCAGAATCAACAGGCACAACCTTTGATCTCACCAACTACCTCAACGGCGACGCAAACTGCGATAACGTTCAATCAATGGCAGATGCAGCCTCAATCTTCCAAGCAATCGGCAACCCCGATAAATACTCATTATCCGACTTAGGTCAATTCAACGCTGACTATGCAGGCGACGGCTTAACACCAGATGATGCTATTGCAATACAGAAAAAGCTTGCAGGGATAGAATAAATATCAAGGAGGTCATCACTATGAAAAAAAGATTAATTTCACTTGCCTTATCCGTAATAACAGCAATTTCAGCTGTATCGGCTATGAGTACAAATGCAATTTTTCAATGGGGCAACAGAGATAATCCTGCTTTTCTTGAAAAAACATATGACGGAAATGCTCTTGATGAAAAATATTATCCAATATATGAAAGCTGGCTTGATGACGATTCAGAGTGCTATATATCACCAAAGGGAAATCATCTGGTGATTGTTAATCCTCTTGATAGCATAATTTGTTGCAAGAGTACTTTATATCCAGATTCAAAGGCTGAAAATAATAAGGAGCTGTGGGTTGAATATAACGCTTATATCAGTGAAATCAATAAACAGCTCAAGGAGAAATTCGGAGAAAACATTTCCCTCAACAATTTCGGAGAAGAGCTTCATCTCTCTAACCGCGGAGATTATAACATAAAGGAAATTATTGAGTTTCTAAAATTATATGATACTTTATACGATATGGAATATCAGACAGACCGCGTTTATTTCACAGATGTTTACAACGATTATGTTACAACATATGCTGATATTCTTGCTGTTGGAGATATAACACAAAAGGTTATCACCTATGTTCAGGAGAATTTTCCTGAAGCTGAATTTTATTACGTAGACCAAAACAATAACATAACAGATTTAATTGAAAATGCAAGAAATGTTACAATAAAGCTGAAAGATAATGATTCTCTGACAGCTCATCTTGACCTTGCACTTGAAATTTATGAAACAACAGGAATTTCCCCAAACGGTATAAGTCCAGCGATTGCAGCAGAAGGCTCTTTCTCTAACATCAATCTTGACAACTACCTCAACGGCGATGCAAACTGCGATAACATTCAATCAATGGCAGATGCAGCCTCAATCTTCCAAGCAATCGGTAACCCCGATAAATACTCATTATCCGACTTAGGTCAATTCAACGCTGACTATGCAGGCGACGGCTTAACACCCGATGATGCTATTGCAATACAGAAAAAGTTGGCGGGAATAGCAGAATAAAACATATGTATAAACCAACAGGGAGCAAATACGCTCCCTGTTTTGTTAAGTATTCTTTTTAACGTTCTTTCTGATAACCTTGCGAAGCCTGTCGCAGGTTTCCTCAGGGAAGGTAGTTACAAAGGTAAGCGCCTGATTATGAGATTCCTCGTGGCTTAATTTGAGAAAACGGCGGAAAAAGATGTAAGTTTCGTTGAAATTGCGGAAAATATCCCTTACCGCATCAACACCCTCAGGAGTAAGCACAACGCTTATGGCATAATCCTCATAGACAAGCCCCGAATTGGCAAGACAGCGGAGAGTTTTGCTTACACTGGAGCGTGAAACTCCAAGATGACGGGCAATATCCACGCTTTTTACCTCCTCGGACTCCGCCGAAAGTTCCTGTATAGCTGTAAGATATTTCACCTGTGCAGCACAGTATTTCATACTCTTTCCTCCTATTTATCAGAGTCAATAAGATGCCAGTAGCCTTTCAGATAAACAGCTCCCGAAATTACAGTAAGAGCTGTGGAAATCCATATAAGGGCAGGAATAACCCAGCAATCCACTGCATTTACAACAGTTTCGGATATACCGAAACTGAAATCGTAGCAAATACTGAGCCACAGCAGAGCCGCAACTATAGTCACCATAGTAAAAGCGGTTTTAAGCTTGCCCCATATACCTGCCGCAACGACAATTCCGCTGTCAGCGGCAAGAAGGCGCAGTCCCGATACCATAAACTCTCTTGCGCTTATGATAATAAGGGGAATAGCTCCCATATGCACCTCGTCAAGCTCCACAAACACCGTCAGAGCCGAAATAACAAGAACTTTATCAGCAAGCGGATCGAGAAATTTTCCAAAGTTTGTCACAAGATTTCTTGCTCTTGCAATTTTTCCGTCAAGTGCATCGGTAATTGATGCAGCAGCAAATATTATAAGTGCAAAAAGGAAATTGAATGGTATGTCAATGTAGATGAACAAGAGGAAAAATGGAATAAGAATAACTCTCAGCAGTGTTAATTTGTTTGGCAGATTCATTCAATCACTTCTCCTATCAGGTCATAATCAAGGGTATCTGTAATCTTGATTTTTACATAATCACCTATTCTGAGGGAATTTTCCGATGTGAAGAATACCTTTCCGTCAATATCGGGAGCGTCAAGGGCAGTACGTCCGAAGAAGCACTCTCCGAAACGGTCATATCCCTCCACAACGGCTTCAAGCTCAGCGTCCATAAGCTTTTTGTTGTTGTCATAGCTTCTTTCAAGCTGCTGTTCCATAATGATATCAGCACGGTGAGCCGCAACGTCCTCATCAACCTGATTATCAAAGCCTGCCGCCTTTGTACCTTCCTCAGGGGAGTAAGGGAAGCAGCCAAGTCTGTCGAAGCCTACACGGTCAACAAATTCAGCAAGAGCATTGAACTGCTCCTCAGTTTCGCCGGGGAAGCCTGTTATAAGCGTTGTACGGAGTATAACATTCGGAATTTTACTGCGGATATGTGCAAAGAGTGCCTCCAGTTTTTCCTCATCTCCCCACCTGTTCATAGCGGAGAGTATATCCCCGTCACAGTGCTGAATGGGAATTTCCAAATATTTCACAAGCTTTTCCTCAGAGGCTATTGTGTCCAGAAGCTCATCTGTTATACGCTCAGGGTAGCAATAAAGTGTACGAATCCATTTAAGCCCCTCGATTTTGCAAAGCTCTCTCAGAAGCTCGGGAAGCTTTGATTCGCCGTATAAATCCTCGCCATAGCGTGAAGTGTCCTGAGCAATCACAACAAGTTCAGTTATTCCGTTTTCAGCCAGCTTTTTCGCCTCAGCGAGTACGTCCTCCATAGGAACGCTTCTGTATTTTCCGCGAATCATAGGGATAGCGCAATATGTACAGCAGTTTGAGCAACCCTCTGCTATTTTCAGATACGTGAAGAACGGGAGAGTAGAAATAATTCTGTCCCCTGTCATTTCAGCGTCAAGCTTTGAGCCGAATTTTACAACTCTTTCGCCGTTCATAACATCATTGAGGATATCCACAATATCCTTATTGTTGCCAATACCGATAACAGCGTCAGCCTCGGGGAAAAGCTCCGCAGCTTCCTCCCTGTAGCGCTCCGTAAGACAGCCTGTTATAACGATTTTTTTCAGCGTACCGTCAGCCTTTAAAGCTGCCAGTTCAAGTATAGTTTCGATAGCTTCTTCCTTTGCCGCTTTTATAAAGCCGCAGGTATTGACTACCGCAATATCAGCCAATCCGGGCTCTGTAACAAGCTCATATCCGTTTTGTTTCAGTTTATAGAGCATTCTCTCGGAATCCACAAGATTCTTTGAACAGCCCAGTGAAACCATTCCAACCTTAATAGCCATTGTTCTGCACCTTTTCCTTTTATTCAAAATATTCCGCAACAGCGCGGTTTATCTCATCATAGCCGTAGCCATACCGCACAAGGGCATTCTTCGCCTTTTCCACGGATTTCCTATCCGTGCTGTCCGTAAGATATCTGCTGTATTTTCCGCGGAGAAGCAAAGCAATATTTTCCTCAAAGATATCTGCATATTGCTCCAACGCGCTGTATACCGTACTCTCGGTAAGGCCCTTCTGCATCATTTCACGCTTAGCTCGGCGATAGCCGTATTTTTTTGACTCCACAAGCTTTCTCGCAAGCTTTTCCGCATATCGCTCATCGTTGATAATTCCCGCCCGTGCAAGCTTTTTCACTACTTCAAGGCATAAAGCCTCGTTTTTGTAGGTTTCAAGGAGCTTTTCATATATCTCCTGCGCCGAATAGTCCCTGTAGTCAAGGCGATACAGAGCATACTCGTATGCACGGCGGAAATTAGACGCGTATATGATTTTTTTAAGCTCGGTACGCTCAATCTCCATACCCTGTGATATACCAAAATCAGCTATAATATCAATATGGAGATAGAGCTTCCGTTCATTGTCAATTTCAACCTCAAAGGTTTTACCCTTATAGTGGGCAAGTGACGTAATTTTCATTATTCAGCAGGGGTAAATTCCTCGAAATCGTCATCAATGCTGTCAAGTATATCAATAGCATCCTCGGAGGCAGCACCGCTGACAGCAGCCGCAATTTCAGCCGCCTTGCTCTTGTCCTTTTTCTTTTCATCCTTGCCCATAAGCTCATCCTTACGTGCAAGAATCTGCGCCTCAATTTCAGCCATAAGCTCAGGGTCATTTTTAAGCAGCTCCTTGACGTTATCACGTCCCTGTCCTAATTTACGGTCAGCATAGCTGAACCAGGAGCCGCCTTTCTTGATAATTTCAAGCTCAGTAGCAATATCAAGGACTTCACCTGTACGGGATATACCCTCGCCGTACATCATATCAAACTCAGCCTCTTTAAAGGGAGGAGCAACCTTATTTTTAACTACCTTACATCTTGTGCTTGCACCGACAATCTGACCGCCGTCCTTGATAACCTCACCCTTACGGACTTCGATACGAACAGAGGCATAGAACTTCAGCGCGCGTCCGCCCGGGGT
Organism: Ruminococcus sp.; assembly: GCA_017397925.1. Classification (GTDB taxonomy): domain Bacteria; phylum Bacillota; class Clostridia; order Oscillospirales; family Ruminococcaceae; genus Ruminococcus. The sequence continues at coordinate 71,748 of JAFQHO010000031.1, forward strand.
AGTTTCAGGATTTCCGTACATAACACCGATTTTTTCTCTTATCTGGTTAATGAAGATAGCAACGCAGTTTGATTTTGAAATAGCGGCAGTAAGCTTTCTCATAGCCTGTGACATAAGTCTTGCCAGCTGACCTACGTGAAGGTCGCCCATTTCGCCGTCAATTTCTGCACGGGTAGTCATAGCGGCAATTGAGTCAAGAACAATAACATCAATTGCACCTGAACGGATAAGAGCCTCAGCAATTTCAAGGGCCTGCTCACCGCTGTCAGGCTGTGATACGAGAAGATTATCTATGTTAACGCCAAGAGCCTTTGCGTATGAAGGGTCAAGAGCGTGTTCAACGTCGATAAAGGCTACTTCACCGTCAAGCTTCTGCGCCTGCGCGATAACAGAAAGGGCAACTGTTGTTTTACCTGAGCTTTCAGGACCGTAAATCTCAACAATACGTCCTCTCGGCACACCGCCTATACCCAGCGCCATATCAAGAGTCATAGAGCCTGTGGGGATAGCGTCAACGTTAAGCACCTTTGTTTCGCCAAGGCGCATAACAGCACCTGCTCCGTATCTCTTTTCAAGCTGCTTTAACGCACTTGCAAGAGCCTCTTTTTTATCATCCTTTGCCGTTACCTTTACAACTGTGGGTTTTGTTTTAAGTTCCTTTTTAGCCATATTATACCTCCGTTTTCCTTGCTGTGACTGTACGGATTATACCGCCGCCGTCACGGCTGAATTTTATATCTGTAAATCTGTTTTCTCTCATTATTCTTTCTATATCTTTTTCCTGCCCCATACCAAATTCATAGCAGAGATATCCGCCGATTTTAAGGGATTTTCTCCATAACGGCGTCATTGCGCGGTAGAAGTCAAGACCGTCGTTTCCGCCGAAAAGGGCAGTTTCAGGCTCTTTCTGCACTTCAATCTGCAATTCTGCCATATCCTGTGCCGTAAGGTAGGGTGGATTGCTTGCGATTATATCAAGCTCCGTCAGCATTTCTGATGTTTTCGGAGAAAGTACATCGCCCTTTATTATATTTATATCCGATTTATTAAGCTCAACATTCTGTTTCAGGTATACAAGAGCCTTTTCCGAAAGCTCCACGGCATAGACCTCAGCAGAGGGAATTTCGCTTTTCAGTGCAAGAGCGATACATCCGCTGCCGCTGCATAAATCGGCTATTTTCGGGGATTTCATACCCGTTTTTCTCACTATTTCAAGTATGTCCTCAATAAGGGTTTCCGTGTCGGGACGGGGTATCAGCACGCCCTCCCCCACTTTTATGGGTAGTCCCCAGAATTCCCATTCACCGAGGATATACTGCAATGGCATACCGCTTATGCGCCTTTCAACCATTTCAAGTATAATTGCCTCTTTTTCAGCTTCTACGTTCATATATGGCAGAAGCAGGGGCATTTTATCTTTCAGTACATCCTGAAAAATGCACAGGGTATCAAAGTCGCTGTCGGGTATATCAGCAGACTCCATAACAGACATACAATGTCTGTATAAATCCTGTCTTACCATATATCCTCCGATTTATCCGCAGGAATACAAGGTTTCATTGCCTCAATTGCAATTTCTATCATACTGTCGTCAGGCTCACGGGTTGTAATTCTCTGCATTGCAAGTCCGGGAGCTGAAAGTATTTTTGTGAAAAGATTGTCGTGATTTCCTGCAAGACGTATGCACTCGTAGGAGATACCAACAACTAACGGGAGTGTAGCAAGGCTCAGAAGTGAACGCTGCCACCAGAGAAGTCCCTTTGGAACGAAGCACATAACGAATATTCCGATAATGAGAACTATGAATATAAAGCTTGTGCCGCAGCGCTTGTGAAAGCGTGACTGCTTGCGGATGTTTTCAACGGTAAGGGGCAGCTCAGCCTCGTGACAAGCTATAGTTTTATGCTCCGCGCCGTGGTACATATACTGCCTTTTGATATCATTCATAAGGCTTACTGCCCACATATAGAGGACAAACAGGGCAATTTTAACGATACCCTCCAGCATTGAACGGAGAATACCCGAATTTTCAATATTTGGGATAAGTCCCACAAGAAATTTCGGCATAAAGAAGAATAATCCCATTGCAACAACGACACCGATAACTGTACCGATTACCATAACGATATCGAAAGCCTCAGAGGAAAGTTTTTCATCATCGCTCTCTACTGCTTTTCCTGCCTTTTCAGCGGCTTTTCTCTCAGCCTCAGCCTTTTCGTCCTCTGTCATCTGTTTTTCAGCGGATTTCATAGTGTACTTATATCCCTTGGCAAGAGATGAAACAAAGTTGAAGCAGCCTCGGATAAAGGGAGTTTTTCTGTACCAGGGAGCTTTTTTGCCGTTGTTTTCTTCCCATACTTCAAGGTCAATTGTACCGTCCGGAAGTCGGCAAGCCATTGCTCCCTTTTCGGGACCAAGCATCATAATGCCCTCAATAAGCGCCTGTCCGCCTATTTTTGATTTGAATTTTTCACCACTTGGTGAATTGCTTTTTTTACTCATTTTTTTGCTCCTATTTTTAAGCCGTTAGCTATTAGCCTTTAGCCATTAGCCATTAGCCATTAGCCATTAAAAGCCATAAGCTATTAGCTTTATACCATAATTTTTGTATGGGAGGATATTATCCGCCCGCAATTTTGGAACGAAATTCAGTTTTTTGCCAATCTCCACAATAGCTAAAGGCTATTGGCTATAGGCTAATGGCTCAGGATTTTGCCGGCAATGTTATTGTTACCTTAGTACCCTTGCCCTCGCCTGGGCTGTATATTTCCAGTTTGCCGCCGTGCATAGCGATAATCTCATCAGCCACCGCAAGTCCGATGCCCGAACCTCGCCTTGTATGGTTTGCCTTGTAAAACTTGGTTTTAACCTTTGCAAGGTCACTTTCTTTGATTCCGCAGCCTGTATCCTTGACGGATACTCTTATTCTGCCGTCCTTTACATCTGCCTTGATAGTAACTGTGTCGCCTGAATTGGAATATTTCAACGCATTGTCAATAACGTTGATAAATACCTGCCGTATGCGGTTTTTATCGCCGAAAACAACGGGCAGCATTTCAGGCTCGTCATAGATAATTTTTATCTGCTCACGCCTTGCCTTGTCGGAGTACATCAATACAGCGTCGCCAAGCTCGGCAAGAATGTCCATATTGCTGTTTTGCAGGGTGAAATGGCCGTTCTGCATACGGGAGAAGTCAAGCAGCTCCTCAACCATTTGCTGCAATCGCTCAGTTTCGTTCACGATAACGCCTACGCCCTTTTTCATAGTGTCGGGATTTTCACCGCCGTCCACCATAAGAGTTTCTGCCCAGCCCTTTATAGCTGTCAGAGGCGTTCTCAGCTCGTGGGAAACAGAGGATATGAACTCGTTTTTCATAGCCTCCGCAGAGGATAATTCGTCAGCCATATGATTTATGGCGGTGCAAAGCTCGCCGATTTCATCATCGGTATTGCTCTGTATTCGCACGGAAAAGTCGCCCATAGCGAATTTTCGCGTAATTCCGCTTATCTGTCGTATCGGCTTTACGATAGAGCGGGCAAAATAAAGCCCCGTTACAATTATAATGAGGATTATGGCGGAACATACCGCGGTTACAAAGATAATATACCCTTTAATTGTATTGTCAATTTCCGTCAGCGATGTGACCATTCGCACAGAACTGTACTCGCTGTTGAATGAGGACAGAGGAACAGATACTGCAAGCACCTTTTCGCCCTCAGAGGAAAGTCTGCCTATATAGCTGCCCTCTCCAAGCTCCATAGCGTCCTCATAGTCTGGCATAACGTAGTCCTCATCGGGGGAAAATCCCGAAGATGTCAGCACAACGCGCCCCTTTGAGTTTATCGCCATAAGCTCGATTTTGTCCTTTTCATTGAAGGTTTCCAGCATATTCCGCACCTCTGCGGAAAAGTTGGCGGAGCTGTCCTGAGAATGTATACTCAGCACGCTTGTTACCGCATTTATCTTCGATACAAGATACTGCTTTGCGGAGCTGTAATAATAGCTCTGTATAGCGTATATTACAACAAGCTCAATGACAATCAGGGCAAGGACAATAACTCCTAAGTTATTGACAATCCAGCGTTTAGTAATACTTTTTCTTGCCATTACTGAACGTCATTCCACTTGTAGCCGTAACCCCAGATAGTTATAATATACTTGGGACTTGACGGCTCTTCCTCGATTTTCATACGTATACGTCTTATATTTACATCGACGATTTTATCGTCGCCGTAATAGCTTTCGCCCCATATATGATTGAGTATGCTTGCACGGTCAAGGGCAGTATTCTTGTTGTTCATAAAATATTCCAGTATCTGATACTCAACCTGTGTAAGCTCTATAGGCGCACCGTTTTTCGTAACTGTGCGGCTTTTCAGGTTAAGCACAAATGGACCGCTTTCAATAAGACTGTGCTGCTCATTCTTGATGAAGCTCATACATACGCGGCGATATATTGCGTCAACTCTTGCTGTAAGCTCAGAGGGAGAAAATGGCTTTGTTATGTAGTCGTCAGCGCCTATCATAAGTCCGCTTACCTTGTCCATTTCCTGTGTTCTTGCTGTCAGCATAATAATGCCGATTGTGGAGCTTTTTTCTCTTATCTTCTTGCATACTGTAAAGCCGTCAATTCCGGGCATCATAATGTCAAGAAGCACAATGTCAAAGTTGCCGTGTTCCTGCTCAAAGGTTTTAAGCGCAGCCTCGCCGCAGTTTACGTCTACAACGTCATAGCCTGCACGTTTAAGGTTTATGACCACAAATTCTCTTATGGTATCTTCGTCCTCGCAAATCAATATACGTTTCATAATAATTTCCCCTTAGTTGAATTTAAAGCCTATTGCCGCCTCTGACTGTGAGATTGAAAGACTGTCGGTTTTATCGTAGGGCGGCAGATACGCAAGGTATGCCGATTCGCCCTTTGTACGCAGAAGCATATATCCCGAAGCCATTCTGTCCTCACGAGAGGGTGCGTCCTCGGCACAGTATATTCTCATAAGCTCTCTGCCGATTTCACCGTTTTCATAGGCGCATATAACTATTTCGTCGTTTATTGCGTCACGTTTCAGCGTGACTTTATTATGCCACTTTGCAGGGAACAGGAATATATATCCGTCACCTACACTGTAATAGGAATTGTATTTCAGCTGACTTCCTCCGTCTTTACCTACGGACATCCAGTCAGTGAGCCATATAAGCTCGCCCTCCGGAGCGTTTTCATAGCCCGGAGCAACTCTCTGCACCGGTATTTCCAGTGAGCTGTCGCCGTCTATATCAAAGGAACGGCATCCCGACGGTCTTTGCGTTACTGCCGATTGCTCCGCTGTATCAAATGCTTTTTGCAGTCCCTTGTTGTCCATATATACAATATCAGTCTGTATATATCCGTTGCCCGAAACTGCGTCGATATACAGGGCTGTTTCGCCGCTTTCAAGACTTCCGTAGCTTACAGCGTCGAATTCCGTAAAGCCGCCGCTCAGTTCTTCGCGGTATCGGTGATATAAGCCGTTTGTATCAAGCTTGTATGCCTCCGCTGCCGCCGGTGAATCGCTGGTTGAGCCTTTCAGCAGGAGGAATTCCTTTTCTCCGTCGCTGTCAAGGTCGGTTACATCAATAAAGGAATAGGATTCCGAAAAGGTTCTTTCAAGTACACCGTCGCTGTAGCTGTATATGGACGCTGTTTTTTCAGAACGATTGATAAGGCTGCTGCCGATTATCAGATTTTCACGGTTGTTTTCTCCCAGCCGGGATATCATAACACGCTCTATTTCTGAACCTTCCGCAGGGATATCGTACACCGACTGCCATTTGCCGTCACCGCCCCTGTCAAGAATATTTATACGCAGGGTATTTTCGGGTGCTGCAAGTCCTGTTTTTTCATAGAAAACAACAGCTTCGTTTCCGCCGTCGCCGTCAATATCCTCCACTATAAAGGCGGAAAGATACTTTCCTGCCTTGGGATATTTCAGGCTGATTGACTCCCCTGCCGCGTCGGTCAGGGCAGTGTATATCTGCTCCTGCTCTATGCTCAGCTTTGGAGGGGCAAGAAGATTGTCGATACTCGTTCCGAAGGTACAGCCTGTCAGTGTAAGTGCCATAGCCGCAGCCGCCGAAGCTTTCAGGGCATTACTCTTATCCATTGTGTCTGTCTGCAAGTTTTACGTATTCACGACCCTTGGCAATTGCCTTATATGCAGGACGGATTATTCGGTTGCCCGTAAGCACTTCCTCCATACGGTGCGCTGACCAGCCTGCCATTCTTGCAACGGCAAAGAGCGGTGTGAAAAGGTCGTCGGGAATGCCAAGCATACGGTAAACAAGTCCCGAATACATATCAACGTTGGCACACATTGTCTTGTCACTGCCCTTGATTTCCTTGAAAATTTCGGGAGTAAGACGCTCTATTGTTTCAAGAAGTCTGAATTCAGCTTCGATTTCTCTGCCCTTTGCAAGCTCAAATGCTCTCTCTTTAAGGATAACTGCACGAGGGTCGGAGATTGTGTATACTGCGTGTCCCATACCGTAGATAAGTCCTGACTTGTCGTTGGTTTCTTTTCTTATGGTACGGCGCATATAATCGGCAACCTCGCCTTCGTCCTCCCAGTTCTTTATGTTTGCCTTGAAGTTGTCAAGCATATTTATTACCTGTATATTGGCGCCGCCGTGACGGGGGCCTTTAAGGGAGCAGATTGCTCCTGAATATGCGGAATATGGATCTGTTCCCGATGATGTAAGCACTCGGCAGGTAAATGTGGAGTTGTTTCCGCCGCCGTGTTCAGCCTGTAACATAAGCAGACGGTCAAGGAGAAGGGCTTCCTCCTCGGTATACTGTCTGTCGGGGCGGAGAAGTGAGAGTATAGTCTGGGCTGTGTTTTCCTCGTATCTGAGAGGATGCATAATCATACTCTGATTGTCAAAAACACGGCGCTTTACCTGATATGCAGAAGCCATAATAACGGGCAGCTTTGCAATAAGGCTTATAGCTGTTTTCATCTCGTTTTCAATTGACTTTACCTCGCAGTCCTCATCATAAGAGTAAAGTGCAAGGACTGAACGGGAAAGCTTGTTCATAATGTTCTTTGAGGGTGCTTTAAGTATCATATCCTCTACAAAGCCGTTGGGCAAATCTCTCGAAATAGCAAGGAGAGTATTGAAATCCTTTAATTCTTCCTCATCGGGAAGTCTGCCGAAAAGGAGGAGGTATACTGTTTCCTCAAAGCCGTAGCGGTTTTCATCGTCAACGTTGCTTACAAGGTCGTTTATGTTGTAGCCGCGGTAGATAAGCTGTCCGGGGATAGCCTCAACCTCGCCTTCGTTGAGCACATAGCCGTGAACGTTGCATATATTTGTGATACCTGCAACTACGCCTGTACCGTCGCTTTTGCGGAGGCCTCTTTTTACGTGATATTTCTGGTAGAGGGCGGGGTCGATAATGGTATTATCTGCCAGCTCTCTGCATAAATTTTTAATGTTGGTTTTCTTATCTGATAAATTCAATAAAAACACTCCTTATTAAAGGCAGCACTGCACAGGCTCTGTGCGGTATTACCTGAACTTTACATACTAATTATACATCATTTGAATTTATGTGTCAATCGTATTTCTGTGATGAATGTGAAAGTTGTGTGATAAGCGAGTGAAATCGAAAGGACTTGCCTATGAAATCATTTGTCACTTATGCTGTTTTTCTCGCTCTGTTTACCGCTGTACCTGCTATTCCCTCTATTATCGGGGCTAAGCCTTCTGCTGCCGCTGATGAAGAAACATCGGCGAAAATAAAGGAATTTGTCTTTGAGGATGAGGCGGAAATCGCTGATAATCCCACTGATGCTGAGGTTTCACAGGAGCCTTACCGCGTGCTGAACTGCTCCACAGGGAATATATCTGAGGTAAGCGTCCGTGATTACGTCATAGGGGCGGTGGCGGCGGAAATGCCTGCTTCCTTTGAGGAAGAAGCTCTGAAAGCTCAGGCGGTGGCGGCTCATACCTATGCGGAAAGGCAGCGTAATCTCCAGAAAAAATCTCCCGATACGGCTCTTGGCAATGCGGATTTTTCCGATGACCCAAATAAATATCAGGGATTTTTCACCAATGATAAAATCCGACACTATTTCGGGGATAATTACGATATCCATTACAATAAAATCGCTGACGCTGTTGATGAAGTGCTGCCCTATATCATAACATATGACAATGAGCCGATTATTGCTGCTTTTCACTCCATGTCCTCGGGTAAAACCGAAAGTGCGGAGAATATGTGGGGGACCGCGGTTGATTATCTCGTGCCTGTCAGCAGTAAATCCGATAAGGACGCTCCTAATTATACCGACGAAACAGAAATAAGCGTGGATTTTGTCAAAGCAAGGCTTGAAAAGGTGTTTCAGGGTGTTCAGTTGGGGGACAATCCCGAAAAATGGATTGAAACAGGTGAGAAATCGCCCTCGGGGACGGTGCTGGAGGTGACGATTGGTGATATAAAGGTGACGGGTAATGATATACGGCAGGCGTTTGGTCTGCGTTCCGCTGATTTTACCGTGGAGTACAGTGACGATAATTTTATCTTTACCACTCACGGCTACGGTCACGGCGTTGGTATGTCCCAGTACGGTGCAAATCATATGGCAAAGGACGGCAAGGACTGGCGTGAAATCCTTGAACATTATTATAATGACTGTGAAATTATTTCTGTGGAATGAGTATTTATAATTCTTCATTTTTATAACCCCCTCTATATAAGGGCAAAAATCGGCCTTTTTTCAACCAAAAATGGTTGATTATTGAAAAATAATTTTTATTTTCTACTTTTTCAATAATTATCAACAGGATTAATTGTAAGAGTTATACAAAATTTACTGTTATATATTTTGATGTAATTTGTTATAATTTATATTGAATTATCGGTGAGATAGAACAGAAAAAGGGAGCGGTTTGCGCTCCCTTTTATATGGTTCCCCTCTATATTTATTTTGGTATGGTTCCTATCCTTGCAGATTCAAGCTCATCAGTATAATAATTGAATACTAACGATATCTCTTTATCACCAACTACCCAGCCGCCGCCGTATAATCCTGAAAAGCCCCAGTCAAATTCTCCCCATATACACCAGATTTCCTTGAATGTATATTTGCTGAAAAGCTCCGTTGCTTCTTCATCGCTCATTTTGCTTATTTCTTCAAGTGTGGGAAGTTCAGCAGATTCTCCGTTTTCCAGAAGCTTCTCTTTCATAAGACAAAGGTCGAATACATCAAGCTTGTCATCATCGCAGAAATCGGCAAGATGCCAGTAATCAAATTGAATATCCGAACCATAAAAACTGCCACCTAAAAGCCATTTCTGAACTACGGCAACATCGGCAATAGTTAGCTTGTTATCCATATTTATATCGCCCATTGTCACTTTCTGCGGGTCTGTACTGTAATGCCTTTTCAGATACACATTGAAATTATAATAATCCTGATAATGGAACGAATATTTATTCGTCTGCTTATGGGTATCAATTTCGTATTTATACAGTCTGCCCTGTTCATCAGTGTGATATTCATCGTTGTATACCAGAGTGTAAAAAAGGTCTCTCGGCAATTCCTCTATGATTATTGTGCTGTCAGCACTTGTTTCCCAGCTTTTGAATTCTATCTCATCTTCGTCACCTTCAAGAGGTTTTGCCATAAGCTGAAATGTTCCGTTAGTTTCTGTAAAAGCCTCTCCTGTGGATTCATCGATAAATTTTAATTTCAGCGTACCATAGCCTTCAGGTTTTATCTGATTGTATTTTATATACTGGGAATCTTTGCCTTTACCGTCTTCTGCAAACTCTGTTTTTTCAGGATAAAGCATCTGCGAACCGATATAAGTGCCGTCATCCGCTATTTTAGTATAGGCTATATACTCCTCATCATAACCAATATAAATACACTCATTTCCTTTCGGATCAGACCAGTAGGCATAACTTGTTGCACCGGAACCTGATACATCATCGGGATAACCAACATAGTTACTTACCTTTTTGAATATCTCTCTGTAATCTTCACCGGTATCAATAAATTCCTGAACTTTCTCCAATGTCAGTCTTGGTGCATCCTCGTCTATTGCGCCAACAAGCTCCAATTTTCTGCGGCGATAATCCATATACCAGAAATCTTGAAGCCTTTTAAGCTCAGCACGATTCTCAGGAGAAATGTTTTCGTTTGGCAGAACATTAACATTGAATGCAAAATCTAAAGTATGAAAATGATCTCTGACTTTTACATAAGCCATAACAATCTCTTGACCCGAATCATATGCAATTAGCTTGCCAGTATGTGAAACAACAACTTTTTCGCTACCGAAGCATTGAATATATTCAAGGTCATAAATTTCGGGATCAAGCTGAAAATCAAGCTGTACAGCTTCGCCCTCAACAAGTTCAATTGTTATGAGTTCATCATTATAATCAGCTTGCTCAAGATGAATTACTCTGTCAACCGAAGGTATACCGTTATCCTCGGCCTTTATGACAACGCCGCCTGAACATATGCCTTGCAGTGAAATAACTGATCCGAGAATTAATGCCATAAGTTTTTTCTTCATAAAAAATTCCTCCCTCTGCATTTTTATCTACTTTGGAAAATACAAACATTTCCCCTTATACTAATTGTAACTTGCATATATTTGCTTGTCAATTCGCAGAATAGCCAAAATCCCACCTTAAACATCGGCATATTGCTAAATAATCGACTTGTGTGTATTATCGTAATATCATACATACAAAAATGTTGTAAACAAACGAAAGGGAGCGGTTTCGCTCCCTTTGATAATGTTATATTACGGGCATTTCAATTATAGCTGCGAATACATCGCCGTCAATGTCTACTCTGAAACTGCCGCCGCAAGCCTCTGTGAAGCTCTTTGCTATGGACAATCCCAGACCGTTGCCCTCGGTGCTTCTTGCCTCGTCCCCTCTTGTAAATCGCTCTGTGATTTCATCGGGGCTGAATGTCATTTCATAGCTTGCAATATTCTTTACTATGATACTGCATATGCCGTTTTCATTTTTCAAGGTGAGGTATACCCTTGTACCCTCCATTGAATATTTCAGTGCGTTGTCTATTACATTCTGAAATACGCGGTACATCTTTTTTCCGTCTGCGTTTATATGTGCTGATTCTGCCTGTATATCGCTTTTCAGCGTTCTTCCTGATAATTCGATTTTATCCGCTAAATCTCCCAATACCTGTCTTGTAAGCACTACTGCGTCAATTTCCTCTGTCTGTACGTCTGTGCGGCTTGTCGCCTTGGCAAGGTCGAATAAATCCGCAACCATTGTTTTCAATCGCTGTGATTTTTCCTCGATAATCGTCACATAATCCCTTGCCGCAGGAGGCAATTCCTCATCGGATAAAAGGTCAATATAGCTTATAATTGATGTAAGGGGAGTTTTTAAATCATGAGATACATTTGTTACAAGTTCAATTTTCATTCGCTCGGATTTTACCTGTTTTTCAACGGTTTGCTGTATACTTGTTGAAATCTCGTTAATTCTCTCCGTTGCCGCATAAATGGGTGAGCCGACTTCTTCCTTTCGTGGAGTGTAATCCCCCGATTTTACTGCGGAAATATGCTCGTTCATTCGCTTCAATGCCTTGAAATCGCCAAGGCTGAGATACTCAAAACCTGCAAGAAGTACTATTCCAAAAATTAAACCTGAAATGAACATAATTCCTTTGTCATTGGCAATTAAACAGCATATAAAACTGCATATAATCATCAAGACTGCAAATATTCCTGTTCTGAAAAGGAAATTTCTTGTAAATTTGTCGTTTTTAAGCATTTCACGGGTTGCCATATTTTTAAGGAAATCAGCCTTGACAGCCGACAGATTTTTATATGTTTTTACTGCCGATTTTTTCAAGACTTTCCACAGCTTTTTTGCCATTCCCCAAAGTAACATTAAAATTCTGCCTGTTATTGATGTTTTAAGCAGAGTGCGGCATTTCAGACGAATTACAAGGGTATTGAGTGCAAGGAGAATTATTCCGAATACCGCAGCAACAACTGCTCCAACTAAAATACAGAATACATAGGTTGGATAATATTTATTGAAAAATTCTGCAAGATATTCGATACTGTCAAACCAGTATATTCCTCCGATAGCTGCCGCAATACCTGCTCCAATGTAAAGTTCCGCAAATACTCTGTCTGCCGCTGTAGGAACGAATTTCTTTTCTTTTTTGCTGTAACCTCCTGCAATAATCACATACAAACTAAGGACAACTGCAATTACTCCGTATGGGATAAGGTCTACAAGCCCTCTTGCAACATATTCATCTGCCTCCTGCTCCAATTGGTCAGCCTTTTCAAAATCTGATATAATACTGTCACCGGGGCAAATTGTAATCATAATATCCGCCTCGGACATCTGCGTTTTTGTGAATGATTCATTGTCCACATTGGGCAGAGTTGCCATTTCTGTTTGAGGCTCTGTTTCCGGCTCAACTATTTCTGTCACAGTTTCTCTTTCGGTATTTTCTGTAACTATCTCATTATCGGCATTTGTCACAGTTTCCGCAACTTCTTCCACAACAGCAGAAGTTTCATCCCCCGACTCCTCTGCTGTAACTGTTACCGATACGGCATTATCGGGAATGTCATTCCCAACAGTTGGACTTTCTGCATCTTCCGCAGAAATTGCTGCGTGTTCTGTTTCAGCTATATCTGTAACTTCAACAATTGTATCTTCATAGTTTTCAATATCGTTTTCGTCATATGAATGTGTCTGCTCGTCCTCTGTAACCATATATTGACTAAGGTCAACATAGTCGTAAGGAATTGGCGTTGTGCCGTCAAGCTTATAATATATAGTCGCTCCAAGTTCGTCAACGTAGCTGTCACAACCCTCTGTGTCAAAGTCAAATATAGCGTATCCCATACCATTAATATAATAGTATGTCATTCCATAATCAGTAGTAAACCAGTTTACCATATCATAAATGTAATTGTTAGGTGCATACTTGTTATATATCAAACAGCCATCTCGGTGAAACATGGAATATTTACTTGAAAGCTCATCATGAGATTTATCCGTATTGGAAAATTCACCGTCCCCATAGCTTACACGGTATTCAAAATCCCCTCCGTCAATGTCAAGTTCCCCCATTGCATTCATCAAGCCAAGCTTTTTAAGTATCTCAACGGTCTGTTTCTCTGCATATTCTGTGCCTTTGTAATTGCCGTTTTCGTCAAGGTGATTGACATACATATAACCTGCCATTAAAAGCTTGTGATGAAGCTCGCCCATCTCCGAGCCTTTGTTATATGCAGACAAACCCTCTATTTCATCATAAAGCTTTTCGCTCTCAATACAGGTATTTGCCAGTTTTGCACCGCATACAAATACCATTCCGCAGGCAATAGCACCTGCTATAATTCGTGTTGCTTTACTTCTAAGCATTTTTCTCCCTCTTTCTATTCACGGCTTATTTTATAACCTATCCCCCAGACCACTTTGAGATATCGCGGCTCTGCGGGGTTGATTTCAATTTTTTCTCGTATGTGACGGATATGCACCATAACTGTATTTTCCACAGAATAGGAATCCTCGTTCCACACTCTGCTGTAAATTTCCTCTGCTGAGAATACTCTGCCTGCATTCTCCATAAGAAGCTCTGTTATCTTGTACTCAGTTGCAGTAAGCTTCACAGGCTCTCCGTCAATGTAAATCTGCTTTTCGTCACGGTCAAGGGATAATCCCCCGATACGCAGGACAGAGCTTTTCTTGACACTGTCTGCTGCCCCTAAGCTAAGGTAGCGGCGGAGATTTGACTGAACTCGTGCCACAAGTTCCATAGGATTATAAGGCTTTGTTATGTAATCGTCAGCACCCATTGACAAACCGAGAATTTTATCGCTGTCCTCGGATTTCGCTGAAAGTACAATTATGGGAATATTTTTCATTGTGCGAATTTTCATCATTGCTGATAATCCGTCCATTTTCGGCATCATTATATCAATGAGAATCAGCTGTATATCCTCGCGCATAAGTGCGTCCACAGCTTCAAGTCCGTTGTATGCCTTGCGGATTGAGTATCCCTCACGCTCCAGAAGTGCCGAAATCGCATTTACTATGTCATGGTCATCATCAACCACAAGTATTACTGAGTTTTCAATATTATTCATATTTACCACCTGCTTCGTTTATTTGATATTTATCATATACATTCTATTTTACCTCGCTTTCCTTGTCTATGTCAATATTATAAACCCAATTTCTTATAAAAAACCCGTTGCAATTCTTATGATTTTCTTAATAAAATTCAGATATGCACAAAAATCACCAATCAAACAGCTTGTTTCCACCGGTCGATTGGTCAAAGTTACGAATTTTATTTTTTTCAAAATATTCTATTGACTTTTCTCATCTTTTAGTGTATAATAATTAAGTCGTAAGTCGAAACGACGTTTAATCGTGGCGGCATAGCTCAGTTGGCTAGAGTACTCGGTTCATACCCGATTGGTCGTTGGTTCGAATCCTACTGCCGCTACCATATTAGGCCCGTTGGTCAAGAGGTTAAGACATCGCCCTTTCACGGCGGAATCATGGGTTCAATTCCCGTACGGGTCACCACACACAAGGCTCTCAAATGACGATATATCGCCATTTGAGAGTTTTTATTTTGTCTAAAAAATGAGTTTGTACGCTATTTGTACGCTACTCATATTTTTTAGCGTACAAGCATCGCTTTTTTACATTATTCCCTATGCATAAAAATGAATATTATTCATTTAGCTTTTATTACACAAAATAAGCTCGCTGTCTGTTATTCATCAGATGTCAGCGAGCTTATTTTAATAAAACTGAAAACATAGCTTTTGTTTATATATATAAAAAATGAAATTTCTATTTTATCATTGACAACTATCAATTGATAGTGTATAATATAATTATGGAACTATCAATTGATAGTAAATAGTCGGTTGAAGGAATGGTGTTTTTGATAATCCATATAATCAAAATAAAAAAGAATGAGGTTCAATCTTTGCTCGAAAGAATTAACCAGAAATTATCTAGCGAAGGAACCGACGGATTCATGTTCATCGCAAACAGAAAAGATGAAAAAGAAAATCCTAAATTTACAAATAGCTATTGTTTAAATGCGTTAGGATATGACACTGAAGATGTCATGCGCGAAATAATGACTCTTCAAGTATCAAACTATTATGAATCTTTATTCGACAGAAAAAGTAAAAAACCTGATTTATTGCATGTTTTTATAAAGGAAATTATGAATAAACAGGTTTATATAAAAATTAAAATGAAAGAAATAGGAGACGATGACATGGTGTTATGTATTTCTTTTCATTTTACAGAGCATCATATTGGTAAACTACCATACGGATAATTATGCAAAATGAACCGAACGAGATTAAAGGAGGATCCATATGGAGAACAAGAAGATACTTTGCCCTATGTGCAAAAAGCATATGGCTATAATTTTAAAAGAAAAAGCTAAAACAATCATTAAAGATGAAGAAGTTGAGTTTAATGAAAAGGTATATTTTTGCTCAACTCTTGGTGAAAATGATGAAGATGCATACTTTATTCCACCTAAAGTAATGAATGAAAATTTATTAAATGCCAAGAATGCATATAGAAAAATGAAAGGGTTGCTTACATCATATGAGATAATTTCTTTTCGCGAACAGTTCGGGTTATCCCAAGTCGAATTATCCAAACTCCTCGGTTGGGGAGAAGTAACTATCACAAGATATGAAACAAAAGCGATTCAAGATTCAACATACGATAATGAATTACGCCTTATTATCGATAATCCATTGATCATGTTAAAAACTCTTGAAAAAAATAAAAAAGCATTTGAAACCGAACGTTATAATGTTATAAGATCTAAAATAATTGACATAATTCAAGCAGAAAACAATGCATTTATCAAAAGACAAAACCTTGCTAATTACTATGTAATATATTCAGAGCCATCAATAGAAAACGGTAATACTATTTTAAACATAGAAAAATTAGAACAAGTCATTAATTATTTTGCTTTCAAAATAAATGGATTATATAAAGTTTTGCTTATGAAATTACTTTGGTATAGCGATGCCCTTAGCTTTAAAAATAGGAATATTGCAATCACTGGATTAGTTTACATGCATAAGCCTATGGGAGCTTTACCTATAGGACATACTGATATTATCAACTTGCCTGGTATTAACGTCGAAGAAGAAAATTCGGATAAATTTGAACACACAATATATAATATTCTTCCAAATGACAAATCTGATTTCTCCATAATTTCAAAAGAAGAAATAGCAATATTAGATCAAGTTATCAATAAATTCAAAGGATTTACTGGTGCTACAATTGCCGAATATATGCATCAAGAATATGCATATACTCATACTATATCAAATGAAATAATAACTTTTGCTTATGCAAAGGAAATCAAGGATTTTTAATTTCAATACTCTATTGAAAAAATAACAGAAGTATGACCATAACGCCGTCCTTTGTTTGTCCTTTACGCACTCCGAAAAGTTACGGTAAATGGCACAATAAAAAAACGTGTTGAAACTAAAAAGCACCGTAGATATGGTATATAATCCACATCACGGCAAGTTAGAATACTTGAATTATTTTTATTCAATTTCCTTACAGTTCACCATTCAACAGCCTCGGAAACAGCGTAATATCTTTGTTTCCGAGTTTTTCTTTTATCTAAAAATAAATTTGTACGCTACTCATATTTTTCAGCGTACAAGCATCGCTTTTTTACATTATTCCCTATGCATAAAAATGAATATTATTCATTTAGCTTTTATTACACAAAATAAGCTCGCTGCCTGTTTTGTCAGATGCCAGCGAGCTTATCTTATACTCTACCTTCAAAGCCTTATTCTGAGTCTGTATCTCCCTCCTGAGGTAGAAATGCAAAAGCTTTGTCCATTGCTTCCGAGACCCTTGCCTGTGCATTCTGAAACATATGTGAGTATACATTCAAAGTTGTTCCTGAATTACAGTGACCTAACGCGCCTGAAACTGTTGTAACATCAAGACCTGCTGAAATAAGCGAACTTGCCGCAAAGTGTCTGAAACTATGTATACCGTAAAAAGGCATATCATTCTTCTCGCAGAACTCTTTCAGCCAGCCGTAAGGAGTCTGGTTGTTCATGGGTTCTCCGTTCCATTTCACAAAGAGCCTGTCGCTCTCGACCCACTTGTCTCCGAGTCGGAGAGCTTCTTCGTCCTGCTCCAGCTTATAGTCTTTCAGTATCTCCATTATATACGGAGATATTTTCAAAACTCGCTGGGAACGTTTGGTTTTTGTGGTGTCGGTATATATACCGCGCTCTGCGGTATAATTTGAGGTCCGCTTAATGGTAATGATATTGTTCTCAAAATCAATATCCTTCCATTCAAGTCCGAGCATTTCACTTCTTCTGAATCCGCTGTAAGCTATCAGAAAGAAAAATGCCTTATACTTCAGAGGCTCTCCATTAATAGCTGTAAGCAAATGTGCCATCTCTTCCTGTGAATAAATCTGTTTCTCCTTAACTTCACCTTTCGGAACCGTGACTTTTCTGCACGGATTATCTGAAAGCAAATCCATTTTTACTGCATAACTGAACACATCACTGATAAAACTGAGATTATGACGAATAGTCTTCTGCGCAAGAGGTTTGCCTGTCTTCTCATTTGCCCCCTCTTTGGCAAGAGAGTTCACAAAACCTTGCAACTGCCTTGCTGTGATTTTATCCATTCTCAGATGTCCTATTGCATTATAGACTCTTTTACGGAGCTGAAGCATCCTCTCGTAAGTTGTACTTCTCAGATTAAGCTTTGCATACTCCTCAAACCATTCCTCTGCAAAGTCCTGAAATTTTACAGCTGTAGTCTTATATCCATGACTTACCTGTTCTTCAAAAAGTACCGCCTGACGTTTAAGTTCCTTTTCAATCTGCCTTTTACTCATATTTTCATTAGGTTTCCACGTCATTGACTGTTCCTTGTGATTACCATTTATATCGTAGCCGCAGCTCACTCTGATGAGGTAGCTTTTGCCGCGTTTCTGTATAGTAGCCATATATTTCCCTCCATAAAGAAATGGCGCTGTAAAAAAAGTGAAACCAAAAGTCCGAGTGAGCCATGGAAATGGTCCACTCGGACTTTTTTAAAATGTAAAAAGTGAAAAAGTACAAAATTGTTGAAAACAGGGTATAACGAACACACCGGCAGAAAAATA
>JAFQHO010000032.1 GCA_017397925.1 Ruminococcus sp.
ACGCCTGTGTTTCACCTCGAGATGAATGAACTCTTCCTTACATCAAAGTCTGCTTTATACGTTTTAAAATGTTAAAGTCTCCGTCAACTTCAAATTCATGCGTGCTTTCAATCTCTCTGCAAGACTGAAATTTTACTTTATTCCATATTTCTCAATAATATAATCCATATCCTTATCTCCTCTACCTGAAAGATTTATAAGAATAGAACCTTTACCCATCCGCTTAACCAGCTTCATACCATAGGCAACTGCGTGAGAACTTTCGATTGCCGGAATGATACCTTCCATTCGTGAAAGTTCAAAGAACGCATCAATCGTCTCATCATCACTTACCACATCATATTTAACTCTGCCAAGGTCATGTAAAAAAGCATGTTCCGGTCCTGATGACGGGTAATCCAGACCACTTGCTACGGAATATACCGGTGCCGGCTCACCCTTTTCATCCTTTAACATAATGCTGTTAAATCCGTGCATAACACCTTCTTCTCCATAGGTAAGGCTTGCTGCATGATCTCCAAGTGCAGTTCCTCTTCCAAGCGGCTCAACACCATAAATATCAACCGGGTCATTTAGAAATCCCGAAAACAATCCCATAGCATTAGAACCTCCACCCACACAAGCAACAACCGCATCTGGCAGTTCTCCTGTCATTTCTAAGAACTGTTCTCTTGCCTCGATTCCTACCACGCTCTGAAAATCTCTTACCATCATAGGGAACGGATGAGGTCCCACAACAGAACCAATACAATAGATTGCATCCTTATATTCCTTACAATATGCCATAAACGCTGCATCAACAGCTTCTTTGAGTGTCTGTAATCCGTCCGTCACTTCAATGACTCTGGCTCCAAGTATTTTCATTCTCGCAACATTAGGTGCCTGTTTTTTTATATCCACAGCACCCATATAGATGTCGCATTCCAATCCGAAATATGCTGCAGCAGTTGCAAGTGCAACACCATGCTGACCAGCTCCTGTTTCTGCAATAACTTTTTTCTTCCCCATATACTTTGCAAGAAGCACTTCTCCCATACAATGGTTCAGTTTATGTGCGCCGGTATGGTTCAAATCCTCTCGTTTTACATAAAGCTGAACTCCCGTTCCAATCTTATCTGATAGTCTCGCCAGATGAGAAATCGGTGTAGGTCTGCCCTGAAATTCCTTACGAATACGCCTAAGCTCACATATAAACTGTCTGGACTTACAAATTGTCTGATATGCCTCACTAATTTCATTCATAGCAGTCTGTAATTCCGGTGGAATATAAGAACCACCGTATTTTCCGAAATACCCCTTTGCATCCGGGTAATTTTTAAAGTAAGTGTCAAAATCAATATTATTATACATCATAGTATTATCCTCCATATTCTAAATTTTGCTTTTTGTCTGTTTTTATTTGTTTCTCATATATTATTCTGGCGCATAAGCGCCACCATAATTTTCGTGCCATGCTTCACACCTCCCGATAATTCAATGAACCTTCCTGTCAAAGAAGCATAAAAAAACGCCCTTGACAGAATGATAAAATCTGTCAAGGACGAATACGATACTTAAACAAAAAGTACACACTATCCGCGGTGCCACCTTGATTTACAGCTATGCCGCTGTACGCTTAGCAGGATACCAACATATCCCCGGCAACTAACGTATGCCCATACGTCGCAGAATACTCGGTGCATATATACACTTTTGACTGCGCCCTCAGCGGTCCATTTGACAACTTGTTTCTCACCTGATTCTCAGCACCACAGGCTCTCTGTAAAGGCATCATTGCCGTTATCTCCGCTTCAACGGTTTATATAATATATTAAATTGTTTTGAATTATAGAACCATTTTTCTTATATGTCAAGTAATTTTTCAATCTCTTATGAAACTTCAAAGCTTATGTTGCTTTCAACAACTATTTTTTTCTAACCTGATGTATACCTTCAACAATTGTAGCTCCACTTATCGCTGACAGTATTAAAAAAGGTCCTGTTGATGTTTCAGATAATATCATCCATATAAATGATATTATCAATAATAATATACCTAAAATTAAAACAATATATTTTTTCATTCGGGGTCTCCTCCTTCACTAACTTCAAATTTCTGTTTCCTACAAATTGTTATTATCATTCTCACTGCGTACAGCAGGAGTTTTTAATGTGATTGCGTACACCGTAT
>JAFQHO010000033.1 GCA_017397925.1 Ruminococcus sp.
ACAATCAATGAGGACGGCGATACCGTCGAAATCACAGCTGAAAACGAGGCGATTACGGTAGAAATCAGCAAGCAGGACATCTACGGTTCAGAGCTTGCAGGTGCAGAGATGCAGCTTGTGGATGAGAACGGCGAAGTCATTTATGAATGGGTATCCGACGGTACAAATCATGTCGTAACTGAGCTTCCTGTGGGTAAGTACACGCTCAAGGAAACTGCAGCTCCTGACGGATATATCATCGCAACGGACATCAGCTTCGAAGTGTTTGCAGACGGTTCTGTAATTGTTGAGAACGTGGATGCAACTGCAGCTACCGAGGACGGACATCCTCTCATTGTAATGGTGGATGATACAACCAAGGTAGAAATCAGCAAGCTGGACATCACCAATGATGAGGAACTTGTTGGTGCTACTCTCCAGATTATCGACGAGAACGGCGAAGTAATCGAGGAATGGGTATCTACCAACGAACCCCACTATATCGAGGCTAAGCTTATTGCTGGCAAGACCTATACACTAACAGAAACAGCAGCCCCCGATGGATATACCATTGCAAACTCTATTGATTTTACAGTCAATGAGGACGGCACAGTCAACACCGTTGTGATGTATGATGAGCCGATCCCCGATACTCCCGACACACCTACAGGCGATACTACAAGCAGACTGCCCAGAATTCTGATGATTGCGGCAGGTCTTGTAATGCTTCTCATTGCAGGAATGGGCAGAAAGAAAAAGGACGAGTCTGACGATTATGCAGCACTCTGTCCCGACTTTATTGAAACGGAGGAGGAATAACGTATGAAAAAGAAAATTATTCGCATTCTGGCGGTTGCTTCGGCAGCCGCCCTCCTTTTGGGAGGAGCATATCTGCTCACAAGAGATGACATTGCACAGAAAATTGCAGAGAATGATCTGACACCGTATATGCCGTCTGTTCTTACACAGGAGGCCTTGGGATATTCTAAAGAAGGTCTGTCATCTGAAAATACTACTGTTACAACTGCGAAAACGTCTGGTATTGAGGCAGGATTTACCGTTGAAACGGTGAATACGGAAGTTACCACTGCCACGCAGACGGTTCTCTCCAAGGATGTAATTGAGGATCTGAAAGATCAGGCAAAGGAACTGCAGGAAACCTATCCCGACGCCATCGGCTGGATCTATATTCCCAACACAAACATCAATTACCCGATTATGCAGGGTGAGGACAATGATTTTTATCTTACCCACGGCACAGACGGACGCAGTTTGAAATGCGGATGTATTGAACTGGATTACCGTTGTGAAAGCAGATTTCAGAACAACTTCAACATTCTGTACGGACACAACATGAAGAACGGCAGTATGTTTGCCAATGTGTGCAGATTCAAGGATAAGAGCTATTATGACAGTCATCCCTACGGTTGGGTGTATACTGCGGATTCTGTGTACAGACTGGACTTCTTTTCCGTAGCTGTGACGGATTGGTATGATGAAATCTACAATGGCTATCGTGAAGTATCCGAGTGGATTCCAAGACTCAAGGAGATTTCCCGAATTTATGAAAATGTAGAGCTTACGGAACAGGACAGGCTTGTACTGCTTTCAACCTGTTCCTATGAATTTGATAATGCCAGAACTGTCCTTACAGGCAGGCTGGTGGAAATGGAGGGTGATGTGAATGAATAAGCTGACAAAGGTCAAAAACAAGGTCATTGCGACGGTCATCAGCTCTATGGCGGTTGCCAATATGATGGCAATGACAGCCTACGCAGAGGGTGATGTTTCAGGCGCAATCCAGTCCACATGGAATGATGCGAAGTCGCAGATCAAGTCCATTGTGAATAATGTGGTGTTCCCCGTGCTGGATGTCGTACTCGTAATCCTGCTGTTCGTGAAGATCTCCACATTATATATGGAATATCGCAAGCATGGACAGTTCGAGTGGACGCCGGTGGCAATCATCTTCGGATGTTTGCTGTTTACGCTGACAGCACCGCTGTATATTTGGAACGTCGTAGGCATCTGACCCAAAGCCCGATTTTCGGGCTTTACATATTGAAAGCACTAATGAAAAGTGGTATAATTTTAAAAAGATTGTGATTTTCATAAGACCAACAGCATGCAAAAACGTACTTAATAGATGAAAGCGCTTTCAGGCTGCACGAGGAGGTGAACAACATGGAAGATCAGCAAATTATAGATCTCTACTTTGACAGAAATGAACAGGCAATTACGGAAACCGATGTGAAATACGGCAAGCTCTGTCACAGTATCGCATACAACATTCTGAGTAACCGTGAAGATTCCGAAGAATGTGTCAACGATACATATATTGGGGTTTGGAATGCCATTCCACCTACAAGACCAGACAACCTTATGGCTTTTGTTTGTAGAATCGCAAGAAATCTATCTTTGAAGCGGTTGGAATATCTGAAACGTGAAAAAAGGTCAGCGGATGTGATTTTGTCCTTGGATGAGCTTTCGGCTGTATTGCCTGATGAGCGATATGCTCCCGATGTAAGCGACGAGGATGTCGGTAGACTGATCAGTCAGTTCCTACGCACACAAAAAGAAGATGTTCGAAATGTATTTATCCGCAAATATTATTTCTTTGATTCTGTCAAGGAAATTGCAGAGCGTTATTCCTTTACCGAAAGTAAGGTGAAGAACATGTTGTTCTACACTCGAAACAAACTGAAAGACTATCTGATTAAGGAGGGCGTTGAAATATGAAAACACCGAGAATTATCAATTCAGTTGGTCATATCGATGACGATCTTATCACAGCAGCGACAGAAAACAAAAAGAAGTCGAAATTCAGCCCTTGGCTTAAATGGGGCTCTATTGCGGCGTGTTTTGCGGTAATCGTAATTGCAGGTACAGCATTGTTTCCATCACTTCTCAAAGAAAAAGAAGATCCACAAAAAACAGGCGATCGTTACAAGGATTATTATATTCATGCATCAGAATCCGCAATTATATGGTCATGGGAATATAAAACGGCATTTGAAAAATACACATCATTAACAATAAATGACGTGGAATACAGCAGTAAAGGAAATGCAGTATCCGAATCATTAGTAAGTGACAAAATCGGCACTTATACCATTGTTGGCTATGATGAAATAACTGATAAGAAGTATACCGCTAATGCTGAAGTTTACAGCCTTCATAACGTCATAGCAGACCAATTCATAGCCGTAAAAATTGAGGACAATTACTGCGTTTTCAAAAATAACGAATACAACCCACCACACACTTTAGGGGAACTGTTCGAACAGGTGGATTTATCCAAAGTGATTGGATTGAATCGCTTTTCTGAAAGCGATAGCACTCCCGACAGTAAGCACTATCTGTTGAACGATGATGAATACATCTGGAAAGTCCTGTCAGAATGTAAAGAAGCACCATTTATTGATGATCAGAATTGGTATGCAGGTGACAGAAACTATCTCAGCTTTACAATTACATCCGAGGCTTTGGGTGATTACAAGGTTGCAATGTATGTCACTGAGGACGGATATTTCTGGACGAATGCGTTCAGCTGGCAGTATCTGTTTGACATCGGCGAAGATGCAGCAGTCAGAATTATCAAGTATGCAAAAGAAAACTCAGTTGAAGCAGACTATGAGTCGTATCAAAACGCAATTGTCGGAACAATTACAGAAATTACGGATGAACATATCCTGGTAGATGATTCTGTGCTGTGTGAAAATCCGGAAGATGGTATTACATATAGGGTTCTGCTAAACGATTTGCGAATTTCCCGATATGTAGAACATGGAATAATAAAAGTCGGAAATAATGTGCAAATCACTTATGAGGGCGAAATATATCCAGCAAATGCCACTGATGCCAACACGATTAACAGTGCAGTATCCGCTTCCAAAGTAATAATCTCTGAAGGTGATGTATTGATTCCTGAGTAACAGTACATTTTGACGTTGCTTTTTTCCAGAAATATGGTATAATTGGACTGCAGGCAAACACCTGCAGCCCTTTCCTTATTCTGTAAAAATGGGAGTTTTACGAGATGGGAGCTTTACCATATAAAACAAATAGGAGTTTTACAAGACGGGAGTCCTACCGTATAAAATAAATGGAAGTTCTAAAAGGCGGGAATCCTACCGCACAGATAAGGAAAATACTACATAAGAACATTCTTATGAATCACAGGCATTTACCGTTTGGTAGATGCCTGTATTTTATTTTCAAGAGGTGATGCACATGAACTATTTTGAACGAGAGCTTCGGAAAATCGTGGGATACTGCGAATATATCCGCAATCCGAAGTATGTAGGCAGATCCTGCATCGGCAGACTTGATGACGGCATCGTAGTCAAGATGGAATTCGAAAGTACGATGATTCGTGATAAGTACAACGCACTCAGGGTTACGCTCATGAATCGCAGTGAAGGGAAGATTGACTCACAGTTGATTCGGCTCAGTGAGCTGTGGGGTATGAAATCCTTTAACGGAAATGACATCGATCCACATATATGGAAGTACAATGACGAGGTATCGTGGTATTGTTACACACCGACAAATGCCGAGTTGAAAGCCTTGTCACAGTCGGTGGATGATTACCTTGCGTGCTTTGCCGAGCCTGCATATGAAGAAAGCGAGGAAATGGAGATGTCTATGTGATTGCAAGCCCGGTTTCCGGGCTTTACATATTGAAAAATGGTGGAAAATGTGGTATAATATATGATGTCGGACAGACTGACAAATCGAAATTTGTAGAGATTAATATTCGAATATCTTTTATCAAAAGAGGTGCAGATCATTTGATGCTTGAAATAGATATACGCAAAGTCATAAACATAGAGGATGGTAAGTTGTTCTACCACGATTTTAATGATACAGTTTCGGCTATTGATCTAAATGCCATTGCCGATCATCATCAAAAAAAGACGGTTCGTCTCAAAAATAGTAAATATCGATCTGTTGGCGAACGAGAGTATCCATATTATTACTTGGATTCTCCCAATGGAATAACACTTTATTTGGAAATCCCAAAGAAAAACTGGTTCAAGAGATTTATAACAAGAGCCTTGGGGTGGAATTTTAATGTTGCAGAGCAAGAGCTGTGGTATTCCATTCAAGTCATGTTGAATGAAAATGGATATACTACATTGGATTTATCATAAGAAACATCAAATCCAGCTTTGAAATGTACAAATTCCAGTTTTTCAAATTGAACAACGATTACATAGCCGTTTGTGACTAACAATCACAGACGGACTTTTTTAAAGCGAATGAGTCGCTGAATTCATAGGCTAGATATTACATGAGTATAGAAAAGATTTAAAAAATAAAAAAGGGTCCTGCAAGAAAAAATCTCACAGGACTATAAATTAGTGATCATCAGCATATCATTCTCATAGCTTACTGTGATTGTGCCATCCATCCGTTCTGTCAGAAGCTTAGTATATGAAACTAGGTTTAAAAAAATAAGAATTTGAAGATTGAATAATTATTGACCATATAATTTCGCAAAAATCCATTTTTTACAAAATCGCACAAATTTATTATGTTTTTTATAATTGTGGTATACTTGCCTTTTCTCAAACATCCTGTTAAAACTATATTGATGTATATTTTTTATCGAAAAGTGTAACACTTATGTGATAAATTTCCATTGTATTAATGAAAGCAAAAATTAACATCTATCTGATATTGAGGTGTAAAAATATGAATGAGAATGAAATCCGGATGCTCATTTGTAAGTCACAGGAATATGGATTCAAAATGTTATTTCAGGAATATCAACGCTATGTATATACAATTGTATGGGATAAGATTAAGAGTCTTGGTACAGCAGAAGATGCTGAAGAATGTGTAAGTGATATATTTGCAGAAGTTTTTATTCATTTTGATGAGATAAATGAAGGCTCGTTAAAAGCATATATAGGAACGATTGCAAAGAGAACAGCTATTCATAGGTATCGGACTCTTAGTGCTAAAGATGGCTATATTGCCGATAGTAATGAATTCCCTGATATTCCTGATGATGTTGATATACAAAAAGAGCTTGAGGAAAAAGAATATTATAAAAAGCTCTATCAATTTATATTATCACTTGGAGAGCCTGATTCATCTATTATAATACAAAAGTATTTTTACAACAGGAAATCCTGTGACATTGCTGAATCCGTGGGACTTCTGCCAATTACAGTGCGAGTAAGAGCATCTCGTGCTTTGAAACGCTTGCGAAAACTTCTGAGTAACAATCCGATAAAGAGAGGTGATAACCTGTGAAATCAAAAAGATTTTCTCTTAATAATGCCGATAAAGCTACTTCTGAACAGATATTCAAGGATTTTCCGACTGATTGGGATATGTCAAAAACTTTTCATAAAAGCTATAAAAAATACCTGTCAGCTATGAAAACTTGTGAAAATATCAGTGATGAAACTGCTGCGGAATCCATGCCTGTGGAGGTGTTGCAACCAAAAAGACGTATTATCGGCTTTGTATTTAAGATAGTTCCCATTGTTGGCTGTACGGCGTTATTTGTATTTATGTTCAAGGGTATGTTTTTTTCTGATAATGGAAACGACGATACTCCCGATACTGTTGATAAACCGCCTGTGGTATCAGAAGCGGACAGGAGCAATTCCGCTGAAACTAAGGTTTCAACATCAACAACTGAATTAATCAGCTCAACAACTGAACCTCAAACTGCAAAAACAACTGATAATAAAGCGACTGATACCACGGCTAATCCAACAGAAACAGTAAAAACTGAAATTACTGCCGAAACTACACAAGTGACAGAGTCTGAAAATGAAGAAACGGTTGCAATTACAGAACCACCACAGGAAACGGAAAATAATATACCCGAAACTACGCAGACTGTATCACCGACAGAACCAAGCCTGCCAAATGAAGAAAATAAAACTGTTGCTTTTGAAGAATTGTTGGCTATGGCTGATGACGAATTAATGAAGTATTGCGAGGATAAAAGCTATTCTTTCACATCACAGGAACAAATCAGAAACGAATTGAAATCGGGGGGCAAATTCTTTATAAGAATTAAGCCCGAACAATATCTGATTGACGGCATTGATGATATATGCGTATCTGAAAACCTCAGCGATATAAAGCAATATAATGCCCATGAATATGATTTTGACAAAATGATTGCTGAACTCAATCTGCCTGAAAAATACTTTACGGTCAATGCAGACAGCACTCCGTTTATGGTATGCAGCGAGTTGCAGTTATATGAAAACGGAGATATAAAACCATACTTTTTAAAGCTGGCAAATCTTAGCGTCAATGTTAATCCCGAATATGCTGAATCAGAAGAATTGTACCGACTTTATCAGCTGATAAATATATTGCCTCAGATTAACAGCAATTTCCACAGTATTTCAGTTCAATATGTCAACAGCATATCTACGGGAGATGAAAGTGATACTTCTCCATACGGCAATTGCGGACAAATACGCTATTTTAATAAGAATACATAGTTTGGTACCCCCAAAAAACCATTTTGAAAAAAAGCACCTATGGTACGGCATCTACTGCGTCAACCTCCCTTGGAGTGCGAAAGCACGCCTGCGGAAACTTTTCTTGTAGCCACCGCACCTATCTGCTTTTTTCTTAATCAAAAGGGTTTTTAGAGGCACCCAATTCTAAAGATAAAATAATATTTTCGGGAGGTCAACAATTATGAGAAAAATAAAACGCTTCATTGCATTATCAGCAGTAACTGCATTAGCAACAGTATATCCATGCTTGCCCAGTTATGCTGCTTATGAGGATTATACTGAAGAAGAAATCACAAAAATTGAAGCAGATATTACAAATTACAAAGATGAAATAGCTGTTTGCGGAGAACAAGTAGGTTATTTGACAGATAGATTCTCTTTCCCAAATGGTAAATATAGTCCTGTTAATTCTGAAGAAGATTTGAATTGGCAAGAATATTTCCAAAGTTCCACAAATATTGAAGCAGTAACAGTTAACCTTGAATATTTTACAGGCCATGCACGAAGCGGAAGATGTCTTGGTATGTCAATTGCATCTGTATTGGCACATAATGGAATTATTAGTCCGTCCGATATACAAGGAGGTAAGGAAAACCTTATTGATATCGAAGCTGATACTGACTTCTATGGAATTAAATCTGATTCTGTTATTAAGAAAATCATCTCCTACCACACAAGACAGCTTGCTCCTGATTTTCAGCTTGATATGTACTATCATTTCGCTCACTATGATAAAGAAAGAGATATCAAACATCTGCTTGATATAGCAAAAAAGGCTACAGAACAGGGAAAATGGTGGCTAATGGGATATGATGATGTAAATCTTAGCCACGCTGTTGCGGGAATCGGGTTTGTAGAGGGTGAATTTACCATTGGCAATGAAACCTATGATAATTGTATTCTGACTTATGATTCTAATTTTATTAGTGAAAATTCTGAAACAGGTAAACTTATGTCAGCAGAATTTTGTAGTGCTAAAGCATGTATATTTGTAAATTCAAAAACTTACGATGTATTTGTTCCTGCGTATTTTATGGATGACTGTGGTGAGGATTTCAAAATATATACTCTTGATGACTATGATTTTATGAATTACAATGGCATAATAAATCCGACTGACAGTTACGAAACAGATATATCCTCTCTAAACAGCGTTGAAATAAAAAGTGATGGCGAATACAGTATTACTGCCGAAAGAGCAGATGGTTCAGAATATGATGCGAAATCAAGCTGTGGAAAAACGTTCAATAGAAATAAGAAAGTCACTTATCTCTGTGACGGCGAACACTTTACCGTTCAGAACACAGGCAATGCAACCGAATTCACTGCCGATTTTTTAGATACAAAACAACTGTATTCTTCATCATTCAATGGTGCTGTAAATAATGTATTTAAAAGCGAAAATGAATTTGGATTTAACACTTTTGCTGAAACAACATATGACATTACTCTTGCATTTGAAGAAGGCTGTTATAACTTTGCTCCGCATTACAGATATGATTTCTCAGGTACAACAGACGATGATTTCAAAGCAGTTCAGACGGATAAAGGAATTATTGTAAGCGGTAAGAACGGTGTAAAATGCTCTCTTAAAACAAGCGATGTGAAACGTGATGAAAACGGTTTACTTATTAGTGCAGATGATAATATACACAATGAAAATATTTTTACAAGTGATAGCGTTATGATTTCCTTCGATGATAATAACCTCAAATTCTTTATCGGAGAAAACTATGATAAAGAGGTACAAAAGGGTGATGTAAATTGCGACGATTCTATAGATGCGTCAGATGCTTCTTTTGTGCTTGCGACATATGCCGCCTTATCAATGGGCAAAGAGGCATTTATAAATAATAATCTTGCTGATTATAACAATGACGGAACGATAAATTCGTCGGATGCTTCTGATATTCTTGCTAAATATGCTGAAAATTCCACAAGTTAAATTGAAAGCTGTAAGAACATCTGCCTTTGTCTGTGTTGTTTTAAATTGAAATTCCTATTTTTGTAAAGGAGATTTTATTATGAAAAAGAAATTATTTTCGCTGACATTATCAGTTATAGCTGCATTTTCGGCATTAACAGCATATACGGAACGGCTGTTAATGCCGATGACGATTTTACGGCTGGCTTAGCTGAATGGGAAAGCACTTCCAAAGAAATGATTTTAGATGAATTGCTTGCTATATCCGAAGATGAACACGCTGAATTTATAAAAGAATACGGCAATATTTCAGTTCACGGCAAATACATTGTTTATTGCGGCGAAGTCAATTACAGTACAGGTGCAAAGCTTATGGTTAAGCAGTACGGCACAGCGGAAATCAAGGAATACAGGCAATATTCAGCTTCTGACGGCATAGTGGGAGCCGGCGGCGGTGCAGCAAAAATTGTCAGCATTTATGAAGCGGTTACAGCAGGTACACTCAGATTATCATTTGCAGCAGGGCGGTCATGGGAGAATATCCCCGATGAGAAAAAAATAATCAGAAATTATATAATAAGCGAGGATTTCACCATTACCGAAACAGAGGAAATTGCTGATGTGATAAAAGGTGATGTAAATGGGGATTTTGAATTTAACATAGCTGATGCTGTAGTTTTGCAAAAATGGCTACTTGCGGTTCCGGATGTGGAACTTGTCAATTGGAAAGCTGGTGATCTCTGCGAAGATGATAAGCTTGATGTATTTGACCTGTGTCTAATGAAAAGGGCATTGATCGAGAAATTGAACGACATTCCTCAGAACGTAAACACTTCTTTTAAATTACATGGCGTTGCAGATATAAGAACCAATGGTGACAATCATACAAAATGGACGGGCTATATAGCACGCTCAAAAAGTGATCTACTTGATATAATCCAAGAAAACGAAGGTGTTTCAGCAGATGAGATTTCATTAGAAGATATAGATGACAATGCTTTCAATGATAAGTCGCTAGTTATCATTTATGGCATCTGCACTGCTGGAAACAGCTATTCCATTATTGATGATATTTCCATAAAGGGCACGGATATTGATGTTTCTACTGTATCAAAAAAGCCTGAAATAGCAACACCTGATATGCTGTACAGAAGATATATTTATATCATAGACAAAAACTTAGCAACAAATGTCAACGGGTTCATATTTAACGACACATCTTCATATTATCAGTTTGAGGAAGAGGCAGATATAGTTAATTGGTTTAAGGACTGGTTTCGTTCATAATTTTTTACAGTTGCTGTTATACTGTCTGCACTATACGGATATATAAGCATAAACTGATTTTTTGGGTCAAATCAGAAAGACACCGCAGTTACAAAAGCTGCGGTGTTTTTTAACAGACTAAATATAATAACTCCGTGGAACGTGGTTGAATTATAAGTCGAAAGCCCGATTTTCGGGCTTTACATATTGAAATTTGAGGGAATATGTGGTATAATATATGATGTCGGACAGACTGACAAATCGGAATTTGGTGGAGGGGTTAATGAATACTCGAAATAATTGCTATACATATTTTAAGATAGTTGGAAATTTTAATCCCGACGATGTTTCTGAACTTTTAGGTCTCACTCCCGAAAAAGCATGGAAAATTGGAGATTTACGATGTAATGGAACAAAGTACGATTTTGCTCTTTGGGAAATTGGAAGATGCACTGAATATGATGTTGAAGTCGAAAACCAAATGAGGAAGACGATTTCAGTATTACAGGACAAAATTCCTTTGCTTAATCAAATAAGACAAAAATACGACGTTTCTTTCGTTCTGGAAATTGTCCCTACTATTTATGCAAATGATATCAATCCATGTCTTGCTCCCTCACTTGATGTTATTGATTTTTGTCATGAAACAAGGACTCAGATAGATATTGATATGTATATCTATGATTCGGAAAATGAATAAGTACAACAAATCCCAATATATCGAACTGAATATTATTACATAACCGTCTGTGACTAACAATCACAGACGGCTTTTTCTATCCCCGAAGGAGGTGAAATCATGCCATATATCCCCTACACCGACGAGCAGAAACAGCTCGCCAACAGCGTAGACCTGCCCACATTTCTGAGAATGCGAGGTGAAACATTAGTCCCCGTGGGCAGAGAATTCAAGCTTGTCTACCACGACGGATACGGCAAGCACGACAGCATCACCATCAGCGGTTCAAGGTGGTATGACCACAAGAACCAGATTGGCGGCGGCCCGATCAAATTCATGCGTGAGCATTACGGGATGAACTTTCAGGAGGCAATGCAGGCTTTGCTGGGTCACTCAGCTCTGCCCCTTACCCATGAGGTTCCGCCTGTTATGGCAAAAGAAAAAAAGGAATTTAAGCTCCCCGAAGCCAACGACAATATGCACCGAGTCTATGCCTATCTCATCAAGCAAAGGTTTATTGCACCCGAGGTCATCACCCACTTTGCAAAGCGGAAACTGCTCTACGAGGACAAAAAGCACCACAATGCAGTATTCGTAGGCGTTGACGGCAACGGAATCCCAAGACAGGCTCATAAACGTTCCACAACAACATTCGGAAACAGCTTCCGTCAGACCATCGAAGGTTCGGACACCAAGTACAGCTTTGCCCATTTTGGTAAGAGCAATATGCTGTTTGTATTTGAAGCTCCGATAGATATGATGTCATTCTTGACGCTGTATCCAAAGGACTGGGAACAGCACTCATATATCGCCATGAATGGTGTGTATGAAAGCGCTGTGCTGACTGCACTGGAGGAACATCCGAATCTGAAGCAAATCATCATTTGCACAGATAATGACGAAGGAGGTATCGACGCAGCCGACAGGCTCGCAGATATCCTATCAGAACGTGGATATGATACGCTGTCACGGTATCCACCCAACAATAAAGACTGGAACGAGGACTTGAAGGAACTGCACGGTGTGCCGTTTTTGCCTGCTGTTCCACACAGAAGATTGGTGGAATATGAAAAACAGGCAGAAAGCTTGCAATATTACCCTTGCGGAATCGAAAAGCTGCGGTCACAGCTGAACGCCGCATTCCGGAACGGACAATACAGATATCTCGCCGAGTATGCACTTGCAGGCTCGGTTTTCTTTTCGCAAAAAACGGCCTCCAACCAAGACTGTGATCGGGCTTTCTCACTCTCCAAGCAGAGGCTTGGGATGTTATACCACCCCTACCGTGACCGCTGTCGAAGCACTGTACTTTACAGAGATTTGAGCGCAAAAATCGCAGATGTGATGCAGGATTTGAAAAACTATGCAAGGACGGAGGAACAGACAAGAATCACAGCAGATAAGCTGTATGACCTTGCAGATTGCGCACTGCGAGTATCTGTGGATGAAGCACTCAGTGAACAATCTCAAACTCAGGAGGAAGAAATCGAACCCGAACCAGATTTTGAATTGCAATTGGAATAGCGGCTGTGTCATAGCGCAATACCTTGAAGAATTAACATGAAGAAGATCTATTATCTTCAGAAAGAAGAATAATATATGGGAGGAGGTGAGAATTTGGATGAAAGACAAATGGTAACGATAGGAATCGTCATTGTATTTTTCGCCTTGTTTCTGATCCTTGTGAACGTCCTGGACAATAAGAGCATTAACGGAATCAAGGCAAAACAGGTTGGTGACGGTCAGCACGGCACAGCAAGGTGGGCAACGAAACAGGAAATCCGTCGCTCTTTTTCCTCTCTGCCATTCGAGCCTGAACTGTGGCGACAGGGAAAGAATCTGCCAGAGATTGAGGGAACTGTGGTAGCCTGCAGAGGAACGGCAAATACAACTGCACTGATTGACACAGGAGATGTTCACACACTGATGATTGGTGCAGCCGGTGTCGGCAAGACAGCATACTTTCTGTATCCAAACATCGAATTTGCCTGTGCTTCGGGTATGAGCTTTTTATCAACGGATACCAAGGGAGATGTGGCGCGAAACTACGGTGAAATCGCAAGCAAGTATTACGGCTACCATGTTTCTGTGCTTGATTTGAGAAACCCAACCAGATCGGATGAAAACAATATTCTGCACATGGTAAACAAGTATATGGACGAATACCTTGAGGACAGGACAAACCTTTCCGCAAAGGCAAAGGCAGAAAAGTATGCGAAAATCACAGCGAAAACAATCATCAACATCGGCAGCAGCGACGGAAACTATGGTCAGAACGCATTCTTCTACGATGCAGCAGAAGGTCTCCTCTCCTCCACTATACTGCTTGTTGCGGAGTTCGGTGACAAGAACGAAAGGCATATCGTCACAGTGTTCAAGCTCATTCAGGACTTGATTGCAAAGAAGCCTGCAAAGACAAGTAAGGACAAAACACAGATGTACTTTGCAGAGCTGATGGAAATGCTCCCGTCGGAACACAAGGCAAAATGGCTTGCAGGTGCGGATCTGAACTCATCTGACCAGGCAATGCTTTCTGTTATGAGTACAGCACTGTCACGATTGAACAGCTTTC
>JAFQHO010000007.1 GCA_017397925.1 Ruminococcus sp.
TAAATGTATACGGAAAACAAAAATGCCGAACCAATCGAGAATTTACTTCCCAATCAATTCGGCATAACGAACAAGAAACCGTCTGAAACTTTGTGAAAGTTTTTCGCAATAAAAAAGAGCAGACTTTGGAATTTTTCTTCCAAATCTGCTCCGAGTTCTCTTGAAAATAAAAAAACGCCCGTTCAAGTCCCAAAAACACTCGAAAAAGGCCTTAGGTGATCCACGGTTTTGCGAATAAAATTTTAGTGTCCACATACGCAAAAAAGTCCGAAATATCGGACTTTTTTGGCATGTGATCTTTTTCGTCACATATAGATGGCGGACAGGGAGGGATTCGAACCCTCGATACGCTATTAACGTATACACGAGTTCCAGTCGTGCGCCTTAGACCAGCTCAGCCACCTGTCCACTATGAGGGATTATTTGATTTTACAGATGAGATAAGAAGAAAAAATCTTCTTATCAACATCCATGGTGCGAGTAATGGGACTTGAACCCATACGTCCTTCGACACACGCCCCTCAAACGTGCCTGTCTGCCTATTCCAGCACACTCGCAAAGTACATATAATATTATACAGCAAATATTCTTAAAAGTCAATAGGTTTTGAGATATTTTTTTTATTTAATTAAAAAGGCGGAGATTCCCTTAATATACAATTTAAAATAACTGCCACAGTAAATCTGTGGCAGTTTGCGGCTATATTTCGTCCATTTGAGTTGACTTTGTAGTATTTGTGGAATATTTGTAAAGATTTTCCCCCACTTTTTCCACTTTGTTATTTGTCAGTCGCTCATAGGTTTTCTCATATTCGCTTTTTATTTCGAATTGTCTGCGTTCTTCCTTCTGTTTTTCGATTAAATCGTTGAAATAGGGATATCCGGGCTGCTCCTTGATATGATTAAAACGGTCGATATTAAGCATATTGAGTATCATTAGAATTGTATACACAACAGCCATAAATATGCCAAGGCCGCCCACGGTTCCAACGCCCATAGAACGCATAAATTCACCGCAAGTTGTATTTATAGCGGAGCATACCAGACCGGAAATCAAAGATATTACAGCAGGAATGGAAGATAATAATACTTTTTTCTTGTATATTCCCCAGTACCCTGAAAGAAAAACACCAATATATGCAACAACACCGAATAAAAGAAGAACAATTCCTTCAATTCCGAATAGGAAAATATGGAAAAACGAGTAAAGAACAATACCAAAAGTTGATGACAGATAAAAAACAATTGCAAGCTGATCAAATATCTTGCAGCTTTTTAAAGTATCTCTGTTTTTTTGAAACTCCGACTTTTCTTTGTGAGTATTTGTTATATTCATATAGAATCCATCTCCGTTTCGCTGCTCTCGTATTGCTTTGTCATAAAGTCGCTGGGAGCAAGCTTTGATATATCACCCATTTCATCAGTGGATGTTTTTTTCAGTCTATCAAATTTCTGCTGAAATTCGTCTTTGATCTCTCTTTGCTTCTTGTCAAACTCCTGATTAGTACGGCGCTCATTGAAGTGAGGAAATCCAGCCTGTTCGCTGAGATATTTGTATTTTTTGTTATTTATAAGAGTAAGAACAGTTAGCACAATTGCGAGAATAAGCAGTAAAGCGTTAAAAGTCAGACCTGTTCCTGCATATCCTATTAAAAGATCGAGAAAAGTACCGATTTTCGGACATATCAGAACGCTTGCAACCTGTATTACAGCGGCACAAATGGCAAAAACGTTGT
Organism: Ruminococcus sp.; assembly: GCA_017397925.1. Classification (GTDB taxonomy): domain Bacteria; phylum Bacillota; class Clostridia; order Oscillospirales; family Ruminococcaceae; genus Ruminococcus. The sequence continues at coordinate 1,736 of JAFQHO010000007.1, forward strand.
TTTTCTTGTAACAGGACATAAATCCGCAGATTATTACTCCTGTTTTAAGAATAAGGGAGTCAAGAATGATTATTATAGCTTCCTCCCCGGTCAGAGTTATACCTAAAATGAACATCGCCAAGGCATAGAAAAGGAATAAGGCAACATATAATATAGAGGCGATGTTGTAATATTTCTTTACTTTGCGGTATAATGCGCCGTGCTGTGCCATTTCATCTACATTACTATTAATCATATTTGTCTGAGTGTTCATTATAAGTCACTTCTTTCTTGTATTCAGCATATTATATATCAGCGATATTCATTACAACACCCGAGGGAACGATGTTTACAGTTCCGAATGAGCGTTTTGTACCGTCGTGAGGGTTTCCTGCACTTCCGGGATTCATAATATAAATGCCATCCTCGAACTTATTATATCTTATGTGAGTATGACCATAGAGGATAATATCGCAGTTAAGTCTTTTGGCGTTTTCTTTTATTATTTCAAGGCTGTTTTTTACAGCGTAGCGATGACCGTGAGTGGCGAAAATTTTATGTCCGTTAACGGGAATAATTTCGAAGTCGTTGCTGAGGCTGCCAAAATCGCAGTTTCCTGCGACGTGTATAACCTTGGAAGTATATGACGGATTTTCAAGGAGAAAAGCGTCGATATCTCTTTCACCGTCGCCAAGATGAATGAAAAGGTCAGCGTCAGAATTTCTGAGGAAAGCGGAATCAACGGCCTGTTTGTTTCCGTGAGTATCTGAAATCACGATAATACGCAAAAAACCACCCCTTCGAATATGAAAAATATTATTCATAAAGCTTTAATATATTATAACATATATACAAAAGAATGTCAAGGAGGATTTTGATATGAGTAACAATATTGACAAAAATCAGCTGCAGGGACTTCTTAACACTGTCAGCAAGAAAATCGGCGTAGCTCCGGAACAGCTCAGGAAGGAACTGGAAGAAGGGAAATTTGACAGTGCCTTATCAGCTATGAATCAGCAGGAGGCAGCGAAATTCCAGCAGGCTGTGAAAAATCCTGCACTCATAGAGAAATTAATGAGCACACCACAGGCGAAAGCACTTTATAATAAGCTTACAGGCGGAAAATAGGTGATATTTTGGATGACGCAATGAACAGGATAACTGATATTCTTAAAGACGAGGAGAGTCTCCGTCAGCTGTCTGAGCTGGCGGATATGCTCCGTACAGGTGAGTTTTCGGAGGAATGTACAGAATTTCAATCTGAAACAAAATCAGAGGGGGATTCTGGAAGTATGCCCGATATGGATATGATGCTGAAAATGACAACACTGGCAGGAGCAATGAACAGTCAGGATAAAAATACAGAGCTGCTTATGGCACTGCGCCCTCATTTAAGTGAGCAGGGGCAGCAGCGGCTTGACAGGGCAATCAAGATATTGAAGCTGATTTCAGTGTATGAAATGGCGAAGGAATCGGGATTGCTGAATAATTTCTTGTAAGGGGAGAGGCGTCGTGTCAGTTTATAATCGCAGCGAGGAGAAAAAAAGCGTCTGTGACGTACCTGATAAAAAGAATAATCAGGCGAAGAATAATGTTGGCAGTAAAAATCCACTGGCTGGCATTGACAAAGATATGCTTCTTACAGCTGCGGTATTGCTTCTTATGATGAAAAATGGCGGTGATATGCGGCTTATTCTGGCTCTTGGCTATATTATTATCGGTGGTGAATTAAAAAAATGACTGCGGAGCAGCTGTTTTACGCCGTCTGTGCAGTGACGGCGGTTATAATGTTTATTTATTACATAAGACGGAAAAAGCGGATTATATCCGCGTTTTTCGGTGTATTTTCGGGATTTGCGGCACTTCTTCTTGTAAATTATTTCGGTTTTTATATAGATACGGAGCTGCCGCTTAATCTTTTTAATATATGCGGAAGTATGATTCTTGGCATTCCCTTTGTGGCACTAATAATAATTGTGAATATTTTATAAAATTTCAGAAAAACTCTTGATTTGCTATAGGAAATATGATATAATAATTAAAACAATAATGGTATACTGTACTAATTATACTTGTAAGGTGGTGGAATGCATTGAATGCAGTTGATATTATTAACAAAACCAAACGCAAAATAAAACTTGCAGAGGATGAGATAAAATATCTTGTAAATGGCTATACATCGGGAGAAATCCCTGATTATCAGATGTCGGCGTGGCTTATGGCGGTGTGCCTTAACGGACTTTCAGAGGAGGAAACGGTTTCACTTACCCTTGCTATGCGTGATAGTGGCGATATCCTTGATTTGAGCTGCATAGAAAAGATCACCGTTGACAAGCACAGTACAGGTGGAGTAGGGGATAAGACCAGTATGATTATCGGACCTGCAGCAGCAGCCTGCGGAGTTGCCGTGCCTAAAATGTCGGGCAGGGGGCTTGGTCATACAGGCGGTACTATTGACAAGCTTGAAAGTATAGGCGGCTACCGTGTAGATGTTGAATTTGACGAATTTGCCGATATTGTCAATAAAACGGGATTTTCCATTATTTCCCAGAGCGGACAGCTTTGCCCTGCTGATAAAAAGATATATGCATTAAGAAATTCAACAGGAACTGTGGACAGTATTCCACTTATATGTGCAAGTATTATGAGTAAAAAGCTTGCTCTTAATGCGGATTGCTTGCTTCTTGACGTAAAATGCGGTACAGGAGCCTTTATGAAAACCCCTGAGGATGCTAAAAAGCTTGGCGAGCTTATGGAAAAAGTCGGAATTGCCGCAGGAAAGAAATGCCGTGCCATTGTTACAGATATGAACACACCGCTTGGCTGTTGTATCGGCAATTCTCTTGAAATAAAGGAAGCAGTGGAGCTTTTGCAAGGCAAGGTAAAGGGCAGACTTTACGATATATGCATCGAGTTGACAGCAAATATGCTGGAGCTTGCAGGAAAAGGTACAATTGATGAATGTACTGCAATGGCTGTTGACGCCATAGCTTCTGGAAAGGCACTTGATATATTAAAGAAAACCATTGAACTTCAGGGGGGCAACAGCAGTATCTGCGATGATGTGGAGCGTCTTCCCCGGGCGAAGTATACCCACGTTATATATGCACCCCGCGATGTTGAAATTTCGGCTGTTGACGCTGAGGAGCTTGGTATGGCGAGTCTTATCCTCGGTGCGGGCAGAATAAGTAAGGATGAGGAAATTGATTATTCCGCAGGTATTGTCCTTGAATTTGAAATCGGAGATAAGATATCTATGGATGCGCCGCTTATGACTCTATATTCCAGCTGTGTAAGCGATTTTTCAGAGGCGGCATACAGAGCATACAATGCACTGAAATTCAGAACGTTGACTGACGGTGCACTAACATAAGTTCTTAACATATTTACAAATATGTTATAATAATATCATAAAAACAGGAGGTATAGACCAATGGGCTTTAAAGAAACCGTTTTTAATCTTGCAGGCAAAGTAAGCGACACTGTTGATAAGGGCATTAATATGGGAAAGGACAGCTATAATAAGATGTCCGAGAAGAACCGTATCAATAAGGAAATCAAGCGCCTTAATACGGAAATCAATAATATATTTGTGTCTGTAGGCAGAAAGCTTTACAATGAAGACCGCGAAAACGAAAAATTCAAAACAGTTTTCGGTGATGTTACCTCAAAAGAGGCTGAAATTGCCGAACTTAAAAACCAGCTCAGTATCCTTGAAGGCGCCGTCCCTTGTCCCTCATGCGGTGCTGTTGTACAAAAGGATGATGCTGTTTGTGCCGCTTGCGGTGCAAAAATAGCAGTTGAGCCTCAGAATGCCGAGGTTGAAATTGTTGAGGCGAAAGAAATAGGCGCTTGTGGTCAATGCGGTGCAAAACTTGACGACGACGCCAAATTCTGTAATCAGTGTGGTACGAAAGTAGCTGATTAAGGGTAAAATACATTATTTCTTAATAATTTCGCCATATATTAATTGTATGAACGTCGGCATCCTTTATATGCCGACGTTTGTTTGTTTTTGGCTATATTGCGTTGTTGTGATACTTATCAAAAAGTTTCATAAAAAGCATTCACTGCGGAGAACTTAGCAAAAATTGATAATCACAAAATTTTTCAGCAAAAAATGACTTGAATTGTTCACAAAAACGTAATAAAATGAATATAGAAGCTGATGAGTATCGGATGGGGGACTGAATGTCATCAGCAAATATGTATCATTTTTATATTAAACGAAAGGAATGATTAATTATGAACCTTAAAAGCAAATTAAGCAAATTAATTAGCGGGTTTACAGCTGCAGTTATGTGTTTGACGATGCTTCCAAGTGCATCAATGACATCATCAAATGCAGCAAGTGTTGGTCAGAAACTGAGCGTTGGCAACGGCACAAACCAGCACAAGGGTAATTGCGATGGTTACAGCTACGAAATCTGGATTGACACAACAGGTGGTAGCGGTACTATGACACTCGGCTCCGGTGCTACTTTTAAAGCAGAGTGGAGCGCAAGCGTTCCCAGTGGTAACTTCCTTGCTCGTCGTGGAATCGACTTCGGCTCCCAGAAGAAGGCTACCGACTATGAATACATTGGTATGGATTACGAGGCAGACTATCGTCAGACGGGAAGCAACAGTGGTAACTCACGTCTTTGCGTATATGGTTGGTTCCAGAACAAGGGTGCTGCAGGTAATGTACCGCTTGTTGAGTACTACATCATTGAGGACTGGGTAGACTGGTGTCCTGATGGTAACGGTAAGATGGTTACAATCGATGGTGCACAGTACAAGATTTTCAAGAATTCACACTCAGGTCCGAGTATCAACAGCTCATATGAGACGTTTGAGCAGTATTTCAGCGTTCGTCAGTCCAAGAGAAAGTCTGGTCACATCACAGTTTCTGACCACTTCAAGGCTTGGGCAGACCAGGGCTGGGGTATCGGTAACCTTTACGAGGTTGCTCTTAATGCTGAAGGTTGGCAGAGCAGCGGTGTAGCAGATATCACAAAGCTTGATGTTTACACTGATCCTAGTCAGGCAGGCCAGGGTGGCGGTGGCGTAATTGAGCCTTCTGAGCCAGAGCCGACAATTAGCTTCACAAAGCCAAGCGGAAGCGGTTCAGGCGTAACTGATGACTTCGAGGGTTCAGGAACAGACTGGACAGCTCGTGGCGAAGACTTAAGCTATGGTATAACAAGCGATTTTGCACATGGCGGCAGCAAGTCACTCTACGTTGAAGGACGTACACAGTCCTGGAACGGTTTCACAGTTGCAAGTGATGAACTTGTAGCAGGCGGCAGCTATGACATCTCACTTTATGCCGGCTTCAAGAGCAATAACTACGATAGCATGGGATACACACTTGGCGTTCAGTACGATGCTGGCGGCACAACAGAGTATGTAAACCTTGTTGATGCTACAGGCAGTTCAGGCAAGTGGTCTGAGCTCGCTACAGAGTTCGATATTCCCTCAAACGCAAGCAATATCTCACTTTATGTTCAGTCCGCTTACACAGAAACAGCTTCTGCTTCTGACCTTATTCCTTTCTTTATTGACGATGTAAAGCTCACAAAGACAGGCGGCGGCACACCAGGCGGCACACCAGGCGGTACACCAAGCGGCGGCACAAGCGCTGATTCACTCGTTGGCAAGTTCGGTAACCTTTTCAGAATGGGTACTTCTGTAAGCCCTCACGAGCTTAGCACAGGCGGAGATTTCATCAAGAAGCACTTCAATTCAATCACTCCCGAAAACGCACTTAAGCCCGAAGCAATTATTGACCAGGCTGCTTGTCAGCAGAGAGGTAACAATGTAAATACACAGATTAACCTCAACCAGGCAGCTTCCACACTTAAGTTCTGTGAGGACAACAATATTGGCGTTCGTGGTCATACATTCGTATGGTACAGCCAGACTCCTGACTGGTTCTTCAAGGAGAACTTCTCAAGCAGCGGTGCATACGTAAGCAAGGAAGTTATGAACCAGCGTCTTGAGAGTATGATTAAGAATACTTTCGATGCTATTGCTACACAGTATCCTAACCTTGATCTCTACGCATACGACGTATGTAACGAGCTCTTCCTCAACGACGGCGGCGGACTCCGTGAGCCAGGAGGCCCTCCCGGATCACACTGGGCAGCTGTATACGGAGCAAACAACGATGAGTTTATCATCAACGCATTCACATATGCAAGAAAGTACGCTCCTGCAGGTTGTAAGCTTTACATCAACGATTATAACGAGTACATTGGCAACAAGACAAACGATATCTACAATATCGCAATGAAGCTTAAGGAAAAAGGCGTTATCGACGGTATCGGAATGCAGTCTCACCTCGACGTAGGTTATCCTAACGCATCAACATATAAGACAGCTCTTCAGAAGTTCCTTAGCACAGGTCTTGAAGTATCTATCACAGAGCTTGATATCACAGAGTCAAGCAAGAACTCACAGGCACAGGCTGACCTCTTTAAGGCAATCTTCCAGATGGCAGTTGATAATCATGAGCAGATTCCTTCATTCACAGTATGGGGAACACACGATGATATCAGCTGGAGAGGCTCACAGACACCTCTCCTCTTTAGTTCAGGTTATACTCCTAAGAAGGCTTATGATGCTGTAATGAGCATTGATGTTCCTCCTGCATCTTCAGTTGTAACAACAGCTCCTCCTTCAAATAATCCTTCTACAAACACAACAGCAACTCCTAATGGTGGCGGTTCAGCTGCAACACTTGCAGGTGATGCAAACTGTGACGGCGATGTAACAATGGCTGACGCAGCAGCAATCTATCAGTCACTCGGTAACCCTGACAAGTATAAGCTTACAGCTACAGGTGCTGCAAACGCAGACGTAGATGGTAAGTCTGGTCTTACAGCTTCTGATGCTATTACAGTTCAGAAGTATCTCGCAGGCCTTATTTCTAAGCTCACAGTAAGTGGTGGTAGCACAGCTACCACTACTGAAAAAAAAAATAATAGCTCAGTAACTCCTACAACTCCTGTTGCTAAAGAATATATCAACAGCAACTTTGATTCATCCTCAAACGGTTGGTCAGGAAGAGGCGATGCTTCTGTAGAAGTTAACTCTGACAACTATTATTCAGGCAAGTCACTTTATGTAAGCGGCCGTTCAGATTACTGGCACGGTGCAGCAATTGAACTCGGTTCTGATTTCAATGCTGGCAGCGCATACAGCTTCTCACTTGCAGCAATGCAGAGAAGCGGTGAGTCCACAACACTTAAGCTCACTCTCCAGTACACACTTAATGGTGAGGAGAATTATGATGAGGTTGCATCTGCAACAGCTAAGACAAACGAGTGGACAAAGCTTGAAAACACATCATTCACAATTCCTTCAGGCGCTACAAATATGATTCTTTATGTTGAAGCACCTGATAGCTACACAAATTTCTACATTGATGAATTTGTTGCTGCTTCTGAAGGCACAAAGTCATCTGTTACAACAGGCGGCGGTAAGGTACAGTCCGGTTCTGATGCTCCTGTAGTTACACCTCCCACTGGCGGTGGTACAATCGATCCTTCAAAGCCTATGATGGCTATCAGCTTCGATGATGGTACAGATCCTAACGGTAAGAAGATTATCGATGCTCTTGCTAAGGAAGGCTTCACAGCTACATTCTTCTATGTTGGTAACTGGATTGACGATCCTGATCAGGTTAAATATGCATATCAGAAGGGTATGGAAGTTGCTAACCATACAACAACACATCCTTACCTTTCACAGAAATCTCCTTCTGAAATCCGTAGCGAATACGATCAGTGTGCTGCTAAGCTCAAGAGTATTATCGGTACAGAGCCTTCAAAGCTTCTCCGTCTTCCTTACCTTGACAGCAACGGTACAGTAACATCAACACTTAGTGATGTTCCTATGATTACTTGCTCAATCGATACTCAGGACTATAACAATGTTTCTAAGGATCAGATTGTAAGCACAATCAAGAATGCTATGAATAATGGTTCCGCTAACGGCGCAATCATTCTCTGCCACGAAACATATGCTACTACAGCTGCAGCTATTGAGGAGATCGCTCCTTACGCTAAGGCTCAGGGCTGGCAGATTGTAAGCATCTCTGAGATGTTTGCCGCTAAGGGCAAGACACTCAACGGTGGTCAGATTTACACAAAGTGCAACTGATAACCAACTATTAATCAAGTTAATTCCTAATTAATTATCCCAAAATGCAGAACATCCTCCCGAGTAATCGGGGGGATGTTCTGTTTATTATTGAAATAAAATTATTTAAGGTTAAATATATCTACACTAAATATTATTTTGATAACTAATACCAATCCCTGAAACAACAGTAAACAAATCTAATGGCATAAATGCTGTATATCGTCGTTGTCCTCCTCACCATACGGCAGTATGCTTTCGTCGTCCGCCTTGATATACATCATTTCTGCTCATCATCTTTGTCTACTAACATTTTAGGGATTGGTATAATTTAGTGCCATTTTAGAGGTTTATATGCTGCTTCGAAGGATTGTTTCGTCAAATTGAATAAGCTTTGCGTGATTTTTTTGTGCAATCATACAAATTTGCAAAAACCTATTGACAAACGAATAATAATGTTCTACAATATTAGTAGAAGATGAATGAACTATACATTCCAAAGGAGATAATCTTATGAAAAAAGAAAGAATAATCAATCGCCTTATATCCCTTGTATTACCAGCAGTAATACTTCTTACAGTGCCATTATCAGTGAAAGCCGCAGATAATGCCGAACTCCCAAAAGGCTGGCTATTATGGCATAATTACAGTGATTACTCTGCACTTGACAGTAAGCTGTATCTGTGTTCCCCTGACGGTACAACTGAGACTATCAGCGGAGATTTTATCCACGCTATGAACGGATATTTCGGCTATTCCCCCGAACAGATAACGTTTATGGCAATTGACAAGAAGGCTGATGAATGGGATATTTTCCTCTATGACAACGGCAAAATCACAAATCTGACGCAAAATAGCGGATTTCGTAATGAAGACCCTAAATTTTCTCCCAATGGCAAAAGCATTATTTTCAAACGCGGCTACTGGAGCAGTTCCGCAAACGATTTTGCCTATGACCTTGCGCTTGTTGATATTGAAACAAAGGAAGTCACAATGCTTACCGATACACCCGAGGAGGAGGCAATGCCCTGCTATTCTGCCGACGGGAGGTACATTTACTATGCCGTCTACACAGACAGAATAGGCTCAATATGCCGTATAGAAACGTCAACAGGAAAAGTTGAAACAGTATACAGCGAAAGCGGAATTAACGCGTATTATCCCATTGTTAAGGGCGATAAGCTGTATTTTACAGCCTGGCATTCCGCCGATAATCACTGTGACCGTATAATGTGCTATGACGGCAAAGAGATATATCCTCTGTCGCTGAATTCAGCGGAATATGACTGTTCCGATGCTTGTCCCGTTGACGATAATAAAATGATTTTCAGCAGCACAATGAACGGGAATTATGACCTTTATTACAGCGACGGTGTAAATATTTCGTCACTTTCGGAGCTTAACACAGATATAAATGAACTTGGTGCCGATTTTTTCTCCTATGATGAATATCTTGGAAATAACGCTGTCAAGGGCGATGTAAACGCAGACGGAGAGTTAACTGTAGCCGACCTTGTGCTGTTTCAAAAATGGCTCCTTGCCGTTCCTGATACACAGCTGGACAGCCCTGAGAGCGCTGATATTTGTACTGATGACAAGCTTGATGTATTTGATTTGTGTATGATGAGAGAAGAATTGTGTAAGAGTAAAACACTGTAGACTATTCCGTAATATTATAACTAATCTGATTCAATATACACTGTTGTAGTGTATATATAACAGTATAACAGTTGACGTAAAAATGCGGGCTGTATTAGCTATGTAAAAAAACGCCCGATTTCTCGGGCGTTTCGTTATATCTTACTTACATGAATTAGTTAACGCTTCTCTTAACATATGTTGTGTGGAGAAGCTCGTGAGCCTTGTGGCTGCCTGGCTTTTCAAGGAACTCATCATAGAGAGCCTTGATAGCAGGGTTCTCGTGGGACTGTCTTACAGGCATCTCAGCGTCGATATTGTAAAGAACCTTAGCTCTTTCAGCTCTGATATCAACGAAGTTTCTGATACCCATAGCAACCTGAGGCTGACCGCCGCCGTTTACACAGCCGCCGGGACATCCCATGATTTCGATGAAGTGGTAATCAGCTTCACCCTTCTGTACCTTCTCAAGAAGCTCCTTAGCGTTAGCAAGTCCGCTTGCAACAGCAACCTTAACGTCCATACCTGCAACGTTGTATGTTGCTTCCTTGATTCCCTCTGTACCACGTACCTCAGGGAAGTCAATTGGATTCTCGCCTGTGAGTGTGTAAACAGCTGTTCTGAGAGCAGCCTCCATAACACCGCCTGTAGCACCGAAGATTACAGCAGCACCTGTTGAAATTCCGAGAGGATCATCAAACTTCTCGTCCTCAAGACCGAGGAAGTTGATGCCTGAACGCTCAATCATTCTGCCGAGCTCACGTGTTGTGAGTGAGTAATCAACATCAGGTACACCTGCAGCATTCTGGTCATCTCTGCCGATCTCGAACTTCTTAGCTGTACAAGGCATAATTGAAACCATAACGATATTCTTAGGATCAATACCCATCTTCTCAGCGTAGTATGTCTTAGCAACTGCACCGAACATCTGCTGAGGTGACTTACAAGAAGAAAGATTCTCTGTCATCTCAGGGAAGTAATGCTCGCAGTACTTAACCCAACCGGGTGAGCAGGATGTGATAAGGGGAAGCTTTCCGCCGTTCTTAACTCTGTCGAGGAACTCGTTAGCTTCTTCCATAATTGTAAGGTCAGCAGCGAAATCAGTATCAAATACCTTATCGAAGCCGAGTCTTCTGAGAGCAGCAACCATCTTGCCTTCTACGTTTGTGCCGATAGGAAGACCGAAGCACTCGCCAAGACCTGCACGAACAGCAGGAGCTGTCTGAACGAGAACAACCTTCTCAGGATCAGCAATAGCCTCAAGAACAGGCTTGATGTAGTCCTTCTCAGCGATAGCGCCTACAGGACATACAGCGATACACTGACCGCAGGATACACAGCTTGTCTCGCCGAGACCCATATCAAATGCAGAACCGATATATGTCTTGAAACCACGCTCGTTTGCGCCGATTACGCCAATGCCCTGTGTGTTAGCACATACAGCTACACAACGACGGCAAAGGATACACTTGTTGTTGTCACGGTACATATGAGCTGCACTGTTGTCTACTTCGTAAACATTGTTTGCACCATCATACTTGGAAGCGTCCTCGATACCGTAATCCTTACAGAGCTTCTGGAGCTCGCAGTTGCCGCTTCTTACGCAGGAGAGGCACTTTCTGTCATGTGTGGAAAGGATGAGTTCGAGAGTCTTCTTGCGTGACTCAATTACCTTAGGAGAAGCAGTGAGGATTTCCATATTGTCTGTGCAGGGGTATACACAACCTGCAACAAGACGGAAGCCTCTGCCTTCGTTTACTTCAACAACGCAGATACGGCAAGCACCGATCTCGTTGATTTCCTTCATATAGCAAAGTGTAGGAATCTCAAAACCTGCAGCGTGAGCAGCCTCAAGGACTGTAGCACCCTTGGGTACGGAGACTTCAACACCATTAACTTTAACTGTGATATTTTCCATTATATGTTCCTCCGCTTATTTCTTGATGATTGCCTTGAACTTACAGGAAGCGATACAAGCACCGCACTTTACGCACTTATCCTTGTCGATAGCGTAAGCAGGCTTCTTCTTTCCGGGAGCAGTATAGTCTGTAACCTGGATAGCGTCAGCAGGACACTGCTTAGCACACATACCGCAGCCGAAGCACTTATCAGCCTCAATTTCGAAGCTAAGGAGATCCTTACATACGCCTGCAGGACACTTCTTATCAACAACGTGAGCAATATACTCATCTCTGAAGAACTTGAGTGTGGAAAGAACAGGGTTAGGAGCTGTCTGTCCAAGACCGCAGAGAGAGTTTGTCTTGATGTGGTAGCAAAGTTCTTCAAGCTTGTCGATATCTTCGAGAGTACCCTTGCCCTTTGTGATGTTGTCAAGGATTTCGTACATTCTCTTTGTACCGATACGGCATGGAGTACACTTACCGCAAGATTCTTCAACTGTGAAGTCGAGGAAGAACTTAGCCATATCAACCATACAAGTGTCTTCGTCCATAACGATAAGACCGCCTGAACCCATCATACAACCCATTGCAACGAGGTTATCGTAGTCAACTTCGGTATCAA
>JAFQHO010000034.1 GCA_017397925.1 Ruminococcus sp.
ATGGCTAATATTGACATAGTTAAGATTATCTGCAAGGAACTTGGCAAGCCTGAGAGCCTTATAACATATGTTGCAGACCGTAAGGGTCATGATATGCGCTATGCTATTGACCCCACAAAGATCCACAATGAACTTGGCTGGCTGCCTGAAACAAAGTTTGCAGACGGTATCAAGAAGACTATTCAGTGGTATCTTGATAACAAGGAATGGTGGGAAGAAATCATTTCTGGTGAATATCAGGCTTATTATGATAAGATGTACAGTAATAAGTAAAAGATACATTTAAAGCTTAAATATTTTGAATAAGGGTGAGATAAAATGAAAATTGCAGTAGCAGGCACAGGATATGTAGGCTTATCAATCGCTACTTTGCTGGCACAGAATAACACAGTAGTTGCAGTTGATATAATACCTGAAAAGGTTGAGATGATAAACAACAAAAAGTCGCCTATACAGGATGACTATATTGAAAAATATCTTGCTGAAAAGGAACTTCATCTTACAGCAACACTTGACGCAGAAGCAGCATATAAGGACGCTGAATACGTAATTATTGCAGCTCCTACAAACTATGACAGTCAGAAAAACTTCTTTGACTGTTCAGCTGTTGAGGCTGTAATTGAACTTGTGCTCAAGGTAAATCCTGATGCAATGATGGTTATTAAATCCACAATTCCAGTTGGATATACAGAAAGCGTAAGAGAAAAGTATAACACAAAAAATATTATTTTCAGTCCTGAGTTTCTGAGAGAATCCAAGGCACTTTACGACAATCTTTATCCCTCGCGAATCATTGTTTCCTGCGATGAGGACTCTGCTGACAAGGCTAAGGAGTTTGCACAGCTTCTCGTTAACGGTGCAATTAAGGAGGACATTCCTGTTCTTCATATGGGATTTACAGAAGCAGAGGCTGTAAAGCTTTTTGCTAATACATACCTTGCTCTTCGTGTAAGCTATTTCAATGAGCTTGACACATATGCCGAGATGAAGGGACTTGATACACAGCAGATAATTGATGGTGTATGTCTTGACCCACGTATTGGCACACACTATAACAATCCCAGTTTCGGATACGGCGGATATTGTCTGCCAAAGGATACAAAGCAGCTTCTTGCAAACTATGCTGATGTTCCTCAGAATATGATGTCTGCTATCGTTGAATCCAACCGTACACGTAAGGATTTCATAGCTGACCGTGTTCTTGAAAAGGCCGGATATTACAACTATAGCGGAAATAACGACTGGAGCGCTGATTCCGAGAAAAATGTTATTGTAGGCGTATATCGTCTGACAATGAAATCAAATAGTGATAATTTCCGTCAGTCCTCGATACAGGGTGTTATGAAGCGCATTAAAGCTAAGGGCGCGTCAGTTATAATTTACGAGCCAACACTGAACGACGGAGATACATTCTTCGGCAGTGTAGTTGTAAATGACCTTGAAAAATTCAAGGCTCAAGCTGATGCTGTTATTGCAAACCGTTACGATTCCTGTCTTGATGATATTCAGGAGAAGGTTTATACGAGAGATATTTTCAGAAGAGATTGATAAGATTTGTATAAAAACAGCCGTATTGGATGAGAATCCAATACGGCTGTAATTTATTATATTACCAATAAGTAAAAACAAATCCAGCAAGAGGGGAAAGTACAATCATAATAACGGAAAAGCTGAACGATTCAACTGAGGTAAGGGTTGCACGCTGTTCAGAGGGAAACATATCCTGTAAAATTGCATTTGTACGCACTTGTAATGCATCATCTCCCACAGCAGCGATAAATCCGCCAAGAGCCATAACAAAATAGTATGGTGAATGTTCTGCAATAAATCCCGCGGCAACAAATGATACAGCAATGCCGTATATCAATTTATAGCGTATTTTCGGAAATTTCAGTATAAGCTTAGAGCCGACAATTCCGCCCATTTCCATAAATAGCAGTGCAATGCCAAGTCCCCACTGGGGAATACCTTTTTCGGGGAGTTTTGCCTGTAAAAAGAATAATAACAATATGTCAACCGCACCTACAAGAGAGTTGCAGAGCATTAATCCCATAGCCTTGCGGACTTCTTTAAGAAACTTAAAACTATCCTTAAAGCAGGTTATAAGCCGTGTACAAATATTACTGTTTTTATGCAGATTTTCAGCGTAAATCTCGTGAAGGGAGGAAAGCAGTATGATTTGTATCAAGCCTGTTACAAGGTCTGTGCTGTAGGCAATCTTATGCCCGATAGTCAGCGCAAAACCTGCGCATAGTGTTGAAATACCACTGCAAAGGCGGTAGATAATCAACTGATTTGATTCGTATTTTTCAAATTCACTTTCTATTTTGCAACGTTTGAGTGAGTCGTAGGCTAAAGCGTCCCCGGAGCCGGAGGAAAAATTATAGCTTAAAGCGTGAAAGGCAATAGAAAGGCAAACAGTTATAAGATTAAATGAGAAAATCATAATTATATTGCCCATCATTCGCATAATTGTGCTAACTATAAGCATTTTCTTTCTGCCGAAAACGTCCGCAAGAGCTCCAGAAGGTATTTCAAAAATAAGACTTGTGATGTGGAATACAGTTTCTGCAATGCCGATTTCAACAAGGCTGTAGCCTCTTGCGGCGAGTATGGCAACCCATGCACCCGTAAGGGAGAGATTGCCTAAAATTGATGATGAATAAAGCTTTGAAAGCTGCTTTTTGATATTAAACATAAAAAATCTCCTTAACATTTTTAAATAAAGTCAAGGAGATAGTATACGTATATTGTAAGTGTGTCTATTAAAACAGGCAGATTTAAGCCGGATTATAACCATTCAACTTACAAAAGGGTATACTATCCCCGTAAATGGGAAAAATGAATCCTTTTTTAAGCTGTACATTTGTCATTTTCCAGAACATAAATCTGACCTCTTTCATGTTGTTGTGTGGTTTACACACATATTATATCATCTTTGTTCAATTTTGTCAAGTCTGATATGTTACCTTATATTTTGGTATAAAAGCCCACATTTATTGCAATACCACACAAGTCTGCCTGAACGGAAAGGCGGCAGAGTGACCTGTAAATTCCATTCGGGATACTGCTTGAAAATCATAGCTGTGCTGTCAACGGTGTATGCAACAAAGGAGATATAATGCTCTTTTGTCATAGGGTGGTCGGAGGATATGTATAAATTGCCGTCGATATTCTCAATTTTCAGCATTTCACTTTCCTCAGCCGCCCTTGGAGCGAGAGGAGAAAGGCTATTGCCGCAGCAGGATATCGCCGCCTCTGAGGTAGCTGTAATAATATTTCCGCAGTCCTTACAGACATAGAATTTAAGTTTTTTCATATTGCCATTTTCCTTTTCATTTTTATTTATATTTCCCATAAGCAGATTGCGGACATCAGTGCCGAAAACATCTGCAAGGGCTGAAAACAGGGATATATCGGGATATCCTTTTCCTGTTTCCCATTTTGAAACCGCCTTGTCGCTAACGCCTATAAGCTCCGCAAGTTGTTTTTGCGTAAGCTTTTTTTCTGTTCGCAGCTGCCGTATAAGCTTGCCTGTTTTTGTATTATTCATTTTATCACCTGTATTTCATAGAGTATCTATATTATAGCGTGAAAATGTAAGTAAGTCAACCTACGATTGGTAGAATTAGGGCGTGTTGATACAAAGTTCTCGTACGGATTTTCGAGCATAATTTTACTGAGAACAAGGCAAAAATATGCAGGCGTGCTGTCGCACGGCAAATATTTTTAACGCAGTTATCGGCAAAATTTGCCGATAATACGGACGGGTGACTTTAGTGTCAATACGCCCTAATTACAAATGTCACTGCTAAAGTGACTGATATCATCTTGTAAAATGAGAGGATAGAGTATATAATAATTACAACAAATGAAATTTACAATTTTTTCCCATTTAGCGAGGTGTTTATTATGGTTGTGAATTATTATAATGTAAAAAAATGCAAATATGAAGTGTATGAAAATCGCCCTGCTTTATTTCCTCCTGAGGATACAGAGGAATCACTTCTCCGTGAATATGGATTTGTTAAAATGATAGACGGCAGATGGTTTAAATTTTTAAGCGGTAATGAATATCAGCATATTATGGAGATGTATCCCTGTGATGTTACCTTTGATATAAGCTATAATCCCATAAAATATACAAATATAGAAGATAAAGGGAATGACAGGATTTCAAACATTCTCTCAATTCTTTCTCTTGTGTGTTTTGCTGTGGTAGTTGAACGATTTTTAGCAGTATCGCTTACGCCTGTGTGTGTATTTTTTGGATTTGCTATAGCTCTTGTTACTGCTGCAAGAATAGTAGAACCACAAAATATTTTTCCAAAAATCCTTGCAATATTTTACATAACAGTTGTTGTCGTTATTACAATAATGATTATCCATGCTATAATAGTCTGCAACAGGGAAATTGACGCTTGCCTTAATAGTTGCAGCGGCATAGGGTGATAAGATGAAACTTAATATTAATACTGATTATGGAGCAATTTCACCCTATTCCATAATGATAGTGCTTGCTTTTATAGTGGGATTATATGTGCAGTGCCGTTTAAATTTAAACCGAGGAATAAGCAGAAAGACTTTATTTAAGCTGATTATGATTTCACCTGCGGCAAGTATTATATGTGCGTTACTTCTTACATATTATTCATCGGGTGGGCAGTATATCGGTTTATCCTCAATGGGTGGTCTTGTGGGAATGTACATAGGCGTATTGCTTTCATCTGTTACAAATCGGAATTATGGTGAAACAAGGGTTATGGTTGAAAACTGCACTTTTGCATTGCCATTGATGTATAGTATATCAAAAATCGGATGTTTATTTGCAGGCTGTTGTCACGGAATAGAATACAATGGATTTTTAAGCTTGCATTATATCAATGCAAAAGGGGAGGAAATGACAGTATTTCCTGTTCAGCTTCTTGAAACAGTATTTTTATTTATAATTTTTGTTGTGGGAATGCTTTTGTATATACCGCACCGACTGCCACAACTGCACGGGCTTTTTGCCACACCTTGCCGCTGACTGCCCACGGGCACTGCGCGGCAAAATATGATATACTTGATATGGCACGTTGAATACGTGACTACATATCAAGGAGGTCTATCAAAATGGTGGACTATAAAGAAATTCTCAGATTAAGCCATAACGGATATAGC
>JAFQHO010000035.1 GCA_017397925.1 Ruminococcus sp.
CAATATCTGCAACAAATACGTTAGCATAGCCTTTTTCTGAAAATAAAGTCAATGCCGCATCAAGTATTTTTTTCTTTGTACTCATAAATATCCTCCTTTAGCTAATTTGAATTAGCTATATTTATATTATAAGCTAATTCCAATTAGCTGTCAAGTGCTTTTTGAAAAGTTTATAAAAAGCTATATATGATTTTTCAGCCATATCATACAACAATTTTCAAAAAATAATCCCGCCTCAGCCAAGAGTCGAGACAGGATTTTTTATGCAGGCGTGTCTAAATATTAACCATAACAACAAACTCCCCATTGTTAAGCATCAGTTCATTGACAGGAGTAGGGGAGGGTGGATAAGAGCGAGCAGTCCTTTGGATAATAGCTGATTGGATGCTGTCAATACCGTATTGGATGTTATCAGCCTCAACAGATAGCTCCTCAAAGTCAATGGTAGTGAGAACAAATCCGTTAGCAGAGGGGGAAACAATCACAGGGTATGAATGATGTATCGGAGCAGTAGGAGCAGCAAACAATTCTTCCATAAGACTCATTTCCTCGTGCTTCTGACTATCGAGAACATGAGTGTAAGTATCAAGGGTAAATGCTACCGAATAATGACCAAGCAGCGTTGAAAGAGTTTTGGCATCCATACCTTGTTCTAATGCTCTTGTAGCGAAAGTATGCCGAAGTGCATGGAATGTATAATGTCCTAATCCTGATGCCTGAAGAATCTGGTCATAGAAGTCCTTGAAGTTACGTGGTTCAATATATCCTCCCAGTTGATGAGTTACAATGAATCCTGAATCGTTGTAAGCTTCACCTGCTGTTCTTGCATCACTTAGCTGAACATTTTTCCATTGAAGAAGCTCATTAAGAATAACAGGCATAAGGGGAATTGAACGTACAGAGTTTTTGGTTTTAGGCTCTTGAATAACAATTTCTGTGGAATTGCCAATGCCGTTATAGTCAACTTTAGGAAGCCTGTTGAGAGTTCTGCGGATATTCAACATATTTTTCTTAGCGTCTATATCCTCCCAGCGTAATCCAAGAAGTTCGCCTAAACGAATACCCGTAGCAAGAGTAAGTCTGATGAAAACACCGTATCTGAATTTGTAGCTTGTATACATAAGCTGCTGCTGTTCTTCACGGGTGAGAATTTCAATCTGAGGCTTTTCATTTCTCGGAAGATTTACCGCATCACAAGGATTGAAATCAATGTGATGTTCAAGTACAGCCTGTTTAAGAGCCTTGTGCAGACAACGATGAATATTTGCGATAGTTTTCGGCGAAAGCCCTTCATTGTTGAGCTTGTAGTTGTAGAAGTCCTGAAGCAGCATAGGAGTAAGGTCTTTCAGCTTTAAAGTCGGAAAAGCAGCGGAAAGATGCTTCTCAACATATCCCTTGTAGCTTGTATAGGTTGACTGCTTTAGACTGTTTCGCATATACTTATCGAGCCATACTCTGAGCCAGTCAATAAGCTTCGTAGAAGTGGGGTCAATCTGATGATTGAAATGAATGTCATATTCCTTTTCGTGCAATTTCTTTACAGCTTCCTGTTTAGTATGCGTATAATAGGAGATACGCTTAGCTTTACCGGTTTCAAAGTCAATACCGGCAGTAACACGAACTTCGAATCTGCCGTCTTTACGTTCTCTGATACTGCCTTCATTTTTACCACGTCTCATAAATTAAACCTCCCGGGTGTTTTTTTCAAGCCATTGAATAAATCGGTCACGAGAAACAAGAACACGTTTACCGATTTTAATGGTTGGGAAATCATCCCTCTTAAACATAGAATAACAGCTGCCTTTAGAAATACCCAGAAATTTGCTGAGGTCATCAGCAGTGAGAGTGAGCGGAAGCTCATCA
>JAFQHO010000036.1 GCA_017397925.1 Ruminococcus sp.
CATATGTACGCATTTAATATCTATATCGCAGCAATAAGCCACCATCTGATCGCAATAATTCATTTTATTGTTATACATCGCTTTAGCAAATCCTAACACCATACCGCCCGAGCCTACACAGGGTTCGCATACAGAGAGATATCCCTTTCGGGATAATGCATCCCCTACCACATTACCCGCTTCACCGCCGTCACCTAAAGCCACTTGCCCCATAAATTCGCATATATGGGAAGGTGTAAAAAACTGACCGTGATATTTATTGTGAAGTTCAAGAGCATGGAACACTTTGCCGAGCGGGTCACAAGGACCTTCAAATGTCGCTTCTTTTTGAAGTGCATCCACCAGTTCAGCAAAGGTTTTTGTTAATACCTTTTGTTCTTCAGGAGTATATTTGTTTATAGTTTCAAGGTACTGTTCTTCACGCTCATTCGCCTGATTCCAATCAACAGCGTTACTTATTGAGATAGAACATACCTTCAGCCAATCCTCGAATACATTCCATATTGAATGTTTTGTTCCCAAACTCTTTAATCCGTCTATAATTCCCTTACAATTTTCTGGTACATACGAAGCTGCTTTTGCCACTGCAATCACCTCTTTCACTATTTGATTTTGTACAACAGACAATGCCACAAAAAGTTTCATAAGTCCAGACAAATTTATTCCGAACTGCTTTGGGATGAAGTGTCAGCACTTTCTGCTTCAATTTTCGATATTACCTGCTCGAACTCGGTATAGGATATATTAGTCCCGAATTTAAGATTTATAGCGGATATAAGTTCCTCGTTGGTTTGTATTTCAGCAAAACATCCCACAAGATCATCGATAAAGTTATCTCGGTCACTATAATCGTAAAGCGCAAGTGTATATAACACCTGCGCTCTTTTTACTTTGGTTTCATCATAACCTGCTTCAGTCATTTTTGTCTGGATGCTGTTCATATCATCCTCTATTTTTTGAAGCTTTGCCGTATCTTCGGGTGTAAGATTTGCGATTATATTACTCTGAATGTAATCAGTATCAACCTGTATATGACCGCTTCCGATAGTAAATATTGCTATTAACGGCATAAGGATAATTATGATTATTCCAAGAACTATACCTAAAACCGTTTTGAGCAGTTTTTTATCTGTTAAAACATAGGTTGCAACCTTTTTTAATATGGGGACTATAGCGGGTGCCGCCATTATCTGCCACCTGCTTTTCCGTACAGCTTAGACTTATATTCAGGAGATTTAACCTGTAATAAATATCTTTCATTACCGCATTTATAAAGGCAGGTTCCCTTTTCAGGATTGCTTATAAGGTCAAATTCACTTTGCTCTATCTGTACTGCCTCCATAAAGTCTTTTGGATTAACTTCGCCGGGGTTAAAGAGGAAGTGATGGGTAGGAATAGAAAACAGCGGTTTTGTGTATTCCTTTATAGACGGAATTAAGAATTCATCCACATTCTGACTTGCAAGTATTACAGCGGATTCCTTTTTACGCACACGCTTCATACTGTTACGGATATACTCTACAACGGTGATATTATCCAAGAAGAGATAGAACTCATCTATACTTGCTACCGTATTACCTGCCGTTAGCAGTTTACTGTTCATATAGGAGAAAATATTAAACAGTACTGTTTCCCTCAGGCGCTTATTAGAATCCATTAAATCCTTAACACCAAAGGCAAGGAAATTATCGTCTTTGATGTTTGTATGTCCGTTAAAGTATATCGACTCTGCGCCTTTGCACATACTGTTAAGGCTAAGCCTTACTTCTTTCAGCAGATCTTCGGTATATAACTGTTCTTTACCATCCTTATAGTTCATTATTTCCCTGTCTATAAGCTCATAAAAATCTTCCATTATAGGATAATTTTTAGATTTCAATCTGCTGAAATTGGTGTTATCGGTAATTCCGAACTGCTTATATAACTTGCCGAGCAGGATTTCAATTGTATCTATCTGCGCATCGGTGAAATCCTTATATGCTCTGAAAAAGTCTTTTAAGAATGCAATATGCTGACTGAGCCTTGTGGCTTTCCTGAACGCATCGGGAGCATCTGCATCTTCTTCTAAGGTATCATTCCAGATTTTAGGTTCAAGCGGATTTATAATGTTTTGACCGCTTGTGCAGTCAAGATATGTACCTCCGAGACCGTCAACACATAATTCTTCATACTCGGCTTCGGGGTCAAGGCAAAGTATTTTCTTTCCTGATTCTCTGATATTTGTGAGAATAGTTTTAAGAAGATAAGATTTACCCATACCTGAGTTGCCGAGAATTAGAATATTGCTTGTGGTCTTATCCTCTGCTCTTTTATCGAAGTCAACAAGGATATTAGTACCGTATTTATCTCGTCCTATATATAAGCCCTGCGGGTCTGTCTTACCCGAAAAATTAAAGGGATATAAATTTGCTACAGAGGATGACGGCAGCACTCTTTCATACTGTGCACCGAACATGTTAGAGCCTACCGGCAGAACCGAGAGAAAACCCTCTTTTTGCCTGAGCATAAGCCTATCCACTATAATCTTGGCACGTGTCAGCTCCATAGAAACCATATTTTGAAGAGCACGTAGTTTTTGTTTACTTTTAGCTGTAAGCTCAATAAAAACAGTACAGTGAAGCAGAATTTCTCTTTCTCTGTCTGAGTTCATAAGAAGCTCTACAATATCGTTAAGGTTACCCTCTGCCCTTACTGCTTCTGTTATGTTATTACTTGCACTTTTCATCTTATTTTTCCTGTCCGCGCTTTGAATTATCTTATCCCTTTCGATACCGCTTACAGGTCGGTTATATACCCTGAGTGTTACACCGCTTTTATCTCCGAGTCGGGAGAGTATTGCCTGTTCTTCTGTAGCAGGCGGATATTCTCTTATAACCCATACGCATCGGTAACTGTCACCGACTGTATAATAGTCAGAAAGAAACTTAACCGTGCCGGGCAGTATCATATCAAAAAAATCCTTTGTGCGGATTTCTTCCTGCTGTTCAGGGGTAAGTTCCTTTGGTTTTCGTTTTAAATCCATATTATGCCTCCTGTCCTTCATTTGCATTTATATACTGCACGCCGTCAACATCCGGCATCTGTTCTCCGTTCATACTCGTCCCGAAATATAAACCTAAATACCTTTTAATATCTGCTTTGCTCATTCGTTTAATATCGAAGTCCTCGCCGGATATTGCCTTTTCCACTTCATTAGCAGTCTGGAACACCTGCTCGGGGTTCTTGGATTTACATTTCACCGAAAATACAAAGCTGCGGGCAGTAGACATTTCCAACTGTATATCATCGAGAAAAGCAATATCTTTGCTCAGCAGTTGTTTTACTTTGGGGTTCTGTTCTTCATCGTACCGCTTATGCAGGTAAGCTTTGTTGTTATCAAAGCTCTCGGCAGAATCCGTACAGGTTATTTCGATATCGGGTATAGCGGACAGAAGCAGTTTTAATTTTTCTATTTTAAATTCAATACTCTGTTTAGAGAGTACCGATATGTTTGTAGGCGAAACCTGAAAAAAGATGATTTCGCCCTTATTTGTAAGAAGACCGTAATCGGTAAACCGTTTAATGCCTATAAGCTCCTGCACTGAACGGCCTTTTCTTCTCTTTTTTCCTATTTCTATAATTGACAACTCTGTCACCTCCACTCAAAGTATTGTTGTGTTGAAATAAAATATCTTACCGCATTTTTTATGAAATCAAGCACGGTAGCATCTTCAAGCCTTATGGTTAAAAAACCGTAAGTTAATGTTAATGCTGCAGGCAATGCAAATCTAAGCTTTGCTAATATAAATAAAGATATTAGCAAAGCAATACCTATAATCGCAAAGTCCTTAAGGCTCCAGAGCCACATATTTGCCGTTGCCTTTAAGTTCTGTGGGTAAATATATCTTTTCACATTATTCCTCCCATTTCTATATTACTCTGCTCAGTAAAACTATCGCAGAATTCCTGCGGAGTCTGTCCGTGAAGTTCTTTTATCTTCTCGGTTATCATCTCTTTTATGAGGTCTGCCTCTGACTTTGTAGGACTGTATTCAAAATCCTGATCACCGTCATCACGGGACACAACACACTCTATTCTGAGGGTATCCTTAAAGGGATCGTATTTTGCATACATATTAAGCCATGTGCCTTCATCGCCATTTGTATGAACATTAAACTTTTTATCCACATCAAACCAGGTTTCAATGTATGCCGTTATCTGTGTACCTTCGTCACAGTCTACTTCCATATCTCTGTCTATAATAATATCCTTACGTTCAAGTTCGTTATTTTCTTTCATACCTGCTACCTCTTTCTCAATATTCTCGACAGATTTACAATTGTTGAGGATGCGTGGATTACGCTCAGTAAATTCATTCTTGCGCTTGTTTCTAAGCCGAATTGCTGTGCTATTCTCGGTACCTCATTTGCCGACAGCATAACACCAAGACCCAATAACATATGGTTCTGGAAAGTAAGTAAGCCGAGATATAAAAGTGTCGTTTGCATAAATGCTGTAAGACATGTACCTATTACCTGTTTTATCCATTGCACAAAGCCCTCTGTATATCCTCTCGGCACGCTGAACATATACAGCGCTCCGACAGATATCTGTGCCAGCAAAATACCGCCTCGTTTGATATTCTGAAAAAATATTTTAATAACACAGTAAGCAAACGCAATAAGGCATAGCAAATGGAACAATATGGCATGAGCAGTAGGTGTTCCGGGCAGAAATTTGTTTGTAAGTATAGATAAGCTAATAGTAGAAAAATCAAGATGCTGTTGCCCTGCAAACAAGGTTGCCAGATCGTGCGACAATGTATTTTGCAGAGATATGCAAAACCTATATAGCTCTATCGGCAGAGGTCCTATAAGCGAACAGGCAAAAAAGCCCTTTAAAATGTTAATTGCCAATGTCTGCGGATTGGCTTTTCCGGTCTGGTACTCTATTGCCAGATCGAAAACTGCTACTACTACACCCGCTACAAATAATGACCATCCGAAAAGTGTCATTAATTCCACTATAGCTTCCACCCAAATTAAATCAAATATTTCAGCGCCCATATTCCCCATCAATTGAAAGAAATCGGATACCGCATCAAAAATCAGCTTATATATCCACTGAAACATCGCTTCGAATATGCTGTTCGCAAGCGCATCACTCATACCTGTAAATGCATTAGAAAATGCATCCCCCATACCCGAAAAAATATCTCCAAGCCAATTAAACAATAAATACCACCTCCACAATAAAAAAATGCTCCGCATTTAATAACACGGAGCAATTGAAAAATTATTTAATTTACAATTCTGACGGACTTATTCTTATCACCGTCTTGCCTATACTCTCAGCGTACTTGACAGTCTTACCTGTGCCGCTTGGCTTTCCGTCCCACACGGCTATAAGGTAATCTGCCTTATTTGCCATATACTCATTCCTTTTCTGCATACAGTCTGCAGTATATTTCGTCTGCAACAATGTCTCGGTATCACATTGTTCTATTAACCTGAAATATCTGTCACGGTCTTTTTCGCGCCATTTTACTGCCTGCGTTTCACAGGGTATTGCCGCTTCTAACTTCACATTGGGATATTTCTTTTTCATTTCAAGAACAATTTCGGCAGCATAGATATCCACTCCAAGCGCCATTCCTGAAACAAATAGTGTAACACCCTTTTCCGTTATAAGTTTTTCAATAGCATACCGCAGTAGCTTCTTCAGAGTCTGACACCTCTCATCACTTTCATTAAATCCAAAGGGCAGGTTCTGCGGTCTGTGACCTGTGAATGCACATACCTTTTCTTTCATAATTCAACATCCTTTCAACTAATCGTTATACATTCATACTAATCGTATTGCAATTAGTATACCACAAAAGAATGTCGAATTGTATCATAATATGTCAGTAAAATAAAAAAACTGCAAAAATGATGTAAAAATCAAATTTGCAGTTTTTTTAATCACTTATTGTTTTTTGCAGTGTTGACCATTGTTTCAACAACGCTGAAAATCATTTCACGCTCGTTATCGTCAAGGTCTTTAAGGCTTTCCTCTATCTTTGAGGATTTATGCTTATATCCGTGCTTTGTGACATCGCAGAAAAGATCATCCGCAGAACATTCTAATAAATTGAGGATTGCTACGAGGGTTTCAATTTTAATATTATAATTTCCTCGCTCCAATGCAGAATAGAAACCTGAACTTAGTTCTAACATTTCTGCCATCTTCTCTTGAGTAATACCTTTGTTCTGACGGATTTGTTTAATTCTTTTGCCTATTGCTTTGCAAATCTCTTTGTCATTCATAATCCGTACACCTCATTCAACTATATCTTATACGATTATTATAATTGAATGACGATTAGTTATACAGAATGTATGACAGTTAGTGTAATCGTGATACGATTAGTTAAAGAAACATATTTGCATTATTTATACCCTGATCCTGAAACATTTCGGCATATTCCAATACTTTATCCGCAATTTCAGCCTTTTGCTTAATACTGATTGGTGTATACCAATGAGGATCACTTCTGTCATCCCAGATATAAGGATTCAGAAGTGTGCCGTCCCTCATTTTACATTTACCTATAACATCACTGAACTCAATCGTTTCTTTATCTATAACACCAGTGTTTTTATTAATGACAGACAATAATATTGAATTATACTGTCCACCTACATGGGTATTATGAAATTCTAATTTCAATAATTTATTATCATCAAGCCTTGCCATCATTGTTTTACCAACAAAAACTTGATCATTTATCGAACTTGTATGTTCAAACATTTGTCGCATTTCTTTTTCAAAAAAATTCATACTGTCAATCCTTTCACATTAGCATTTGAGGTGCTTGATCTTCATCCGAAATTTCTTCCGACTCCTCTTTAGGTGTGTGCCATATATCTTCTTCTGGCTCAATATGAGGATACAAAGACTGTAGAACTTTAGGGAAATTCGCTGTTGAATATTGGTCAAGCATTCTCTCTCCGACATATCGGACATCTAAAAGCTCAAAGACGTTGCCAACTTCGGCAAAGTTATAAACATCCTTAATCGGATAATTGCCAAGATTATTTTTAAGTTCATTATACAATTGTCCGTAGGTAAAAATTTGAAGGGCATTATGGACTGCTTCATCTGCGGTGTAGCCGTTCCATTGCCCAACACAGTATTTATATAAACTATCGAGTGATTTGTGAAAAGCCGAAATCCTGTCTTCCACAGACTGACCTTCATATGTGTCTGGGTTTGCAGGAAACAATTCACTTGTAACACCGTATATTGTTGCCGCTTTGAAATCCTCTAACAATTTTTCTTCAATTGGAAATCCTACCTTTGACAAATAAGCGTTACTAATAACTTTAAGGAGATTTTCTTCCTTTAGAAGTTCTCTTAGATAATCCTGCGTATAAAAATTGGCGCAGGTTACTATGTTATTAAAGCATAAATCGTAAGCGACAATTTCGCCAAGTCTTTCCATAAAGACATTTTTATCCTGATTATACAGCTCGGTCATTGATTCAATATACGCACCGTGTTCTTCTCCAAGTTTAACAAGCAAGGGGTCAATCACTTCAGGATCACCGTAAAATCCATATCTTTGCATGGGAGTATCTGCTGTAATAAAGGGATTATTGATTATATTATTGCCTTCTGTCAGTTCTTCGATTTCTTTCGGTGTAGCATATACCCTATCGGGTTCCCTGACAAGGAAATAATGCAGTGTCTGCTCTTTGAACATAAGGCTTCTTGGTTTATGTTCCTTTATAAAGTTAAGTAATTTTTCATCATTCTGTGCAGTATCCCAATTCGGTGAATAAAACTCAAACTCCAACTTGTTCGGCGCAGAATAAACACTGTATTTGTTAAATATGATCATTTGCAGTCACCCCGCCTTTAAATAATCGTCCAGATATAAAGCGGCGCTGTAAGGGTAAAGATAAGGCAGGCAAACAGTATACAGGGCGCAGTAAACTCAAACTGACCGCCTTTTCTGTATTCAAAATAAGCCGTACCTACTTTCACAAAAAACAATACCGCCAATATCATATCCACTACAGGAAATACAACATTGTCTACCACCTTTTGCACCTGTACCTTAGCTGCAAGCCATGTCTGTTCAATAGCTGTTGCAACATCACCTGTAGCTGCGAATGCTGTTACCGAAAAAGTAACCAACAGCAAGACTGTTACTGCAAAAATAATCAGAAGCTTTGTTATTCTTTTCTTAAACATATTTTTCCTCCGTTCCTAATCTTCGGGTCTAATACCCTGTTTAAACTGTGTATTGCTGATGTATCTCACCGTAATATTAAATTCATTACAGAATTCAATTTCCTCACGCATCCTGTCTGTTATCTCGGTTCCCATAACCCACAGCTCATCCGAACACCATATTTTTGTAAGTGCGTTTTCGAGAGCCAACTGTACTTGTCTTTGATTATTCCAATCAACAACACGGTAGTCTTCGTGAATGCTTACGGGAGATACACCGCAATCTATGGCATACTGTCTGTATCTATCTGCCTTAGCAATATTTTTACCTGTGTTTCCTAAAAGGGGTGAGCAGATATATACCTGTTTTTTCATGAGTATCAGTCCTCATCGTCATCATAGTTGCCGTTTTTATTCTTCAACTTAATAATTCCGCAGGCAATAAGACCGCCGAGTGCTACGGCTGCAAGACCTAACCAAAATCCAATTTTAGTGTTATCTCCTGTTTTCGGTGCAGTAGGTACAGGTATTTTTTCATTCTTAACCTCGGCATAAACCATCATACCGTTATCGGTGATTTCACATTCATAAACAGTACTGTCTGCTTTATAGTTATACGGGGTCTTGAATTCTTCATAGGTATATTTGCCGTAGCGAAGAGTAAATTTAACAATACCCTCTGCATTTGTGTAATCCTCTGCAACTATATTACCCTTTGCATCCTTTACTCTGAAACCTACACCCTCAATAGGCTCACCGCTATCCTTGTCTGTCTTTAAGATTACAAGCTCACCCTTTATAGGCTTATTTATAAAGCCTTTTCCGGCTTCGGTTTCAACATTAACGATTTCGCCGTCATTCTTGATTTCAAAGTAATAGTAACCGTCATCTTTTATAAAACCTTCGGGAGCAGATTTTTCGTGTAAAAAGTATCCGTTATATCTTAAGTTTTCTAAACGGTATATTCCCTTTTCGGTTTCAGTAAGCTCGTCTACAAGCAAATCAATTTCGGGATCATATTCTTTATTACGGTCTACATCCACATAAGCCTCAAATACGGCACCGGTAAGTTTATTTTCAGGATAATCAGCATCGGTTTTTGTCACCTTAACAGAGCCTACAATATAACGGTTTTCAATAATAATCTCTACTACCTGTTCGTGCTCTGTAATATTAACTGCATAGTTTTCTGTATTGAGAACAAATGCAGGCACAGCTTTAATCTCTCTTAAAATCCAATTTCCGTAAGGAACATTTTCAAAGGCAAATTCACCTATTTCATCAGAGGTCGCTGTCATAATTGCAGTATCCTCTGAAAACTCTGTTTCATCGGGTTTAAAAATACCGAATACAGCGCCTTCTATAGCGAAACCGTCCTCGTCAACCTTGTATCCTATAACCGTTCCTCTTTTAAGGGAATTTTCGATTTTTTGGCCGCCCAGAACGGAAAGAGAGACAGTAATTACATCTTCTCCCTGGTAGCCGAATTCTAAAAAGTATTTTTCTTCTGAAATAATATATCTGTCATCGGTTGCAATTTCTTTAATATACAGCCTTGCACCTACAGGAATATCTGTTTTAAAGGTTATATTACCGTCTTCATCACAGTAAGCGGTTTCAATAAGTCCGTCCGTAGGAATAATACTGCCGTCCTTTGAGACAAGGTCACATGCTGCATATACACCGAACTGAACAGATAAGATTTCATCATTATCCCCTATTTTGAAATTCTCGTCTTTTTCAAGGATTTTACTAAGCGAGATTTCTGCCTTTTGTCTTTTATTTGTAACAGAAACAGATGCCGAGGTAATGCTTATTTCCTGACCTGCATATACAAGTTCGGCAGTATATACCTCGTCATTTTTAATCATACCGTAAGGCGCTTTTGTTTCTCTTATTTCATATTTTCCAAGATACAAAAGTTTAGTTACTGCAATCCCTTCTGCATCGGTAGTGATTGTATCTACTATCTCACCCTTGCTGTAACGGACAGTACCGTCAGGAGTGGATATTTCTTCGGCCGCTATTACACTGAATACCGCACCTTCAAGACCGGATTCCTTATACACAGGCTGATACATACCGTCTTCTTCTGTAACAGACCAGAAAACCTCACCTGTTTTATTTACTGTAATAGTTCCCTTTTGAGCCATATTATGTTTTTCAACTGTCACTACAGTTTTACTGCCGTCAACCTTAAACGGTACCGGGGTTGTATCAAGTACATATCCGTAGGCTGTGCATTCCTCGATTATTTCATAATTACCGTATGGCAGTTTTTCGGGGAGCATAAGCTTTCCTGAGTTATCTGTGTAATATACCTCAATATCTGTGGGTGTAGGATAATTTACACGCTGTACGATATATTCGCCTGTATCGGTATTGCGAACTCTGAAACCAACGCCTGATACGGGTATAAGCTTACCCGATTCTGCATCTCTTTTCTCTATTTCTATAAGAGCTTCATATGTAGCATTGTTTATGATGAAGTTATACAGTTCGCCGTTATCCCTTACAAAAACATCGAAATCGGGAATAAACTCTTTACCTTCCCATCCCTTAATCTGTTTTACGGTATATACACCGTAAGGCAGTTCTTTGGTTACTGCAAATCCGTGCTTATTTATTACAAGTAAATCCCTTTCGGTTTCTTTGGCTTTATCGTATGAGCCTGCGCTCTTTAAGAATATTTCAAACTCTGCACCGACTTCGGGTGTTTCAATCTTTGTTGAGCCGTCATCGGTATGCTTTACAATAGAAATAACGCCTTTTTTAATCTGCTCAAAAACATCGGAATTAATGGTGTTATATTCTACTCTGTACCACTCGGGAAATGTTCCTAAATCATACTTGGTTTCATCGAGCAGATAACCTTCACTCGGTGTTATCTCCTGCAAATAATAGTCGTATCCGCAAGGATAATAATCGGTTATAAAGTATCCGTTTTTATCTGTTGTATAGGTATCTATTAATTTATTACCTTTATACAGTCCGTACACAGCACCTTCAAGTGTTGCATCACCTTGGGATACTCCGTAATAATCATTAGTGTTATCTAATGACATTGGAACTATTTGCGGCACTAACTCAAGGTCTGATTTATAAACCTCAACACGCCACTTTTTAAGTGCATTATGTATATTTTCCTCGGAGGTTTTATTCCATTCAATAGTTACATCCAAGTCTTCAGGTTCTACATATCTATCTGGTGTCTGATACTCAAAAACCTTATATTTCCCGATAGGAATATCTTTAAAATACACTTTACCGTTATTATCTGAAACAGCATACATATCTACCCTTTCACCTGAAAGAGATGTACCTGTAAGACCGAACTGCAAACCCTCAGCAAGACCGTCCTCTGCAGTTTTTGTTACTGTAAGGTTTCCTCTGCGAAGCTCGTTATTAAAATACACAGAGGCGGTCTGACCTGACACAACTGTTACAGTTTGCGAAGACTGCGGAACATAAGCATCGTACACCTTTTCGCTTACTGTATATGTTCCCGGTTTTAAATCGTTTACGGCAATTTCTCCACTGCTGTTTGTAGTGACATTTTTATTAACACCGTTACCGCTTATATTAAATTCAAATCCGCTTATTTTATTATCCTCGGATGATTTAACGATTTTAATATTACCGGGTATAATCTCATTTACGGCATTAAAGGTCACCTTACCGTTATTAGCGGAGCTTACAGTTACCTTCCATTCAGTCTGTCCGTATGAACGGTAATTTGTCGGGAATACGGTTTCTTTAACTGTATAACTGCCGTATGGAACAGCATCATCACTTATAGCGTAACCGTTAGCATTAGTAGGACCGATTTTATACTGTGTACCAGTAGTATCATTGGTAGCAACAAACACAGCCCCTGCAAGGCTTTTACCGTCAGTATCCTTTTTATATACCTCAATAGCGCCGTTTGATTCTACAAACTCGGGTGCAGAGATTAACGCTACAACCTGAGGACTGCCTCCCTTTGACATACCTGAAATAGTGCAGAATTCAGGACCGTTATCGTTACCCACGTGGGTTATAAAATGGTTTCCGTTATAATAACCTGCATAAATAGCAACATGGGCAATAGTTCC
>JAFQHO010000037.1 GCA_017397925.1 Ruminococcus sp.
AAGCCTGAAATATTCTAAAACGCCCACAAAATTCGGGGAATATATACGCAGGTCGGGGGAAATCTTCACAGGTGCAGGGGATTACAGCCTTTTCGCAGTTATGCAGCGTGGAATTTACGGCATTACAGCAGACGGACAGGTTTTACAGCTTCTTGATTTTGCAGGCTCACGAGTAACCTCCAATACTCTCTATGATTTCGCCTATGTGGGTGAGGGAAAATTTGCTGCGTTTTATTCGGGAGATATGGGAGAAACAGCACTTCTGCTTATGACCGTCCGCCCCGATGATTACGTTGAAACCCGTGAAAAAGTTATTCTTGCCGTTGACGGAATAGATTCGGGGGTTGACAGCTATGCAGGAAATTTCAACAAGTCAAGTGACGAATATGAAATTGAAGTAAGACATTATGAACATGGCTCAGATGACCTTCGTGCTGATGTTCTTTCGGATAGCTCTCCGGATATATACTATTATATGGATCTTGACACAGTTCAGAGTTACACGAATATAGGCGCATTTGCTGATATGTACGAGCTTATGGACAAATACGGCGGTTTGTCCCGTGAGGATATTATGCCTAACGTCCTTGAAGCCTACGAAACAGGCGGGAAGCTTTACTTTATGTCGGATAAATTCTATGCAAACTGCAATGTAGCGTGGAGCGAGGTGCTTGGCAAAGAGTACAGCAACTGGACAATGGATGAATTTTTCGAGGTTGTTGAAAATATGCCCGAAGATATGTACATAGGCGATAAATGGTCGTTTGACAGCAGACACGGATTATTCTCCTATCTCTGTCAGGATAATGTGGAGCAATGGGTGGATTTTGACAATAACACCTGTGATTTCAATTCCGAAAGTTTCATAAAAACTCTTGAATTATGCCGTGATTTGAAGATTGTACATGAAGAAATTCCCGATTATGAGAATATGACTGATGAAGAAATGCTCGCTCTGGAGGAATGGAATGCGGTGTTGTTAAAAAATAAGGAGGCTTTGATTGGTTGGGGTGGCGGTTCAATGAGCACGTATTCTGTTATGATGTTTGCTCAGCTTTATGGCTTGGGTATAAAAGATGTGACTTTGATAGCAAATCCCACAAAAAACGGCGGCGGAACTATAAACGGTCAGAATTATTATTCTGTACTCAGCAGCGGAAACTGCACCGAGGGCGGCTGGGCGTATATGTGCTGGCTGCTTAGTCAGAAACAACAAGAGCAAGTTTCATACTATTTTTTCCCCGTCCGCAAAGAGTCATTTTATAAATGTACTGAGAAGTTCAAGCAACAAGAGAATGAATACAATAAAGGTTCCAGTAATGTAAACGGTTACTCTTATGAATATGACCTTATGGGTATAAATGAACAGTATGATTATAATGTCGGATTTATTGAAAAGTGCAACAGCCTTGGGGGATTTCGCTCAAAGGTGCGTGAAATTCTTGACGATGAATACAAAAGCTTTGCCGCAGGGGAGGTAACCGCCGAGGAATGTGCGAAGCGTATACAGAGCAGAATGGAGATATATCTCAGCGAAAATTCATAATTTACAGCCTGCCCGAATAAAATTTATCGGGTGATGTTATGAGAAAAATAATAGCTGTTTTTATATCATTTTTCGTGTTATTGACAATGGTTAATCCGTTGTATACTATTGCCGATGATACAACAAATTCCGCAAAAGCATATGTTCTTATGGAGGCTACCACACAGACTGTCCTCGACGGCGAAAATGCCGATTTGCGGCTGAATGTGGGTTATCTGTCAAAGCTTATGACAATTCTGCTTATAGCTGAGGATATCGAAACGGGAAAATATCTTATGTCAACGGAGCTTACCGCATCCTCAACAGTCACAGGCACAAAGGGGGCGGTGGTGTGGCTTGAAGCAGGGGATAAAATGACCGTGGAGGAACTTTTGAAAGCGGTGATTATCGGCAATGCCAACGACGCTGTAACTGTCCTTGCGGAAAAATCGGAGCAGACAATTGATAATTTCATTATGCGTATGAATACCGAGGCTTTTGACTTGGGATTGCGTAATACAGCCTTTTTCTCTCCTTACGGCTACTACGATGAAAGGGAATACACAACGGCTCACGATATGGCGGTAATATGCTCACAGCTGGCAAAATACGAGTTTCTGCGTCCTTATTTCAAGACCTGGCGTGATTTCGTGAAATCGGGGCAGACGGAGCTTGTCAGCGAAAACAGGCTCGCCAATACATACGAAAGGCATATCGGCTTCAAGGCGGCACATTCCGAGGAAACGGGGTACAACATAGCTGAGGGCGGTATGGATGAATCGGGGACTTGTTATATCGCCGTAGTTATGGGTGCAGACAACGAGGACGATATGTACAGACAGGCGAAAAGCCTTATAAGAAGCGGATTTAACGACTATAAATTAACGGCAACGATGTTTCCCGATGAAATGCTTATGCCTATGAAGATACGCGGCGGCTGTGATAATGCGGTGGAAATTGCTCTGAGGCAACAGAGCAGACTTGTTGTGCCGAAAAGCGTGGGGGAGCTTAGTACAGCTGTAGTTTTGCCCGAATATCTGACGGCTCCTGTAAAAAAAGGACAGGTAATAGGCTCAGCGGCATTTTACAGCGATAAAAATCTTGTCTGCGAAATAGATATTATTGCAGCAGATAACGTTGAAAAACTGTCGTTGTGGTATATATTCAAAAAAACTTTGTGCAATATTATTAAATAAAGGGGATTGTATTTGTACTGTTTTGACAAAAGTTGTTTATTACGGTAAATCATTCTAAAACCCCCTTGCAAAAGTTTTGGAAATATGGTATAATTATGTAGATAATTTTATAGTGCGGTTAGGTTTGCTTATCCGCATATTGGAGGTACATACAATGTCATTAAAGCTTAACACAAAATATCTTCAGGATTTTGTAAATGCCGACGAAATGGCAGGCATCAAGGCACAGGTTGAAACTGCTGCTGATATGCTTCACAATAAATCTGGTCTCGGCAACGATTTCCTCGGTTGGGTAAATCTTCCCACAGATTATGATAAAGAGGAATTTGCACGTATAAAGGCTGCTGCTGAGAAAATCAAGTCCAATTCCGATATCCTCATCGTTATCGGTATCGGCGGTTCATACCTCGGTGCAAGAGCTGCTATCGAGCTTCTCAAATCGCCTTTCTACAACAATATGAAGAAGGATACACCTGACATCTACTATGTTGGAAACAGCATCAATCCTACATACCTCAACGAGGTTATCGCTCTTTGTGAGGGTAAGGATTTCTCTGTAAACGTAATTTCAAAGTCAGGTACAACAACTGAGCCTGCACTTGCTTTCAGAATCTTCAAGAAAATGGTTGAGGATAAGTACGGCAAGGAAGAGGCTAAGAACCGTATTTTTGCTACAACTGACAAGGCAAGAGGAACACTTAAGAATCTCTCCGACGCTGAGGGTTACGAAACATTTGTAATTCCTGATGATGTTGGCGGACGTTTCTCCGTTCTTACAGCTGTTGGTCTGCTTCCTATCGCTGTTGCAGGCTGCGATATCGACGCTCTTATGAAGGGCGCTGCAAAGGCTCAGGCTGAGCTTTGCGCTGATTTCGATAACAACGACTGCTACAAGTACGCTGCTCTCAGAAATATCCTCTACAGAAAGGGCAAGTCCGTGGAAATGCTCGTTTCCTACGATCCAAGCTTCGTAATGATGTCTGAGTGGTACAAGCAGCTCTTCGGCGAGAGCGAGGGTAAGGATAACAAGGGTATCTTCCCTGCATCCGTTACATTCTCTACAGACCTTCACTCTATGGGACAGTATATCCAGGACGGTGCAAGAATTATGTTCGAGACTGTTGTTGATATCAAGACTCCCAAGCAGGATCTTTTCCTTGAAGCTGACGAGGAAAATCTTGACGGTCTTAACTTCCTCACAAACCAGAATATGTCTGTTGTAAACCGCAAGGCATTTGAGGGTACTGTTCTCGCTCACACAGAGGGCGGCGTACCAAATATGATTCTTGAGCTTGCTGATACAACTGAGGAAAGCGTAGGATATATGATTTACTTCTTCGAGAAGGCTTGTGCAATTTCAGGCTATGTTCTCGGTGTAAATCCCTTCAATCAGCCCGGTGTTGAGAGCTACAAGTCAAATATGTTCGCTCTCCTCGGAAAGCCCGGTTATGAGGGCGCAAAGGCTGAGCTGGAGGCTAAACTTGGCTAAGATTGGCTGAGCAGCTAAGCTGCTGTGCTGACTTATATATTCAAGATACAATAAATCTCTCTGCTGAAAGGCGGGGAAAGGAGAAAAAATATGATTAAGCTTATTACAGGTAAAAAAGGTACAGGAAAAACAAAAATAATCATCGACCAGATCAACGAGGCAGTTAAATCCACAAACGGAAATATTGTTTGTATTGAAAAAGGCGATAACATCAGACGTTCTATCAGCTACAAGGTAAGATGGTGCGACGTTGAGCAGTTCGGCGTTGAGGGTATGGATTCTTTCTATGGCTTCGTAGCAGGTATGCTCGCTGGTAACTATGATATTAAGGATATCTTCGTTGACGGTATCTTCAAGATCGTTGGCAGAGATTACGAGGCTTTCGGCAAGATGCTCGAAAAGCTTGACAAGCTCACAGGTGATGATTCTGTAATTACATTCACAGTTTCTGCTGATGAGGCTGAGCTTTCTGAGAACGTTAAGCAGTTCATCAAGTAATTGTCTGTTTTTGAAGTAAATTTTTCCGATATCTCTTGACATACGGAAAAAAATAGTGTATAATATACTTTGTAATGCTTTGAAGGATTTTTTAGTATGATAATTAATTTAAAGCAGCTTTTCAGCATCACAGGCGAGTCAAAAGAATTTGACTACAGCATTGAAGCTTCGGAGCTTTCGGATATCAAGGGCTTTAATTTCAGCTCTCCAATTTCCGTAGGTGGTAAGATTTATAACAAGGCAGGCGTTGTCTACCTTAAATATAATCTTTCCTTTTCTATGCTTTCGGAGTGTGACAGATGCTTAAAGGAAATGGAAATTCCTTATTCCTTCGACTGTGACCATATTGTAGTTCCCTCTGTAAGCGGCGATAACGATGAGTATATCGTGGCAGACGGCGAGAACCTTGAGCTGAATGAAATTGCAGTAACCGATATGCTGCTTCAACTGCCCACAAAGGTGCTTTGCAGTGAAGACTGTAAGGGCTTGTGTATGGTGTGCGGAGCTGACTTGAATGAGGGCGACTGCGAACATCAAATAACCGAGTCGTGAGACTCTTTATAAGGAGGTGCCAAAATGGCTGTACCAAAGAGAAAAACTTCTAAGGCAAGACGTGACAAGAGACGTTCTGCTGTTTGGAAGCTCAATACACCTGCAATGTCCAAGTGCGATAACTGCGGTGCTTTAAAGGCTCCCCACAAGGTTTGCAAGAACTGTGGATTCTACAAGGGCGTTAAGGTTTTAAATCTGGATGAAGAATAATCAATTTCAGATACGAGGAGGAGAGGAGGCGTAGTCTTCTCTCCTTTTTACTTTACAGGAGGGTTAAGTATGGTTAAAATTAAATCTGTTATAAATGGCTCTCCTGCTTATGAGTGCGGTATTGCAGAGGGCGACATACTTGTAAGTATCAACGGCAATACTATCAAGGATGTTCTTGATTATATGTACTATGCCGCTGATGTTAATGTAGAAATCGGCATTTTGCGCAACGGCGAGGAAATGAAATTTACTGCCCGAAAGGATGAATATGACGATTTAGGCCTTGAATTTGATACATTCCTTATGGACAGCAAACGGAGATGCTCAAATAAGTGCGTTTTCTGCTTTATCGACCAGATGCCGCCAGGTATGCGTGAAACCCTCTATTTCAAGGACGATGACGCACGTCTTTCGTTTTTGCAGGGAAATTACGTTACGCTTACTAATCTGAAAGACGAAGACATCGACCGCATTATTAAAATGAAGCTGAATATCAACGTATCTGTGCATACCACAAATCCCGAACTTCGTGTAAAGATGATGGGAAACAGATTTGCAGGGGAGAAGCTGAAATATATCCGCCGCCTTGCAGAAAACGGTATCAGCCTCAATTGTCAGGTTGTATGCTGTCCCGATTTGAATGACGGGGACGAGCTGAGAAGAACCCTCAGTGATTTAGGCGGGCTTATGCCTAATATCAGCAGTATGGCTGTCGTACCGGTGGGAGTTACGAAATACAGGGAAAATCTCTTTCCGCTGAAAACCTTTGATAAAAAGGGGGCAGGGGAGACCATTGATATTATCGAGGAATTTCAGACTGAATTCCTTGAAAAATACGGTACAAGAGTTGTATTCCCCTCCGATGAATTTTTCCTGACAGCAGAGCGTGAATTGCCGGATATGGCATATTATGAGGATTTCCCTCAGTTTGAAAACGGCGTTGGTATGCTTCGTTCACTTATTGATGAGTTTGAAAATGCTCTTGAGGATGCGGAATATAACGGCGACGAAAGACATATTACCATAGCCACAGGATATTGTCCGTATCCTGTAATAAAACGGCTTTGTGACAGCGTTGAAAATAAATTCAGCAGTATAAAAATTGATGTTGTGCCGATACGGAATGACTTTTTCGGCAATACTATAACAGTAACTGGACTTATAACCGCAGGGGACCTTATATCTCAGCTGAAAGGCAGAGATAATGGTACAGAGCTGCTTATATCCCAGTGTATGCTTATGCAGAACAGCAATATTTTCCTTGACGATAAGACTATATCCGATGTGGAAAATGAACTTGATATAAAGATAAAAGCTACTCAGAATGACGGATATGATTTACTTGACGCTATTCTGGGTGTGTAACAGAAAGGAGATGTAAATTTATGTCTTTACCCATAGTTGCAGTTGTGGGACGACCTAACGTGGGAAAATCCACACTGTTCAACAAGCTTATAGGTCAGAGGTTATCTATTGTGGAGGATACCCCGGGTGTAACCCGTGACCGTATATATTCAAAGTGCGAATGGCGTGATAAGCAGTTTATGGTGGTTGATACAGGCGGTATCGAGCCTGACAGCAACGATGTAATTCTTGCTCAGATGCGCCGCCAGTCACAGCTTGCCATTGACAAGGCTGATGTTATTATCCTTGTAACAGATATCCGCTGCGGAGTTACAGCCGATGATTACGCCGTTGCAGATATGCTCCAGAAAAGCGGAAAGCCTGTTGTTCTCTGCGTTAATAAGGTTGACAGCCTTGGCGAGCCTCCGTTGGAGCTTTACGAGTTCTACAACTTAGGTCTTGGTGAACCATATCCTGTTTCTTCCGTACACGGTCACGGAACAGGTGATATGCTTGACGAGGTATACAAGCTTCTTCCAAGCGGTGAAACTGAGGATTATGACGATGAATACATCAAGGTTGCAGTAATCGGCAAGCCTAATGCAGGCAAATCTTCACTTATAAATAAAATTGCAGGTGAGGAGCGTGTTATCGTTTCTGATATTGCAGGTACAACCCGTGATTCAACGGATACTGTAATAGAAAATGAGTATGGTAAATTTGTATTCATTGACACCGCAGGAATTCGTAAAAAGTCAAAGGTTACTGAGAAAATCGAGCATTACAGCGTTCTCCGTGCCTATATGGCCGTTGATCGTTCAGATGTATGCGTTATTATGCTTGACGCTACAGAGGGCTTTACAGAGCAGGACTCCAAGGTTGCAGGATATGCCCACGAACAGGGAAAAGCCTGTGTTGTAGCTGTAAATAAGTGGGATTTAGTTGAAAAGGACGACAAGACAATGCAGGAATTCCGCACAAAGCTTGAAAATGATTTC
The DNA here is from genome assembly GCA_017397925.1 of Ruminococcus sp. Classification (GTDB taxonomy): domain Bacteria; phylum Bacillota; class Clostridia; order Oscillospirales; family Ruminococcaceae; genus Ruminococcus. Next base: position 7,813 of record JAFQHO010000037.1, read on the forward strand.
AGCTTTATGTCCTATGTGCCTTTTGTATTTATTTCCGCAAAGACAGGTCAGCGTATCAATAAGCTCTATGAGCTTATAAAATATACCAATGACCAGAACAGTATGAGAATATCAACAGGAATGTTAAACGATGTTCTTGCATATGCTACTACAAGGGTGCAGCCTCCTTCTGATAAGGGTAAGCGTCTTAAAATATACTATATGACACAGCCCTCTACAAAGCCGCCTACCTTTGTTACATTTGTAAATAAGGCAGACCTTTTCCATTTTTCTTACAGAAGATATATTGAAAATCAGATCCGTTCAACATTTGGATTAGAAGGAACTCCTGTCCGCTTTGTTGTTCGTGAAAGAGGAGGTAACGATAAATAATGAAAGTTATATTTGCATTGCTTATAGCCGCTGCACTTGGCTATTTCTTGGGAAGTCTTAATTTTTCCATAATTGTTGTAAAGCTTCTTAAAGGCAGGGATATCAGAACTGTCGGAAGCAGAAACGCTGGTCTTACAAATACCTACCGCTGTTTCGGCCCTCAGTGTGCGGCACTTACTCTTGTGGGTGACCTTCTGAAAGGCGTTGTTGCCGTACTTCTTTCACAGCTTTTTGCAAGTATGCTCAAAGTGGGGTTTGCTCCCGATAATGAAGTGAAGTACATCGGATTTATTGCAGGATTTTTTGCAATTCTCGGTCATGTATTCCCCATATATTATGGTTTCAAGGGCGGTAAAGGCGTTCTTGTCGGAGTTGCTTCGTTTCTTCCCATTGAACCGAGAGTTTTCCTTACACTTTTAATAATTTTCATAGTTGTTTTTGTAATTTCAAGATACGTTTCCGTTTCTTCCATAATGGGAGCCGCAGCAGCACCTTTTGCCATATTCTTTATGTCTCTTATCGTAGACGGCGCAGGATTCGGAAGAAGTCTGCTGTATATGCTTCTCTGCATACCTATGGCAGGAATGGTTGTGTATATGCATCGTTCAAATATTGAGCGTTATATGGAAGGCACTGAATCAAAGTTTACTTTTAAATTTAATAAAAATCAGTAATCTATTCAGGTGAGGATCCTCAGATAGATTGACGGAAAGGGAGGTATATCAATGGCAAATATAGTAATTCTCGGCTCGGGAGGCTTTGGCCTTAGCCTTGCCATTACAGCCTTTAAAACAGGCAGACATAGCGTAACGGTATGGTCTAAATTCCAGGAGGAAATTGACGAAATCCGTTTAAAAGGAGAGCATATCCACAAACTTCCCGGAGTTGCAATCCCACCCGAGATACAGCTGACAAGCGATATTTCCTGCATCAGCGGCTGTGATATTCTTATTTTCGGTATACCTTCAAGCTTCCTGCGCTCCGTTGCACAGCTTGCTAAGCCCTATGTGACTAAGGATATGATCGTTGTCAATTCGGGCAAGGGCATTGAGGAAGGCAGCTTAAAGCTTCTCAGTCAGGTTATTGAGGATGAGCTTGGTACAGAGAAGCTTGTTGTTCTTTCTGGACCTTCTCACGCTGAGGAGGTTGCACGTTCAATTCCTACAGCTATTGTTGCCGCTTCACGCAATAAAGAGGCTGCACAGTATATACAGGAGCAGCTTGGCAGCGATAAGCTGAGAATATACCTCAATGACGATGTTATCGGCTGTGAGCTTGGGGGAGCTTTAAAGAACATTATTGCCCTCTGCTGCGGTATATGCCTTGGTATGGGCTACGGTGATAACACAAAGGCGGCGCTTATGACAAGAGGTATGCACGAGATTATGCGTCTTGGAGTTGCCGCAGGAGCTGATCCTATGACATTCGGCGGTCTTACAGGTCTGGGTGACTTGATAGTTACCTGCACAAGCCTGCACAGCCGAAATGCAAGAGCAGGAAAGCTGATAGGCGAGGGTATTGCTCCCAATGAGGCTGTTCGTCAGGTTGGTACTGTTGAGGGCTACTGGTGCTGTCATACAGCCTATGAACTGGCTAAAAAGCTTGGAGTTGAAATGCCTATAACAGAGCAGCTCAACGAGGTTCTTTTCAATGGCGGTAAAATACAGGATGCAATGACAAAGCTTATGGGCCGTCCAATGATAAATGAGCGTGAGGTATACTAATTACACTGGAGGAAAATATGACTGAAATTCGTGAGTACAGAGGACACATCAGAAACTGGAAAGAGCTTTGCGCAGAGCTTGGTATTGACAGCAATCTCGGCAGAGAGAGCCGTGAAAATGCCATTATTATCGCTGCCTATGAGAAATGGGGCAGGGATATGGGTGAACACCTTTACGGTATGTTTGCATTCTGCCTGTGGGACGGCGAAAAGCTTTTCGCTATGCGTGACCACTTCGGCACAAAGCCATTTTTCTACTATGTTACCGATGAGGGAAATCTTCTTTGCAGCGGCTCAATCCGCAATATTATTGCAGGAGAGGGCTTCAAAAAGGAGCTTAACAGGGATATGCTCCAGATTTATATGTCCCTTACCTATGTGGGTGGAGAGGACACATTCTTCAAAGGCGTGAAAAAGCTTATGCCCGGTCATTTCCTTGAATTTGCCGATGGAAAGCTGGAAATCCACCGCTACTGGAAGCCTGAATTCAATCCCAATCATTCAAAGACATTGAATGAATGGGCGGATGAGATACATTCCACACTTCTTGGAATTATGCCCGAAGTGCTGGACGAAAACGAAACTGCTGAGTCATTCCTTTCAGGAGGAGTTGACTCCTCATATGTGCTTGCAGTTTCCGATGTAAAGATGACAAATTCCTGCGGCTATGACGATGAACGCTTTGATGAATCGTCCCTTGCAAAGCAGACAGCTGATTTACTGGGCAGAGAGAATAACCGCTGCTGTATAACTCCCGAAATGTACTTCGGTATTGTACCCTGGGTTATGGAGAATATGGAGCAGCCATTGGCGGACGCTTCTGCTGTCGCTTTTGCTCTCGGATGCCGTGCTACTGCGGAGCATACTAAGATATGCTACTCCGGCGAGGGTTCTGACGAATTTTTCGGCGGCTATAATATGTACCGAAATGCTGAGAGATACGGCGATAACCTTAAAACATTCTACGTGGGTAACACAAATATTATGAAAGAGGACGAAAAACAGCGTATCCTCAAAACATATAATCCCGATGTTCTTCCCATAAATATTGCTAAGGATATTTATGCCGAGAATGAGGGCTGTGACCCTCTTACAAAGATGTCGGATATTGATATCCGCATATGGCTTGAGGGTGATATTTATCTCAACGTTGACAAGATGAGTACAGCGGCAGGTCTTGAAGTGCGTATGCCACTTACAGACAGACGAATTTTCGATATTGCTTCACGTATGCCCTCTGAGCATAAGATAAACGAGGAGGCAAATAAGGCGGCTCTGCGTACTGCGGCAGCAAAGGTTCTCCCCGAGGAAATTGCATTCCGCAAGAAATTAGGCTTTATCGTGCCTATCAGAATATGGCTTGCTGATGAGCGTTATAATGCCGATGTAAGAGCTAAATTCGACAGCGATGCAGCTGCTGAATTCTTCAACGTTGATGAAATCAAGGCTATTTTTGCTGACTATATCGGCGGAAACTCCGATAACTGGAGAAAAATCTGGACAATATACACGTTCCTTTTATGGTACGATATATATTTTAAGAAGTGAGATTTATAGGGGAATGGGGCTTGTATGCCCTGTTATCCCCGTATAAAAGGAGAAAAAAGATGTCAAATAAAGTAACTACACGTTTTGCCCCGTCACCAACGGGATTTATGCACATAGGAAATCTTCGTACAGCCCTTTATTCCTATCTGCTTTCAAAGTCACAGGGCGGAAATTTCATCCTGAGAATTGAAGATACAGACCAGGAAAGACTTGTTGAGGGTGCTGTTGATGTTATTCTCGATACTCTTAAATCAACAGGTATTGAATATGACGAGGGACCTGCAAAGGACGGCGGTCACGGTCCTTATATCCAGAGCGAAAGACTTCCCATATACAAGAAATACGCTGAAAAGCTTATTGCTGACGGTCACGCTTACTACTGCTTCTGCTCAAAGGAGCGTCTTGATTCCCTTAAGGATGAAAACGGTATCGGCGGTTATGACGGTTTCTGCCGTGATAAGAATTATACAGCTGAGGATGCGGCTCGCCACAAGGCTGAGGGCGGCAATGTTGTTATTCGTCAGAAAATGCCTACAGAGGGCAAAACTGCATATGTTGACGTAGTTTACGGCGAGGTTGAAATTGACAATACTGAGCTTCGTGACCAGATTCTTATTAAGGACGACGGTTATCCGACATATAATTTCTGCCACATTGTTGATGATTACCTTATGGGTGTAACTCACGTTGTAAGAGGTAACGAATACCTCACATCAACTCCCAAATATTGCCTGCTTTACGATGCATTCGGCTGGGAAAGACCGACATATGTACATCTTCCTCTGCTTATGGGCAAGGACGATGAGGGTAAGGTTTCAAAGCTTTCAAAGCGCCACGGTGCTGTAAGCTTCCACGACCTTGTGAATGACGGCTATCTCCCTGAGGCTATTGTAAACTATATCGCGCTTCTCGGTTGGTGTCCTAAGGATACAAATGAGGAATTCTTCACAATGGATGAGCTGAAAGCTAATTTCTCCATTGAGGGACTTAGCAAATCTCCTGCTGTATTCGACTATGAGAAACTGAAATGGTTCAATTCCGAGTACATCAAGAAGCTTCCAGAAGATGTATACGCTGAAAAGGCGCTTCCTATCCTTGACGGTATCTGCGAAAGCTACATCAATACAAAGAAGCTTGCTTCACTTCTTCATACAAGAATATCCTATTTCAATGAAATCAAGGATATGATTGGCTTTGTTACATCCCGTCTGCCTATGGAGGGCGATCTGTACACAAATAAGAAGAATAAGACAAATCCCGAAAACTGTAAGGAAGTCCTTGTGGATTGTCTGCCTATTCTCGAAGCTGTGGAGAGCTGGGATAATGACACACTTTTCACTGTGCTGAAAGAGTATGCTGCTTCTAAGGAGAAAAAGGCAGGCGCTGTAATGTGGGCTATCCGTGTGGCTGTAGGTCGTCAGGCAATTACTCCGGGCGGTGCTACTGAGCTTATGGAAGTATTCGGTAAGGAAGAATCAATCGGACGTATCAAGCAGGCGATTGAAGAACTTGCGTAATTAATATATCATTCAAAGGGTGTCGGATTATTCTGATGCCCTTTTTCGTTGTGCCGAAAATAAAGATATATTCGTGTAATATTCTTCTACTTGTATTGTACAACATAAAACAACTATTGTCAATAGGTTTTTGCAAGTTTGTATGGTTGCACAAAAAATCATTCGAATTTTTGTTGAATATGATGAAACAAAAAATGTAGAAATGTTGTATCTGTAAACAAAAAACGGCATCGGAAAAAATCCGATGCCATTAGTTTTTATATTATTCCACAAAGAAGAAATCCTTTATTATGTTCTTCTTTTCCTTTTTACTTGTGGGATATTCTTCAATACATGTTACATACTCAGCGTTTATTGCCATAACTCTGTTGTCGGTAGTTTCAAGTATAAGTGTTTTTCCTGAAATTCCTTTAAGAGTACCTGTTTTTAAATCTTCGTTAATTGTCTTTACGTAACATTTTGTGCCAATGAATTTCTTTGCCGCTTCTAACATAAATGTGCAATCCTTTCTCTTTAAAATCTTAGTTGCTGTTATACTTCTTATTGTATTCTTTTTTCTGCTTATTGATGTCATCAATACAACAAATAACAGAAAATAAATTGGCAGAAATTCCATTTGTTTTATTCCTCGTCAGCCTTAGCAAACTGTGATTCGTGACGTGTGAAGAAGTCCGTTCTGGGGGGGAGGAATTTCAACCGGTGATTTTCACCTGTGAAGTATGTGAGAGGCTCAAAAATTGTATCCCATGACCATATTCTCTCGTCAACCTGTAAGTATTCACGTACCTTTTCAGTTCCGAATGGTGCTAATGGGTGGAGAAGTACTGCTGTTGTACGTATAATGTGGAAAAGGTTTGCAAGAGCCTGCGCTGTCTGTTCCTTATCGGAGGTATCTCCGTTAAGTGCCTTCGCCATATACTTACTGCCGTTTCTTATATAGCTGTCAAGAACGTAAGTACACTGGTGGAATGCGAATTTTGCCATATAACGCTCATATTCAAGGATAGCTTTTTTAGCGTCTGCAAGGATGTTTTCCTCGGGAGCAACAGAAGGGAGTATACCGTCAAATTCTTTCTGTGTTGTGTAGAATGCAGTACGAATCATTCTGTTGTATACATTGGAAAGGAGCAGACCGTCCTTTACTACGGGATCTGCCTCGTCGGGTTTAGCGTCGGGATTAAATGGCTTAGGCATAAAGCTTACGGAACGTTGGCCAAGGCCAAGTCCCAGCCAGTGCATACGGAGCTGCTCGGGTGTGTAGTAATCAAGGAGATCGTCAGCCATAGGAGGCTTAACAGCGCCTGAACTTGAAGCCTTTTTGTCAAGGAAAAGGATGTGGTGATTTGCAACGATAATTGGCATCTGTAACTCACCGTCGGGAACATCGGCAGTCTTTACCTCGGATTCCTGCTGTGCCATCCACATTGCAGGCTCGGCAATGCCGTAGAAATAGATATTATCCTGACCGATGAACTGATATACAGTTGCGTCCTTGCTGCACCAGTAATCCTTCCATTCATCGCGGCTATGGTTGATAGATTCAAGATAAGTCTGAGTAAAGGAGATAGGAGCCCAGAGAGATTCAGGCCATACCCATACTGTAAGACCGTCTACGCCGTCCATAACAGGTGCAGGAACGCCCCACTCGATATTTCCTGTAAGGCGGAAAGGAACGAGGGTTTTACCTGTTCTGTAGCGTATTCCGTTTTCTGTGAGAATACGGCAGGCTGTATCGCAGTCGGAGAGCTTGTCAAATTCTATTGTAAATGAGGGCTTTTTCTTTTCCTCAATGTAGTTGTGCTCGGGCATAGATGCCTTGATTTCAAGGTATTTTTCCTCAAATTCGCGCTTAACGTAAATAACAGGCTTTTTGAGGAATTCGTCAATTGTTTTCCATACTACAGGGCGGACGTCCTTGCGCTTTTTAAGTTCCTCAATCCAGTTTTTCATAAGCTCTTCATAGTCGCGGAGCTTGAAATACCAGTTTGTAACGGGCTTCATTGAGGGAGTCTTGCCTGTGAGTGTGCTGACGGGGTTGAGCAGATTTTCGGGCATATACTGATGACCGAGGTCACATTCGTCTGCGTATCCTTTTTCGGAAGTACATCCCTCAACGGGACATTTACCGATAACCTGACGTCCGTTGAGGAAACAGCCTGCCTCCTCGTCGTAGAACTGCATTGTTGTAATCTGGTTGAGCTGTCCTTTTTTGTGGAGGGAGCTGATAAACCAGTCTGTCACCTCTGCGTGGATTTCCTTGGAGCGGCCAAGTCCCGAAGCTGCATAGAGATTGGGGGAAATTCCGTATTTGCCGAGAGTTGCTTTCTGTTTGTCGTGGTTGGACTGAACGAAATCAACGAGAGAGCCTTCAAACTCGCCCTTTTCTACTTTAACTCTCCAGCCCTCAGCGATAGGGGAGCCGTAGCAGTCTGTACCTGTTACGAAAATAACGTTATCCTTGCCAATTCTGTCACGGAGAAAACGTGTATAAGTATCGGCAAAAACGAGCATTCCGCCAACGTGACCGAAGTGAAGCTCCTTGTTGCCGTAGGGCATACCGCCTGTTACAACAGCTCTTTTCGGGAACTGCGGACGGGGGATTTCAAAATTCTTTTTATTTTTATCGGACATAGCAATGTTCCTTTCGTCTTTGGATTTTAACACAACTTATATTATAGCATAATTATAGCTGTTTTGCAAGGGTTTTGGAGAAAAATGTTAGGAGCTAAATTTTTTAGCTTTTTCTATTGAAAATATCGGGGGAGTGTGGTATAATATGGGTAGTTGGATAGAATAAGAATTTGCCGAACCTACTGTAAAGATGAGGGAATATAAATGAATAAAGGAATTATTGAAAGTTTTGAATTCTTTGTAAAAATTATGAAAACACTCGAAAAACTTGGCGGAGATTGTTCAATTGAAGAACCAGCTACTGAAGAAGAAATAACAGAGTATGAGCTGAAACTCGGGTACACTCTTCCTGAAGATTTCAAGGACTGGCTCAGAATTACAAAAGGAATCAGTATTTCTGCCGGAACAATTTGTATCAATATTTATATGCCTGACAATGCTGAAAAGCATGTGGACGGATTTATGGCACTCGTTTTTGGTAATGACTGTGCATTCAGAACCTATTTTATCAATCTTGAAACAGGGCAGTCATATATTTATGATGATGATTTCGGAACAGAGAAATACGATTCTTTTGAGGACTTACTTGATGACATTTACTATTCCGATATTGAAGCACATCTTGATGGTAATGAAGAAACGGAAAACTGGTTAAGCGTTTATAATGAGATGTTTCCTGAAGAAAATGAGTAAAGATTGCAATTTACACAACAGAATACCATAGCAAACCGCTTATTACTGGGATTTGTGGAGAGTGTGGTATAATATAAAAATCAGGTATCTTGATAAATAAGTATTTTGGAGGACGATTATGGATACAATTTTGTTATCGACACTGGGTATGTTGTATGTATATGGATATTTAAATCTTGCAATGCGATATATCAAGTTAATTAAAAATAAAGAAAAAGTCAAAGTGAAGAAAATGGATAAGAATCATTCCATTATACTTTATGTTTTGGTTTTTATTTGGTTGGTCACGAAAGTTATCAGAGAATTTGGAGATAGATATTTTGTACTATGGTGTGTTATATTAGTTCTTGAAGCAGTTTATACCATTGTTATTCAGATAAATTCAAAATATACCTATATTTGTAATGATTGCATTATATTTGAAGATTGTTCTAAAAAAGCTAAAGATTATAGTTATCAGATTAATGATGATATACTTGAAATTTTACCCGATAAACCTCCAAGAAATGTATATAAATTCATCATTGAAGAAGATAAGGGATTATTGATTGATATATTGAAGAATTACAAGTTATTTAAATAGAGAATTGCTGTTTTCAGAGATTAATTGTCGTGAATTAGAATATAACGAATATTATAGAGATTTATTGAGGGAGACCCTTTTGAAACAGGGTCATCCCTCAAACTCCCTCCCTAAAACTTTTATCTTAATTTTCTCAACAGGGATTAAATCCCTGTTGAGAAAATTTAAAATTGAAAGTCTTTGGAAAGGGGTCTGGGGAAAAAACTTTCCTCAGAAAGGTTTTCACCAGTAAGTTTCAATGATACTCCGTTAAATTCTTATTTTACACGCTGGGCATCGGATTAATTTTCGATGCTTTTTTATTGTTCAAAAATTGCTATAAGTATATAAATATAATTATGTATATAAAAATATATTACAATAAATTTCGTATAATATTAACATTTATAATTGTTGATAATTAGTGAAAAAAGAGAAAATAAAAATTATTTTTCAATAATCAACCATTTTTGGTTGAAAAAAGGGCGATTTTTGCCCTTTAGTGAGAGGGTATGTTGCAGACAGCAAAAAATGATATTGAAAAATGGTTGTCATTGAAAAAAGGAAAAATTTTCAGAAACCCCTTGACAAATTGTATATAAGCGTGTATAATGTGTATATCGAGTATATACAATATTCAAATTTGAATTTTCGGCAGATTTCGCAGAGCTCGCGGAGACTGCCAAAGAATAGGAGTGCACACCTATGGATATTATTATAAGCAATTCATCGGGGGAGCCTATCTATAACCAGATAACCTCCCAGGTAAAAGAAATGATTCTCGACGGCAGATTGAAAGAGGGGGACGCCCTTCCGTCAATGAGAGCCTTGGCACAGCAGCTGAGAATCAGCGTTATCACCACTAAAAGAGCATACGAGGAGCTTGAACGGGATGGCTTTATCGAGTCCTACACGGGCAAGGGCAGCTTTATAAAAGCTAAGAATAAGGAGCTTTTCCGCGAGGAGCAGCTGCGTCAGATTGAAGATATGCTCATAAATGTATGCGATAAGGCTAAGCTGTGCGGTGTGGAGCTTGATGAGCTTCGTGAAATATTAGAAATGGTTTATGGAGGTCAGTTATGAGCAATTCATATGAAAATGCTATTGAGCTGAAAAACGTTACAAAAAAATATGACGGCTTTACTCTTGACAATGTAAGCTTTAACGTGCCAAAGGGCAGTATAATGGGCTTTATCGGACAAAACGGTGCAGGCAAGACAACTACTATCCGCGGTTTGCTCAATCTCATTCCCATTAACGAGGGAGAAATAAAGCTTATCGGTCTTGACCATAAAAAAGATGAAAGAGAAATAAAAGAGCGTATTGCGGTAGTTTTTGATGAACTGCCCTTTCACGATGTTTTCAACGCAAATCATATGGGGAAAATTTTCGGGGGTATATATAAATCATGGGATAACGATAAATATTCAGAATATCTTGACCGTTTACAGCTTCCGAGAAAGAAGAAAATCGGAAAATTTTCAAAGGGAATGAAGATGAAATTGCAGATAGCCTGCGCTTTATCCCACAATGCTGAGCTGCTCGTTATGGACGAGGCTACAACGGGACTTGACCCTGTTGTGCGTAACGAAATTCTGGACATATTCCTTGAATATTTGCAGAATGAAGACCACAGCATTCTTATGAGCAGCCATATCACCAGCGACCTTGAAAAAATTGCCGACAGTGTAACTTTCATCGACAGGGGAAAAATACTTATAAGCGGCTACAAGGACGATATTCTCAACAATCACAGCGTTATTAAATGCACAAAGAAGGACTACACGGAGATTGACCCCGAGGATATAATAAGCGCCCGTCTTAACGATTTCGGGGCTGAGGTTATGGTGAATAACCGCGATGAAATGAGCCGTAAATACTCAGGACTTGTATTCGACCGCACTACTCTTGAAGAAATTATGGTATACTATGTAAACAAAAGCAAGAAAGAATGGCGGTGATTATATGTCGAAATATAAGGCTTTATTTTACAGAGAATTTATCGTATCAAAAAAGCTGATTTTAACGCAGACAATTGCAATGATTGGCATTATGATTTTTTTCTGGCTGATTGCTATGAGTATGGAATTCGGAAATCTGAAATCTGCTATGTTTATTTCATATGGATCAGGCGCCGTAGATTACATTATGAATAAAGAAATGAAAATGCTTGTAATGTACTTTTTGGGATTTATAGTGGCATTTGGTACCACTCTTATAAAACTGGGAGATTCGGCAAATGCGGATATTAATACAAACTGGCGTATGTATGCATTTACTCTGCCTGTAAGCAGTACAGAAAAAGCATTAGTTGAATTGGTTTTAAATATACTCAGTGTAATGATTTCTTTTGTGCTTTCAATTTTAAATTTTGCAGTATTAGGCGGAATTTACAATATAAAGGTTGATTTCGGATTTGTAGTAAAAATCTGGTCGATTTTTATTCTTGCTGCTCTTATAATGAATTTTTTCCAAAAGATTATAATAAATCGTGCAAGGACGAAAAAAGAGGCATATCTCAGCAATTTTTCTTCTATAATTTGTTGGATTGTTATGATAGTAGCTTTTATTGTAAAATTAAAAATGCCCAACAGCGGAAGCTATTATTTCAATATTGATATGGATATGCTGAATATACCTGAAAAGTATCGTTTGCCTGCGGATATGGTGGATTATCCCATTCAGGAGCCTGTGCTGGTCAATCTTGTTGAAGCAGTGGATTTGTTGGGTATGTTGGCATTTCCCCTTATGATTTTGATTCTTATGGCAGGATTTTTCATAAACAGAAGAATGATGGAAAGGAGGTATGACTGATGAAAGGTATGATTTATAAAGAATTACGGCAGAGTAGAATAGCCTATATTTTTGCCGCTCTTATGACACCTTTGTTTTTTACTTTGTTTATTTTTGTATTTTCATTTATTGACGGTAAATTTGAATCCTTGGAGTATGGCTTGAAAATGCTATATGACAGCGATTCAATTGCTACACTTGTTTTTATGTACATAATGGGTATGGCAATGGTTGACGCTGTATCACTTACAATGTTCAAGGCTGATGAAACAAAGAAATGGGCATATTTTATCAGTTCTACCCCTGTACTTCCAAGAGGAGTTGTTTTCGTAAAGTATTTATCAGCATTAGTAATGGCAGTAATAATGCTTGTTTCCTTTTTTATGACAAATGCTGTAATTAGTTTTTGTGCTGAAAACTGCGGAATTGAAATACTTTTTGATGTCAAAAAGCTTTTTATTCCCCTGTTTTTAGCTGAAATCTTTTTAAAAGTCGTTGATATTCCATTTTTAGTGCGTTTCAGCAGCGATAATGGCGGAAAGGTAAAAGCAGCAGCACTTCTTGTTTTAATACTTGTTTTGGGAATATATGCTCTATTTGGTCCGCTGCCTGCGAGTAGCGAAGAATTTACCAATGCAATTATTAAATTTGCTTTGAATTTCGCTAAAGGTGTATACGACCATTTATTCAACAGAATAAAGCTGATTTCAGCAGGTGTTGTGGCTGTATTGTCTGTGCTTTCATATTTTATTTCTACAAAGCTTTATCTTAAAGGTATTGAAACATATGATAAATAAATTCATTGACATCCGGTGTAAAATATGTTAGACTATAGATGTATTATATGTTGATTTAAAGGAGTTTTATATGAAAAATTATTTCAAACGGATTATTTCCGCCGTTATGTCAGCAGCTCTATGCCTGCAATGCGGAATAATGAATACATCTGCCACAGAAGAAACGCCTTCCGGAATTGCAGTTACTGATATTCAGTCTGCAATTGAAGAACACGTAAAGGATATTCCTTACTCATCATTTGCTGTGTCCGTTTTTCACGGTGATGAAACGGTTTACACGGGATATTACGGAGAAATCGACAGGAACAATAAAATTGCTGCCGATGAAAATTCCGTCTATGAATGGGGTAGTATCACAAAAACTCTTACATGGGTAAGTGTTCTGCAATTGTATGAGCAGGGAAAAATTGACCTCAACGAAGATATACGTACATATCTTCCCGAGGGTTATTTGAAAAATCTGAAATATGATGATAAAATCACAATGCTCAATCTGATGAATCACAATGCAGGCTGGTGCGAGAGTACGTACAATATATTTGTAACGGATGAAAATCAGCTTACAACTCTTGAAGAAATGGTACAGGATGTGGAGCCGGCACAGATATGGCGTCCGGGAGAGGTTACATCATATTCCAACTATGGTGCGGCTTTGGCAGGATTAATCGTGGAGCGCGTCAGCGGCGAGAGCTATATTGACTATGTAAATAAGCATATTTTTGACAAGCTTGGAATGGAGCAGACTTCTGTTGCTCCCGATTTCAACGATAATCCCTGGGTGCGTACTCAGCGTGAAAAGCTGAAAGCTTATGCGGTGTTGGGCGATAATATTATGCCCGGTGGTCTTGATATGGGATTTATCCCGATTTACCCTGCAGGTTCAGCTTGCGGTACAATTGAGGATATAACAAAATACGGCAAGGCACTTACGGATGAATCTGCACCGCTGTTTAAAAATCCCGAAACACAGGCAATAATTTTCGAGGGCAGCAGCTTTTATGGTGATACTGACACAGTTAAATGTAATTACGGTTTCTGGCCAATGGAGCATTCTGCAATGTGCTACGGTCACGACGGAGGTACTCTGGCTTGTATAAGTAACTTTGCCTTTGATCCCGAGTCCGATTGGGGAGTTGCTGTATTTACTAATACAAGAACAGCAATTAATATTACACAGGGACTCACACAGCTCATAATGGGTGAAGCCGAAACAGAAAATAAAGCTGCTTCTGATGACGGAAAAATGATTGATTTAAGCGGAATATATATGCCTTCACGTGCAAATCACAAGGGAATTTTAAAAGTGTACGGTCTGCTTTCAGTATTGCCTGTTTCACGTATTGATGACGATAAATTCGGAGTTGCAGGTCTGATTGATATTGAATATAAAGGTAACGGTTTCTATTCCGTTAAACAAGAGGGGGTAGACGGTTCATATATAATGTATCCGCATACTCTTGATGACGGTACGACGATAGTAGATATGGGGGCTATGTCTTATATCAAGGATGATACAGTTATCCCGAAAATAGTACTTTTTATTGTATTCCTTCTTATGGCTGTTGTTTCGGCTGTAATTGTTTTTGTAAAGTTTATACTTATACTTGCCAAAAAACGTAAGACATATAAAGGTTCAAAGATTATATCTATTGCGCAGCTTTTCAAAATATGGGCTGTAGCAGCGGCTGTTCCTATGCTGATTTCTACCATAGGTCCTACAAAGATGACGGGTATTCTCTTTGCAGTAGCAGCAGCTTTGTGTGCTTTATTTGCGGCAGCTGCCATTGTTTCCGATATTATGGCTCTCTGTTCAAAGGCTGAAAATAAAGCCAAGCCCTGGCGTTATATTTTCAATATAATCTTTAACTCCGTTGCAATTGCAACAGTTCTGGTACTCGAAATTTATCAGTTCTGGGGATGTTAATATTTCAAGGCGTTCTGAAAAAATTTTCGGAACGTCTTTTTTCTTGTCACAAAACAATAACATCAAAACGTTATAATATATGAAACGTTTCAAAAATGAGGTGATGCAATGACTAATGCTGAAACGGAAAAGCTCAAAAAGCTGTATGAAATCTACGAACAGCCAATGTACCGTATCGCTTTTTCCGTTCTTAAAAATTCCTCTGATGCCGAGGATGCCGTATCTGACGCATTTATGAGCATTATAAAGAAAATCGGCAGTATCGGTGAGCCGTATTCCACGAAAACCAAAAACTATATAGTGAAAACGATAAAAAGCTCTGCAATTGACATCTACAGAAAAAACAAGCGGAATTATGAAAGAATACAGTCCATTGATGACAGTATTAACTCAATTCCCGATACAGCTTTGGTAGTTGAAAATGACATCGGTGATAATGACGGAATACTGGACAAACTTAATGAAACTGACAGAAAAATCATTACGCTTCGGTGCAGGGACGAGCTTCAATGGCGTGAAATTGCACAGCAAATGAATATGACAGAATCAAACGTGCGTAAACGATTTGAAAGGGCAAGAAAAAAGCTTATTTCTCAGAGAGGAGATGCAGGTAATGAATATAAATAATTTTCCAGATGAAAAAGAATGGAAAAAAATTGTTGAGGATGCTTTTTCCTCCGATGAGGAGCACATTTTTTCCGAACATTACAAACTGAATAAACAGCAGATGCTGAGGAGGGTTACTATGACAAAAAAGACTTTCAACAAAAAGCGTGGATTGGCAGTTATTGCGGCGGCTGTAGCTGTTACGGCAGCTATTCCCCTTTCGGTTTTCGCCTATGAAAAGCTGACAGCAAAAATTGAAAAAACAGGAAACTATGAAAATACAATTTTAATTCAGACACCTGTGGCTGATACGGAAAATACTGAGGCTCCAAAGTATATGTTTTATGAATTCGGCTGGATTCCTGAGGGATATGTTCCTCACGAGGAAAATTCAGGTTTTAAAAATCCCGAAAATGGCGGCAGAATTGCTCCTGACCTGTATAAACTGCCCGATGATACAAATGTTGAACTGAAACTTCCCTATTCGGAAAATTGCGAAACTTATGAATCCGAGGGCAAAACCGCCCTTATAAATTATCGTAGTCCCAATGTTTACAATAAAGGTACAATAAGCATTGACAGGTCTGTTTACATCTGCTTTGAGGGTACAACTTACGTTCTGACGCTTCTTATAAGCGAGGATGTTTCAGAAGCTGATATGAAGAAAATCATTGATGAAATCACTCTTTATCCCACAGAGGAAAAGCTTCACGGAGATTATATTCCGTGGCTTGACAAGAGTAATTATCAGTCCGCTTCTTATTCACCTAAAAAATTCTATGCCTACGAGGAAAATGTAAGAACTATCGGTGATACCGCAAGTAACCCGTACACTGGAAACGGAGTTGACGGATATGACGTTACTCTCAACAGCTTTGAGCTTACAGACAGCTTTGACGGAATAACAACAGACGGCTGTGGAGATGAAACCGATTTCAGCCACCTTATGGACGAAAACGGAAATATCATTGAAAACATTCGTACAACAATTAAGCTTGGTGACGGTGTTAATACGATTGATGAAATTATATCCGAAGAAGTTGTGCCTATGCACATTCTCAAAATGAATGTAACAATTACAAATACAGCCGATATTGAAAATGATATATGTATCTGTCCGACTATGTTTATTATTGAGGACGGTGAGCCAAAAGCAGACTGGGTAAACAATAAGGCGGGATATTCCTGCTTTGACTCGTTAGTTGGCTATGACGTACAGCGTATGTGGTTCTCGTTGGCAATGGACAGCGACCAAAAGGGCGGCAAAAACCACTTGATTCTTGCCCCTAACGAATCCGCTGATGTACAGATTGCATTTTTTGTTGATGATAACGTAAAGGATAAGGTTTATGTTTCCTTTGACGTAAGCGGCAATAATTTCGGCGAATATTTTGATGTGAATGGATAAAATAATAATCCCCGATGAGTTTTTTTCATCGGGGATTTGCATTAGTCGTTTATAATTTTCTTTGCATTTTCAAGTGCGTCAATTACCTTATCGCACCATTCGTCAAATTCGGGATCTTCAAGCTGGCATTCGGGGTGGGAGAGAACGTATTCCACAGTATTGCGTATTCCCTGCTCAACGTGGACAGTTGCCTTGAATTCGGGGACAATACGCTTTATCTTGGAGTTGTCAAATACTACTGTCTGTGCCTTATCTCCTGTAAGGCTGCCTGTGAGGTCGTAATCGCTTACATCGGCAAGGAACTCAGATGAAACGTGGTAAGGTTTAAGCTCAACGCCTAAAGCGTCGGCAATTGCTTGATATATCTGATTCCAGGTTACGGATTCATCTGATGTGATGTGAAAAGCCTCGCCTATAGCGTGGGGATTTCCCATAAGGCCTGTAAATCCAATGGCGAAATCAGAATTATGTGTGATTGTCCAGAGAGTTGTGCCGTCACCGTGAATAATAACAGGTTTGCCCTCCATAATGCGCTTTATAACCTGATAGCTGCCTTTTTTGCCGTGAACTCCCAGAGGGACACTTCTTTCATCGTAGGTATGGCTTGGACGGACAATTGTCACAGGGAAGCCCTCCTTGCGGTAGTGCTTCATAAGAAGCTCCTCAATAGCTATCTTATTGCGTGAGTATTCCCAGTACTTGTTAGCAAGGGTTGTGCCTTCTGTTATTATATAATCGCAGACAGGCTTGTGATATGCAGAGGCAGAGCTGATGAATATAAACTGCTTTGTTCTGCCGTTGAACAGGCGGTAATCTCTTTCAGCCTGCTCGGGTACGAAGCATATGAAATCGCAGACAACGTCAAATGTCATATCTGCAAGGGCTTCTTTTGCCTCCGTTTCATTGTTGATGTCGGCTGTGATAATCTTCACATTTTCGGGGAGATTACCGTTTCTGTTTCCGCGGTTGAGTAGGTATACCTCCCAGCCTGTTTCAGCCAATCTGCGTGTGATTGCGGAGCTTATAGTGCCTGTTCCGCCAATGAGTAATGCTTTCATTTTAAATTCCCTCTCTTTATAATTTCTTTTCGCATTAAAATAAAGTCGAAGACGGTTACAGAATTGTCACCGTCAAAATTGCCGTTTTCCAATCTCGCGGGAATATCACCTCCAAGCAGATATTTTTCCATTGAAACAGCATCGGCAACGTTGACAATTCCGTCACCATTAAGGTCGCCTTTAGTGCTGATTTCGGCTTTTATGGGTTCGTGACAGATAAATTCATCTGTTGTAAAGCAATAGCTCCAGATTGTATTATCGGTACGCATGAAGTAGCAGGTAAGAATATCATCCTCAAAGTAATCACACAGAAACTCTGCAACATCATTTACAGCCACTTCCTTGCCGTTATATTCAAGTGTAAGAACATTATCATAATCAATGTAATACTCGTGGGGAGTAAGCTGACTGCTCATTATTTCTCCGTGGGGTATTCCGAAATATCCCGATGTTCTGTAGATTTTTCCCTGTGATATAGGGGTGTACAGTGATACTTCTGTTGTAGTACCTATTAAATATGCTGTACCGTCGCTTTTAATATGGACATCTCCTGTTACTATGCCGTTATCGTAAGTAAGAAATCCGACTTTTACAACGTCCTCGGCTTTTTTTGTTGCAACAGGGGGAGTTTTTCTTGTGTTTATTTCCCATAATACATTATTTTCATCTACAAAAAAGTCGTGGGTAGTACTGATTGGATTCATTATGCCTGTGGGATATGGAGTGCATAAGCGTTTATTATTCTCGGTATAATTGTCAAGATAGAGCAGTTCGCCCTCAGTGGAAATGCAGTAGCTGCGAAAGCTGTTCTCCGAAAATGAAGCTATATTATCGCAGACATAATCGGCTGTGCAGACGCTGTTATCATAATTGAGTATGTATAATTCATTGTTCTCCGAAATGAGATATGAGCCGTTTATATCGCGGAATTTCACTCCCTCCGGAGCAGTTACGGGAATATTGTTTATATATGCCTTTCCTTCAGATGTAAGAATGAGATCATCACCCATAAGATTAATTGTCAGATATGAATTATCATATTTTTCAACGTTTTCGTGGTGAAGTATAACCTCACCGTCTTTCACTCCGTAAAGTCTGCCGTCAGAAATTATTGACTTTTTGTCAAAGTAAAAGTATGAACTGTAAACCTCTGAGTTGTATTCTACATCAGCGGCAGGTGGAATGTTGGCATACTGTGGTTCTTCAACTTTTATTTTCCCAGTGAAAAGCACTTCGCCGTCAAATTCTATGGTATATGATGTTTCTCCGCAATTTTTTCCGTAAACAGCTGCAATTTCTTTGTAACGATAAAAACCTTTTTCATCTTCGCCGCTTACATCGCTGTTGAAAGAAGCAACATTAAGGTCGTCAATACGGAATTTTATTTCATCTGCTTCAATGAGTCCGATCGGAAAGCAGCCTGCTGCGGAGGCAAATCCCTTTTTTACTGTAATATCTTCACAGCGGATGATCTCCATACGCTGTGAAGGAGTTATCTGCTCCATATTGGTCAGCATTAAGTAATCAAGCTCCATATTCTTTGCAAAGTTGATGTCTGTAATTGGAACAGAAGTCAGGAAAACATTTTTCAGATTCGGCAGCTGTGAAAGAATAGAAAGATCGGTTATATTTCCATTTCGCAGATTTATATGGTATAAATTTTTCATTCTTGAAATCCACGAAATATCCTGAACCTCTGTAAGGTCAAGATTGAGCCATTGGGAAGAAGCGAGTTCTTCTTCGGTAAAAACACCGTCACCGTTTTCATCGTGGTGTAAAAGCTGTTCGTATGCGGATTTGTCTACGTCAGCAGGTATAGCTGTTTCATCAGCGGCAGCGCTGAGAGGAATTGCTGATATTGTCAAAGCTAATGATAAAATAATTGCGGATATTTTTTTCATTTAATTCACCTTCTAAAAAAATATTGGCAGAGAATGGAAAAATCCAAACTCTGCCAATATTATATCATATTTATTTTAATAATGCAATATATTTATGATTTTTGTACAGATTTACTTACATAGGTAAGAATAAATTGGTGTAGAACATAAGCAAAAAGAATATTCCTGTAATTATTGCAACTACTGACAGAAACACAGGCAGCTTTACAAGGTGTGTTTCTCTCTTTTTTATGGAAATGACAATTGCGATTATGCCGAATACAAATGCAGGTATGCTGAACAGTACTCCTGACCAACCTGCAATCAAAGCAAGTGCCGAAATAATAATTGCGGCTTTATTGAATTTTCTCTCTATCATAATTAACCTCTTTCCCAAAGTACATACTCAGTATCTGTTTTTTCGTCATAATATTTTACAGATTTGAAATCCTTTTCGTTTATGTTGAATAGTGGTGTGCGTTTTTCATTTCCGTAGAACATAATCATTGCAAGTTCATTGACCCTTCGATGGCAAAGTGTTACATCATAGCTTCCTTTGTTGTTTTTGTCAAATCCTTCTTCGCCTACTTTTATACCGTTTGCATCCACAAGTGTTGGCCATATATAGTCGTAGCATGCGGCTTCGTCATTCACACAAAGCCAAAGCATACCGTCATCGTCAACTTCAACAGTTACATTTTCTGCCAGATTATATTTTTCGTAGTCCATAGTGCAGTCTGTATTAATAAGAAAAAATTGTGCATACCACAAAGCAGACAATACAAATACGATACTTACAATTGAAATAACAACTTTTTCAATCCGCGCACGTTTTTTTATACGCTTGAACATTGATACATCGGAATCAGCCTGAATGGCAACATCGGTATTTATTTTTTTCAGTTCATTGCGGCAGCTTTCACATTCAGCGATATGCTCCGCTACAGCCTGCCTGCTGTCATTGCTGCACATATTTTCAGCATAGAGAGGGAGCAGGTCTTTTATTATGTCACATTTATTATTCATAATTTTCCTCCTGTTTTTCAATAGTGTCGATTATTTTGAGCTTTGCGCGGTGGAATGTCACCGCTGCCCAGTTTTCGGTCTTGCCAAATAATTTTGCAATCTGCTTAAAAGAAAGTTCTCCGAATACTCTCAAAGTGAATACCTCTTTGTAAGGCTCTTTCATATCGTGGAGTATCTGATGTATCAACTCCGCTGTTCCCTCGTCTTCAAGGGCATTTTCAATAGAAACACCGGTGTCAACGGTTTCTTCGGGGAATTCCTCGAAGTCGTGGAGTTTGTTTTTGCGGCAGTAGTCATAAAACGTATATTTCGCAATCTGACACAGCCACACTCTTACATCGCAGTCGCCTTTGAATTTATCAATGGATTTTAGCGCCTTGAAAAAGGTTTCCTGAGTTAGTTCCTCAGCAAGATTGTCTTCTCTGCAAAGAGATTTTGAATATAGAAATATATCGTGGAAGTATTTTTTGTAGAGCTCTTCAAACACTGTATTTCCTCGTTTCTGTCTATAAGACGTATGACATTCGGAAACATTACAAGATTTTTCAAAAAAATTTTGGATTTTTTTACAGGGACAATTATATCACAAAAACCGACATAATTCAATGATTTTTCTTCAAAAACACTTGACATTTTCAGCGAAATATGATATAGTATTACTTGAACACTTTATTGATTTAAAGCTTTTAAGCTTTACACATTTGAAAGGACGTGATTTTATGAGTTCAAAAACTGCCACCTTTATAATACTTGCAATTTATGTTGCTGTAATGGTTGGTATAGGTTTTTACACCTCGGGAAAAACAAAATCAGCAAAGGATTTTATGCTTGGCGGACGTAATGTCGGATCCTGGCTGACAGCATTTTCCTATGGTACTACATATTTTTCAGCGGTGGTATTCATAGGTTATGCGGGACAATTCGGCTGGAGCTATGGTGTATCTGCTGCCTGGGTTGGTATAGGAAACGCGATAATCGGCAGTCTTATACCATTTTTCCTCATAGGACGCAGAACTCGACTTATGTCAAAACAGCTCAGATCAAAAACAATGCCTGAATTCTTCGGAAAAAGATTTAATTCCGATATGCTTAAAACAATAACATCACTTATAGTATTTGTATTTCTCATTCCCTACACAGCTTCCGTTTATAATGGTCTTTCAAGACTTTTTGGTATGGTTTTCGATTTAGGAGAACACGGTGGCACAATCATAATTATTCTTATGGCACTGCTTTCAGCTATATATGTTATTCTTGGCGGATATAAAGCGACAGCTATCAATGATTTTATTCAGGGAATTATTATGCTTGTGGGCATTGCAACTGTTGTAGTGCTTACAGTTCAGAAAAAAGACGGTCTTGCAATGGCAATTGACTCTCTTAATGCCATTTCTGATAATAGTACACCTGCAAATACACTTGGTTCACTTTTCGGACCTGATCCGTTTAACCTTCTTGGAGTTGTGATACTTACATCGCTCGGAACCTGGGGACTTCCTCAGATGGTGCAGAAATTCTATGCCATTAAGGATGAAGACGCTATAAAGAAAGGCGCAATTATCTCCACATTATTTGCTCTTGTTGTAGCAGGCGGTTCTTATTTTATGGGTGGTTTTGTTCGTCTTTACTGTACAACTGATCCATCGGTTACAGACAAAGCGCTTATTGATGTTGTAAACGGCAAGCCTGTTTATGATACAATGGTACCTGCTCTTATTCATCAGGCGCTTCCAAATATGCTTATAGGTCTTGTGGTTGTGCTTGTTCTTTCTGCATCTCTTTCAACTCTTTCTTCTCTCGTTCTTACATCAAGTTCAACTCTTACAAACGATCTTATAAAGCCAAGGGTAAAGAATTTTGATGATAAAAAGCAGATGCTTTGTATACGTGTGTTTATCGCTGTATTCCTTGTTATTTCTGTAATTATTGCATGCAATAAGAATGCTTCAATTTCAACTCTTATGTCATATTCTTGGGGTGCATTATCAGGAGCATTCCTTGGTCCATTCCTCTATGGCTTATTTATGAAAAAAGCTTCAATTGCAGCTGTTATTGCAAGTTTTGTAACAGGTCTTGGAATTACTGTAGGACATATGATTCTTTTCAGCCTCAATATTCCGGCATTTGACAGTTTGAAGCAGGCAGTGATTGAACTTAACTGTCCTTTGAATCTTCTTTCACCTGTAAATGCAGGAGCTATAGCAATGATTGTTTCGCTTATAGTGGTACCTGTAGTCAGCAGCTTTACAAAAGCACCTGATGAAAAGGTAGTAACGGAAGCATTTGACTGTCTCACAAAATAATAAATAATGGAAAATCCGCAGAGAAAATTATACTCTGCGGATTTTTATTTCTTATTATTATCAAATATCAATAGTTTTGTTCACTTATCGTTAACGATATGTATAATATATACAAAAAAGATAGTTATATTTCTTGTATAATGTTAATTGAAAAATATGTGTATTTTTGCTATAATATAATTGTAAAATACTATCGGAGAAATCTGAGCAGGAGGGATATGAATGAAAAAGTACTACAGATATTTTATTACTTTAATGGTAACATCAATTCTTATGTTTATATCTGTTCCTTTCTGTAGTTTGGCGGCTGATGACTACAAAGCTCTTGTGGATACGGGATTTGAATCGGGGGAATACGAAGGCTGGTCATCTTTTGGAAGTAAATCAGAGCTGACTATTACAACTGAAAAGGCATACGGCGGTTTTTCCAGTTTGAAATCATACAACAGAAGTGAGAATTGGAGTGGTCCGTCACTGAATATAACAGATATTGTAACACCCGGAAAAGAATATCTTTTCAGAGTGTATGTTATTAGCGACACTGCCGAAGAAATGGACGTACTTCTTACCCTGAAATATGTTGATGACAGTGGTGCTGAGTCTTATAATAATATGATAACTGCAACTGTAGGTAATGATGAGTGGGTATTTGTTGAATGTTCAGCGGCTATTCCAGAAAATATAACTGATGCTATATTTTATATTGAAAGCGGAACAGGAACAGAAAACTTTTTTATAGATGATGTTTCTATATACGGTTCTGAATTTCCGAAAAAAGATGTTATTTTCGAAGAAAACAAGAGCTCTCTTGAGTTTGATTTTGAAAATGGAGTAGAGGGCTGGATACCAAGAGGCATACTTTCAATGAGTATTTCTGAGGATTTCAGTTATTCCGGAAATAATTCCCTTATTGTTTCTGATAAAACCGAGAATTGGAATGCACCTATGGTCAGAATTGCAAGTGTATCTCCGGGAGTTAATTACACATATTCTGCTTATGTTATGTATATTGACAGAGAATGCGATGAAAATCATTATTTTTCTATCAGACTGCAATACAATCTTAATGGAGAGGAAATCTATTCGACAATAAAAAGTAAAATGCTTGAAAATGGTACCTGGTCAAAGATTTCAGGAGATTTCATTTTACCTCTGAACGCAACAGATGTATATTTCTATGTTCGTGAAGACTCTGATGATGAAGAAGAACTTCTTGAGAATATTACTTTTTATGTTGATAACGTAAAAATTGTTGACAGTACAGCTGCTGTCAGGCTGCGCAGACGCAATATGATTTTAATGGCTGTCGCTGCGTTTGTTGTTATTATAGGATTATTCTTCCTTCTGAGGTATTTTATCAGAAAAAATAATGAAACAAAGGCAGCTCTCCGAGCTTCTACAATTGATTCGATGACAGGTGCCAGCAATAGAAATACTTACGAGGAATATGTTGCAGAACTTGAAAAAAATCCTGAAAAATGCGAGAAGCTGTATGTAATGGCCTGTGATGTCAACTTCCTTAAATATATCAACGATAATTACGGACATGATAGCGGAGATAAGGCAATTATCCGTTGCGCCGGAGTTCTCCTTCGTGTATTCGGAAAAAAAGGAACGGTATATCGAATTGGCGGCGATGAATTTATGTGCTTCTCAACAGTTGATTTGTCTGACGCTGTAAATGTTGAATTTGCACGGGAAAATATCGATTACAAGGGCTATCCTTTCTCTGCAGCTGTTGGTACAGCACATTATGACCCCTTGATTGACCTTGGTGGGCCTGATATAAAGGCTCTTATAGCACGAAGTGATAAAGCTATGTACAACCACAAGGTTGAAATTAAGAAGAGCGTTGATTTTATTGATTAGTTACAGCAATATTTGGTCAGCGAAAGCAATAAATGACTTGAATTATTAATTATTTGTTAATATAATATGTATTAGGGGAATTATATGGATTATTAATGTATATCATTACTTTTTTTAGAAAGTGGGGTTTTTTAATGAACAAATTCATCAGAAAAACTGCCTGTGGTCTGCTAAGTGTTGTGGTCAGCGCAACAATGCTGCCTGCTGCTTTAACAGCAAGTGCTTATCAGGAAACGGGCAAAAAAGACGGCTATGACTGGGAGCTGTGGAATCAGGACGGTAAGGGTACTGTTAGTATGGATGTAGGGGATAACGGTTCGTTTACCTGCAGCTGGAGCGGTATTGAGAACTGTTTATTCCGAACAGGTCAGAAGCTTGGAAGTACAAAGACATACGATATGTATGACGGTATTTATCTGGATTACGATGTTGACTACTTCCCTAAGGGCAATTCCTATATGTGCGTTTACGGCTGGACAGAAAACGGCAAGGATGCCACACATCCTACTGTTGAATATTATATTGTAGACGCGTGGGGTTCCTGGCGTCCACCCGGAGCAAATAATCCTCTGGGAACAGTAGAGGCAAACGGTCATAAATATGATATCTACAGAACAGAGAGAGTAAATCAGCCGTCAATTCACGGTACAGAAACATTCTATCAGTATTGGAGCGTGCGTCAGGACAATCCTGCGCGAAATAACGCAGAAACGAATATCAGCGGACGTATCAGTATTTCCAAGCACTTTGAAGCGTGGGAAGATGCAGGTATGGATATGAGCGGTGTTATGTACGAGGTTGCTCTCAACGTTGAGGGTTACCAGTCAAACGGTTCTGCTAAGGTTAATTCAAATATTGTAACATACGGAGAAGGTCACGGCGATGAGGGTGCAGTTATAAAGCCTACAGAGCCTAAGGAACCTGATGCAAGCGGCTATTACTACAATGATACATTTGAAAAAGGTGTAGGTGAATGGTCCGGCAGAGGTTCTGCTTCTGTAGAAGCAAGCGGCGGCACACTTGCAGTAACAGGCAGAACTGAATCTTGGAATGGAGCAATTACTTATCTTGACCCTGCTGCATTCAGAGCAGGGGAGACATACAGCTTTGGTGCTGATGTAATGCAGAATGAAACTTCTTCTGAGGATTTCAAGCTTACATTACAGTGTACTCTTGACGGTGAGGAACAGTATCTCACGGTTGCGGAGGGTAAAGGCTCCAAGGGTGAGTGGGTAACACTTTCCAACAGTGCATACACAATCCCTGAAGGTGCGTTGAACTGCTATCTTTACGTTGAAACTGTTGATACAACTACAAATTTCTTCGTAGATAATGCAGCAGGAGCACTAAAGGGGGTGATTACCGACAACGGAGGGACTCCCCCAAGTACTCTGGGTGGTACTGTCGGTGATCTTAATGGCGACAGTACTATTGACGTTTTCGATCTTATTCTTGAAAGGGAAGCGATCGTAAATACTTTCGCGGGTTCTGCTACAAATAAGGCTGCTGATATTGACGGAAACGGAACAGTTAATGTGAATGATCTTGTTCTTCTTTCAAAGTTCCTTCTCGGTCAGATTGATAAGTTCCCGCAGGTTACAACTACAAAGCCTCCTGTAACTACAACTACAACAAAGAAGCCGGAAGTTATTACAACTACTACAAAGGCTCCATCAGGCGGCAATGTTGACGGTGCAGCATATATGGATTCACTCAGAAATTCCATAACAGCAAATGTACCTTCAAATATTACATCCAATTCGAATAACGGTTGTAAGGAAGAAAAGATTTCTTACTATTCTTCAATTGCGAAGAAGAATAAGAATGCAGTGGTAATTCTTCCTCCGAACTACAGCACAAGCAAGAAGTATCCCGTTGTTTATGTAAATCACGGTATCTTTGGCTCAGAAAATGATATGGTAGGCTACTGTAAGTCTATTGGCGGAAACCTTATGGCAGCAGGTGAGGCAGAGGAGATGATTCTTGTAAGCTGTGCTATGTACACAAGTGCTACTTCAGATCAGTGTATGGGTATGACTGCTGAGGAATGTGCGAAGTATGACGCATTCAGAGAGGACCTTATCGAGTGCCTTATGCCTTATATGGAGGAGCATTACTCCGTAGCAACAGGCAGAGAGAATACAGGTATCTGTGGCTTCTCAATGGGCGGCAGAGAGTCACTCTATATCGGTATCACAAGACCGCAGTATTTTGGCTATATCGGTGCAGCTTCTCCTGCACCCGGAATTACTCCCGCAAGTGATATGTTTATGACTCATCCGGGAAATATGCAGCCTTCTGAATTCAAGGTTCAGGATCACACATATGATCCGTATTTCCTTATGATTACAGGCGGTACAAATGATACTGTTGTTGGTACATTCCCCAAGCAGTATCACGAAATGCTTACAACAAACGGACAGCCTCATATCTGGCAGGAAATCCAGGGCGGTGGACACGATGCAAGTTGTGTAAATCCCCTTATGTATAATTTCCTTAAGAATGCTTTCAAGGCTGGTAAATAATAACGAATAAATAGCAAAAAATCGGCACAGAGATAAATAACTCTGTGCCGATTTTATCTGGAGGGAGTAATTGATAATTAAGGGGACATTCAATTATTATTCTCTGACAGGAAGCTGATTTGCTGTATAGATTCCTGCGTTTACCTTCTGAATTGTGATAGCATCTGATGTTGTGATACCATCACCGTTGTTGAATACATCTGCATTCTTTTTACCCTGTTCTGAAAGGGCATATTTGTCAGAATTTCCGAGGAACTGGAATATAGCGGCAGCGTCTGCCATACTTATCTGTCCGTCGCAGTTTGCGTCACCATAAGCAATATTGCTCTGAGGAGCCTGTGTTGGCTGTGTCTGAGGAGCTTGTGTGGGTGCCTGAGTAGGTGCTTGTGTAGGAGCCTGTGTTGCAGGCTGCTCATTAGCTGCTGCTGCGAATACTGTGTAGTTTACAACATTTCCTGTCATATTGTTGTTGCCGAGAACAATTTTTTCACCCTGGTTTACAGTTTTAGTATATACAGAGAATGCAACATCATTGCTTGTTTCTGCTGTCATATCTGTCTTTTTCCAGCTTCCAAGCCATGAGGGAACATTGTTTTCTGTTTCGACTCTTGTATCAAGGAATACATAAACATCTGTCTTTGCACCTGCTGTAAACTCAGCGAGGTCGCCTGTTGCATTCTTTGAATCGCAAGCTGTAAGGAGTGATTCTGCACCATTGAGCTGTGCGGGGAACTTTGTATAAGTGTAATCTCTGTCGCCGAATACAAGACCGCCCTGTGAAGCTGTAACTATCTTCCAATCAGCAGCGTTGTCAGTATCCTTAACACTCATATTTGTAATGAATTTACCCTGCTGAACGGGAGGATTTGTAGGAGCCTGTGTAGGAGCCTGTGTAGGTGCCTGAGTTGGAGCCTGTGTAGGCTGCTCAGCAGGTGGATTTGTTGATGGCTGTGAGGGAGGAGTTGTAGAACCGTTGATTGTTACAGCTGGTCTCTCAGGAAGTTTTTCGTCAGAACCAAGGTAGAAGCTTGGATGTGCAGGCTGGTTGTAGCAGTTCTGCTCACCTGCTGCCTGACAACGATACTGAGGATCGTGCATAAGAGTTGTAAGACGAGTATTTGTTGTATACTTTGTATTGTAAACTCTGAGGTACTTGCTGTCAGTTGTTTTTACAACAAGTTCTTCACGCCAGTCACCCATGATATCTGCTGCAAGACCTGGGTTGTTCTTTGAACCGTTATTAGCAGAACATCCGTCAGCTGTAAGAAGTCTGTTAAGCTTTCCGCTGTCTGTAAAGTCATCAATCTTTGTACCGTCGAGAATTTCGCGCTCAAGGTCGCCGTCCCAGTAAATCATAAAGTTCTGAGCAGGCTTAGTTGTGGAAATAGTCTTACCTGTGCCGTCGAAAATATCATTGCCTGTAGCACCCCAGAATTCAGCACCGGGATTCTTTGAGTAGATATTGCCGCAGCAAGCACGTCCTGTATCCTTTGTGTGGTTTTTGTGGAAGATATTCTTACCTGTCTTAGCATCTATAAGAGATACGCCCCAGGGCTTTTCCTCGTGACACATCCACAGTTCAAGACCGTCTCTGTTAGGGAGGAAATCACCGAGGTGCATAGCGTCACCGTGTCCTTGTCCGTTACACCAGAGAAGCTTTCCGTTGTCGTCAATACAAGTTGAACCGAGTACAAGTTCCTGTTTGCCGTCATTATCAACATCGGCAGGCATACAGTTGTGATTACCGTTGTGGTAGCCCTTTTTAGCGTCGTTGCCTGAGTCGTACTTCCAACGCTCAACGAGTTTTTTATCAACAACATCATATGCAACAACTGTCATTCTTGTGTAGTAACCTCTGTTTGAAACCGCTGAAGGCTTCTGACCGTCAAGATATACAACAGCACCATTGAAACGGTCAACGCGGTTACCGTAGTTATCGCCCCAATCGCTTACCTTGCCTCTGGGGAATGCGTAGTTGACAGTATCAAGTGCCTTACCTGTAGCACCCTCGAAAAGAGTGTAGTACTCAGGACCGCTGAGGACGTAACCGTCACCGTTACGGTAGTTCTTGCTTCCGTCACCGATAACCTTGCCGGTACCGTCCTTAGTACCGTCAGCTGTCTTACAAGTCATTTCAGCCTTACCGTCGCAGTCGAAGTCAGCAACGAGGAACTGAGTATAGTGAGCGCCTGCACGGATATTTCTTCCGAGGTCAATTCTCCAAAGCTGCTTTCCTGAAAGAGTGTAGCAGTCGATGTAAACATTGCCTGTGTCGCCGTCCTGTGAGTTATCCTTCTGGTTTGAAGGATCCCATTTTACGAAAATTTCGTATGTGCCGTCACCGTCAACGTCACCAACGGAGCAGTCGTTTGCACTGTATGTGCAGCCTGAACCCTTTGGAATGTTGAGGGGAATATCGAAGTAATCTTTATTTGAAACAAGACTGCAATTCTCGGAGTTTACTACCTTGCCGCCTGCAATATAGTCAACTCTGTACTTTGAACTGCTGCTGCCGCCCTTGTCGAGATAGCAGGTAGCCTGTCCTGTTTTACTTGTATAGATAAGCTCGTTGCCGCGGTAGAGTTTGAACTCTGCATCGTCAGCATCGTTAGCAAGGAATCTCCAGCTTACGAGCATACCGTTGCCTGTGTTGATAGCGGAAATACCTCTGTTAAGGTTTTCCATAATGTTTTTTCCTGTTCCGTATTTTGCAGCAGCAGACATTGTCTGTGATGCAGCAGGAACAATCAGGCTTGTTGCAGCTGTCAGTGCGGACAGAGCTGCAGCGGCTGTGCGCTTGAATTTGTTGTTCATAAAAATGACCTCCCAAAATGATTTTCTTCATCATAAAGTACATAAAAGGCGTTTTCTCCGTTCATCAAATCTTTTATGTACTTTTGATGAAAGGTTGATTGATATAATTCCTTCATCTTTCGTTCATGTTTTCTGTCTATATTATACATTTTCTGTTCATAAATAGCAATGATGTTTTTTTATCTGTTTATGATAAATTTCATTATATTTTTGTTGACAAAATAGAAAAATTAAGTTATAATTAAAGTATCAGATAATTAATAATAACAAAGGAGGCTTTTTATGTATATTTCACTTGCAGGATATCACTGGAAACACGATGGAGATTTCCGTATTGACAGGAAAGACGGTTACAATGGTATGCAGCTTTTGCTTATACAGACCCGTGCTAAGGTTTCTGTAGCAGGTATAAGCTACGATATATTGCCGAATACAGCTGTTCTGATTGACAACAGCGTACCTCATAGTCTTTGTGCTGTTGATGATGAATATATGGATGACTGGGTGCGTTTTCAGCTTTCTCGGGAAGAAAGACAGGAAATGGAAGAATTGAAAATACCCTTTAATATTCCGATTTATCTTAAAGAGGACGATACTCTTGAATTGCTTGTAAAATCAGCCTGTCAGATGTTTGACAATGAAAACCTTGATAAAAAGCGGATACAACATAATCTTCTTATGGCTATGCTGCTGTATATCGGCGGTGTAGGCAAGAATAGCCGTTCAGAAAAGAAGATACCCTATGAAGCTGAATTGAAAAAATTACGCAAGGAAATATATGAAAATCCGGGTGTTGAAAGGTCGGCACCTCAGATTGCAAAGGAGCTTAATTTATCTGTAGGATACTTAAATAAAATATACAACGAACTGTTCGGTACGTCCTATATGAAAGATGTTTTTTCAAGCCGTATGGAGCACGCACAGACGCTTCTTGCGAATTCTGATAAAACAGTAAACGAAATTGCTGAGCTTTGCGGTTACAATTCCTCTGAGCATTTCTCGCGTTCATTTAAAAAATACAGCTGTATGTCACCGTTACAATATAGAAATACTGGTGGAAAACAGAAATAATGCTTGACAAAATCAATTTTATACTGTATAATAACAGTATATCATAAAGGCTGAGATGAAGAGGAGTAGGTATATTTCCGCTTTCAGAGAGCTGTCGGCAGGTGTGAGACAGCAGCAGGGGATATATTGAAGTAGCTTCGGAGCTGTATGGGCGAAAGCGTACAGGCTGTGTAGTTCATAACGTGTTTCTCACGTTACAGGGAAAGAAGTTGCATGACTTCGCAGAGTGCGGGATATTTTCCCGAATTCAGGTGGTAACACGGACTATGTTCGCCCTGAACCTATTTTACGGTTCGGGGCTTTTCTATACCCGAATCAATATTTTATTGTTAAAGGAGAAATTTAAAATGGCAAAAGAACTTGCAAAGTCCTATAATCCCAAGGATTTTGAGGACAGAATTTACGCTGCATGGAATGACAAGGGATGTTTCCGTGCTGAGGTTGACGAAAAGAAAACACCCTATACAATTGTAATCCCCCCTCCGAACATCACAGGACAGCTCCACATGGGACACGCTCTTGATGAAACATTGCAGGATATTCTTATCCGTTGGAAGCGTATGAGCGGCTATTCCGCACTTTGGCTCCCCGGTACTGACCACGCTGCAATTGCAACTGAGGCAAAAATCGTTGAGGCTATGCGCAAAGAGGGCGTTACAAAGGAAGATCTCGGACGTGACGGCTTTATGGAACGCGCATGGGAGTGGAAAAAGCAGTACGGCGGACGTATCTGCGAGCAGCTGAAAAAGCTTGGTTCATCATGTGACTGGTCAAGAGAGCGTTTCACAATGGACGAGGGTTGTTCAAAGGCTGTTAAGGAAGTTTTCGTAAAATACTACGAAAAGGGACTTATCTACCGTGGCGAGAGAATTATCAACTGGTGTCCAAAATGTAAGACATCTCTTTCCGATGCCGAGGTTACATACGAGGATCAGGCAGGTCATTTCTGGCATCTTCGCTATAAGATAAAGGACGCTGACGGCTATCTTGAGCTTGCTACAACACGTCCTGAAACACTTCTGGGCGATACTGCTGTAGCTGTAAACCCAAATGATGAGCGTTACAAGGATTTAGTAGGCAAGACAGTTATTCTCCCTCTCGTTCACCGTGAAATCCCAATCGTTGCCGATGATTACGTAGAAATGGACTTCGGAACAGGCGTAGTTAAAATTACACCTGCTCATGACCCTAACGACTTCGAGGTTGGACTCCGTCACAATCTCCCTGTAATCAACGTAATGAACGACGATGCAACTATTGTTGACGATTATCCCAAGTATGCAGGTATGGACAGATTCGAGGCAAGAAAGGCTATCGTAGCTGACCTTGAAGCTGAGGGGGCACTTGTTAAAATCGAGGATTACAGCCATAATGTTGGTACTTGCTACCGTTGCGGTACAACTGTTGAGCCTAAGGTTTCAACACAGTGGTTTGTAAAGATGAAGCCCCTTGCACAGCCTGCAATTGACGCTGTGAAGAACGGCGATACAAAGTTCGTTCCCGAAAGATTTGACAAGATTTATTTCCATTGGCTTGACAATATCCGTGACTGGTGTATCTCCCGTCAGATCTGGTGGGGACATCAGATTCCTGCATTCTACTGCGATTGCTGCGGTGAAATGGTAGTAACTAAGGAAGATAGTGCAGTTTGTCCTAAGTGCGGCAAGCCTATGCGTCAGGATCCCGATACTCTTGATACATGGTTCAGCTCTGCTCTCTGGCCATTCTCCACACTTGGCTGGCCTGAGAATACAGAGGATCTGAACTACTTCTACCCCACAAATACACTTGTTACAGGCTACGATATCATTTTCTTCTGGGTAATCAGAATGATGTTCAGCGGTCTTGAAAATATGGGTAAAGTTCCTTTTGATACTGTTCTCATTCACGGTCTTGTACGTGACGCACAGGGACGCAAAATGTCCAAATCCCTCGGCAATGGTATTGACCCCCTTGAAGTTATCAACGAATACGGTGCAGACGCTCTCCGCTTTATGCTTGCTACAGGTAACTCACCCGGAAACGATATGCGTTACATTGACGATAAGGTTAAGGCAGCACGTAACTTCGCAAATAAGCTTTGGAATGCATCACGTTTCATTATGATGAATCTCCCTGATGATTTTGAGTTCACAGGACTTCCTGCTGACCTTGAAACAGAGGATAAGTGGCTCATTAACAAGTTCAATAAGCTTGCTAAGGAAGTTGGCGAAAACCTGGATAAATTCGAGCTTGGCGTTGCATCACAGAAGATTTACGACTTCATCTGGGATGTTTACTGCGATTGGTACATTGAAATCACAAAGCCAAGAATTCAGGCTGGCGGCGAAACAATGGCAAAGGCACAGGCTGTCCTTGTATGGGCAATGCAGGGTATGCTGAAGCTTCTCCACCCATTTATGCCATTCATCACAGAAGAAATCTGGCAGGTTCTCACAAATGAGAAGTCAATGATTATCCTTGAAACATATCCCACATACGACAGCACAATTGATTATTCTGCAGAGGAAAAGGCATTTGAGAAGATTATTTCAGCTATCAAGGCTGTAAGAAATACACGTACAGAAATGAACGTACCGCCCTCGGTAAAGGCAAAGCTTATCATTGAAACTGACGAGCCCGAGCTTTATACATCATGTGCGGCATTCTTTGAGAAGCTTGCATCTGCATCCTCTGTTGAGGCTGGTGCAGCTGTGGAGCATGAAAACTGTGCAAATGCAGTTACAGATTCCGCAAGAATTTTCATTCCTATGGACGAGCTTGTTGACAAGGAAAAGGAAATTGCACGTCTTGAAAAGGAAAAGGCGAAGGTTCAGAAGGATATTGACTTCCTCAGCGGAAAGCTGAACAATCAGGGCTTTATTGCTAAGGCTCCCGAAAAGCTTATTGAAGCTGAAAAGGCAAAGCTTGCAGTAGCAGAGGAAAAAATGGCTAAGATTGAGCAGTCAATCGCTGCATTCAAGGCATAAAATGAAAATCGACAGGGAAGAAATCTTCCGCTATGTCAAGGAAAAATACAACACCTCTCCCGATTACCCTTGGGAGAGGGATGTTTTATCAGCCGTTCTACGCAAGAGCAATAAAAAGTGGTACGGACTTGTGATGAACGTCCGCAGAAGCGTTATTGACGAAAAAGGGGAGGGGAGTGTTGATATTCTCAACGTGAAAGCATCTCCTCTTGTCCGTGAAATTCTCATAGGCGAGGGCAAGGCAATTCCTGCTTATCATATGAACAAGCGGCTGTGGATAAGTATTCCCCTTGACGGAGGAATATCATTTGCTGAAATCTGCGGTGTAATTGACGAAAGCTATGAACTTGTAAAATGAGGTGACGAAATGGAATTTACAGTACCAACAATTGAAACAGAAAGACTTATTCTCCGTCCGCTGACGATTGACGACGCAGAAGCCGCTTTTGAGTGGACAGGTGATGAACGAGTTGCAAAGTATATGATATACTCAACTCACGAAAGCATTGAAACTACAAAAGAATGGCTGAATACCGTTGAAAATCTTGAAAATGAGTATTCATGGGGATTTGTCCGCAAGTCTGATAATAAGCTTATCGGAGCAGGAAGTATGAGATACCGCACCGATGAAAAAAAGTGGAGTTTCGGCTATAATATGCGGTATGACTGCTGGAATATGGGTTATACTACCGAAGCAACACTTGCAATGATGAACTACGTCCGTGAAAAGCACAATGCACACCGTTTTATAGCAGAATGTGCACAGGAAAATATTGGTTCTGCAAGAGTTATGGAAAAATGCGGACTTCATTTTACTGGCAACGGCGAATATCAGAGCTACGACGGAAAGAAAACCTTTATTTCTAAGATTTACGAACTGGAGGACAAGGTAAATGATTAAGCACATAGTAATGTTCAAACTCAAAGCCACAGAGGGAATGAGCGAATACGACAATGCACTTGAAGCGAAAAAGCGTTTCGATGACGTAATTGCAAAGGTTGAGGAGCTTAAAAAGGGGGAGCTTGTTATCAACTCCGCTGACGCTCCCGAAAGCAATTACACAATTGCTCTTATCTGCGATTTTGACGATATAGAGGGACTTAACGCATATCAGGTACACCCTGCACACGTTGAGTTTGCGAAATTCATAGGCACAGTAAAGACAGAACGTGCCTGCATAGATTATGAATTTTAAAAGAAATAATATATAGAAATATATTATTATAAATTATTTCGCCGTTGGCACTGACGGCAGAAAATGGAGGGAAAAACAATGACAAACGTAAAAGGAAAATGGGCGCTTCTCACAGGCGCAAGCAGAGGAATCGGCTATCTTTCGGCTATTTTTATGGCTGAGCAGGGCTGTAATCTGGTACTCCACAGCAGAAAGGCTGAGCATTGCGATAAGGTTCTTGCTGAGGTAAAGGCTCTTGGAGTTGAGGCTTATGTGGTTGAGGCTGAACTTTCCGACCTTGATTCCGTTGAGAAAATGCTGAAAGAAATCGACGCAAAGGGAACTCAGATTGACATTATCCTTAACAATGCAGGCTTGCAGATTGCATACAGAACGGAGTATCTCACAACTCCCGTGTCAGACTATGACATCAGCTTCAAGGTAAACACAACCGCACCTATGATGATTTGCTACCACTTCCTCCCCGGAATGCAGGAGAGAGGATTCGGCAGAATTGTCAACACAACAAGCGGCATTGCACTTGAACCCGAACAGGCAGGATATTCAGCTGCAAAAGCTGCACTCAACAAGGTAACAATTGACCTCGGCTCAAAGTATCAGGGCAGCGATATAGTTCTCAACCTTGCTGATCCGGGCTGGTGCAGAACAGAACTTGGCGGCCCTAACGCTCCAAACTCTCCCGAAAGCGCACTCCCAGGCGTACTTGTTGGCGCATTTGTAGACGATAAGAAGTCAGGACGTATCTACTCTGCACAGGAATTTTCAGGAATGAGCCTTGAAGAAGCTGTTGCAAAGGCTGAATCTCAGGCATCTCCATATTAATCTATGAATTACAATGAAGCAATGAGCTTTGTGAACTCCTACAGCAAATCGGGAAAGGCAGTTACTGACCTTTCCCGAGCAAGGGAGCTGATGAAGCGTATAGGAAATCCCGAAAAACAGCTGAAATTCGTACACGTTGCAGGCACAAACGGCAAAGGCTCAACAGTTGAATATATCTCAAATGCTTTGATTTATTCGGGGTATAAGACAGGACAATTTACATCTCCTTATATTATCCATTATGCCGACAGAATTCGTATAAACGGGCAGGAAATAGACGAAAATTCCCTCTGCGAAATAGCTGAAAAAGTGAAAAATTCCGTTGCAGATGCGGAGTATTCCCAGTTTGAAATCACTATGGCAATTGCCCTGTTGTGGTATGTCCGTGAAAAGTGCGATATTGTTGTGCTTGAAGCAGGCATAGGCGGACTTCTTGACTGCACAAACGTAATACCGTCACCTTTGGTTGCCGTAATTACGTCAATTTCCCTTGACCATACGGCGATTTTAGGCGATACCGTGGAGAAAATCGCAGCTCAGAAAGCAGGAATAATCAAGGAAAATTCCGCAGTTGTGCTTTCTTGCGATAACAGCCATGAAACATATGAAATTGTAAAAAAAGCGGCAGATAAAGTAGGTTCTGAGTTAATTACAATGGAGCATTTTGATTTTGAAATGCTTCCTGTTGAACCTGAAGGTCAGCCTTTTATATATTTAAGAAAAAAGTATAAAACAGCAATGTTCGGCAATGCACAGCCAATAAATGCAGTTACAGCTATTGAAGTATGTCATTTTCTACGTAAAAAAGGATTTGACATTTCAGAAGAAAATATTAAAAAATCCGTTGAAACCTCGCAGATAAAGGCAAGATGTCAGTATATTGACGGCGAGCCGCCATTTATTATAGACGGCGGACATAATCCGGAGGGTATTGCGAATTTTGTCGGTGTTCTCGATAAAATTAACCGACCTGTATACGCTGTTCTTGGTATGGTTGATACAAAGGATTACGAACAGGGAGCGACACGAATTGCCCATTATGCTAAGAAAATTTATACTGTTGACAGTTTTGCATACAATGCGGTAAATGCTGATAAATTGGCTGAAATTGCATCTGAATTTACATATGCGGAGTCCTGCGGCACCCTTGAAGAAGCTGTAGGAAAAGCAACGGGGGATGCTTTAATGAATGATGGTATAGTTGCCGTCTGCGGTTCACTTTACCTTGCAAGCGAGCATCTCAATAATTGTGAAAATCAATGAAAATTATTCAAGATATCGGGTAGGATTGTACAACCATACAAATCTGCCCGATTTTTAAATTTAGGTGTAATAACCCCTTGAAAAAATTGTCAGAAATTGGTATAATTTAATTAGCTGCAGAAGTCGTTATATATGGCGATTGCAGAAAATTTATAAAGGAGGTTTTTTAACAATGGCGTTAAAGAATCAGTATCTTATTGACTTACTTGAAAGAGTTAAACAGAGAAATCAGGGCGAGCCTGAGTTCATTCAGACTGTAACAGAAGTTCTTGAAACTCTTGAGCCTGTTGCTGAAAAGAGACAGGATTATATTGATGCAGGCGTATTCGAGAGAATCGTAGAGCCTGAGAGACAGATTATCTTCCGTGTACCGTGGGTTGACGACAACGGCAAGACACAGGTAAACAGAGGTTTCAGAGTACAGTTCAACTCTGCAATCGGACCTTACAAGGGCGGTCTTAGATTCCACCCATCCGTATATCTTGGAATTATCAAGTTCCTTGGTTTTGAGCAGACATTCAAGAACAGCCTTACATCCCTTCCTATGGGCGGCGGTAAGGGCGGTTCCGACTTCGACCCACAGGGCAAGTCAGACGCTGAGGTTATGCGTTTCTGCCAGAGCTTCATGACAGAGCTTTCAAGACACATCGGTCCTGACCTCGACGTTCCCGCTGGTGACATCGGTGTAGGCGCACGTGAAGTTGGCTACTTATTCGGCCAGTACAAGAGACTCCGCAACGAGTTCACAGGCGTACTTACAGGTAAGGGCATTCAGTTCGGCGGATCACTTATCCGTCCTGAGGCTACAGGCTACGGCGCTGTATACTACACAGTAGAGATGCTCAAGCACTTCGGTGACAGCATCGAGGGCAAGACATTTGCAATTTCAGGCTTCGGTAACGTTGCTTGGGGTACTGTTAAGAAGGTTAACGAGCTTGGCGGTAAGGTTGTAACAATTTCCGGTCCTGACGGATACATCTACGATCCCGACGGTATCAGCACACCTGAGAAGGTTGACTTCCTCCTCGAGATGCGTGCTTCATGCCGCAACAGAGTACAGGATTACGCAGACAAGTTCGGCGTAGAGTTCTTCCCTGGCCAGAAGCCTTGGGGAACAAAGGCAGACATCATTATGCCTTGTGCTACACAGAACGAGGTTGATGTTAAGGAAGCTGAGCAGATCGTTGCTAACGGTGTTAAGTACTACGTTGAAGTTTCAAATATGCCTACAACAAACGAGGCTGTTGCATACCTCAAGGAGAACGGCGTAATCGTAGCACCTTCCAAGGCTGTTAACGCTGGCGGTGTTGCTGTATCTGGTCTTGAAATGTCACAGAACTCTATGAGATATTCTTGGACAGCTGAAGAAGTTGACGAGAAGCTCAAGGGCATCATGAAGAACATCTTTGATGCTTCACTTGCTGCTGCTAATGAGTACGGCTTTGGCGATGACCTCGTTGCAGGTGCAAATATCGCAGGCTTCCTCAAGGTTGCTGAGGCAATGAAGGCACAGGGCTGTGTTTGATTAATCAAATAGTATAAAACAAGGGTATCGGTTTCGGCTGATACCCTTTTGTTTGCCAGATATACTTATTATGGTAAAATAATAATATTTTTGTTTTTTCATAAAAACGTGTCCTTTTTTTGTAAGTTTACTCGAATGTATTATATAGAGGGGTAAATAATACATTGAAAAAACCACTCGTATAAGTTAAAATAAAAAAATATATCAAAAATCAAGAAAAACGTGTCCGTTTTTTTCAAGTTTACTCGAATGTATTATATAGAGGGGTAAATAATTCCTCCGAAAAAATATAAAAGGAGTCGATTTTATGAAAAAACATAAGAAAGCAATTATACGAGCAGCGTCAGTACTTTTGATAGGAGCAGTAACGGTAGTGTGTCTTTTCTACTATCCCATATGCCCACGTATTTACTTTGGAAACAGAATTAAAGGCGATGTAACCATTACCTGTGACGGAAAGCCCTATGCCCTTAATCCTGATCGTTTGAAATCCGCTGCAAAAGTCAGGGAAACAGGAAACGGCAGATATTACATAGAAGTAAAAGGGGGAGAATACGGAAGCAATCCCTTTGAGATTGAACTCACTCACCATAGGATAGTAGAAGTGAATATTTTTCATTCAAACTGGTGGTATGTGACAGACTTCAATCTTGATATAAATATTGACAGCAGCAAAAAAGAGATAACATACAAAGGGTGGTATACCTCATCAGAAGACAGCGCTGCAATTGAAAGAAAGCAGATAATAGGCAAAGAAAAACTTGAAGTGAAACTTGGTACTGTATGATAAAAAGGAGATGAATGGATGTTAAAAGAAGAAAAGAAGAAAGCTGAATTTGCAAGAAAAATTTTCGATGAATATTGTAATTACGTCTATATAATTGTTATGAATAAAATCAAGGAATACGGCACAAAGGAAGACGCAGAGGAATGCGTCAGCGATGTATTTGCCGAAGTATTCCGCCATATGGATAAAATCATAGACTTTGAAGGTGACCTTAAGGGATATATAGGTACGGTTGCCAAAAGACGAGCTATAGATAAATACCGTCGTTTAAGCGACGTTTACGGCAGAGAACAGCCGATAGATGATGAAATAGCGGAGCAGACAGCTTCTGACGAGGATATAGAGGAGTCCTACGATACAGCAAGCCGCAACGCCTATATACTTGATATAGTCAAGTCATTAGGCGAGCCTGACACAACGATTATAATAAATCAGTTTTATTACAATATGAAAGTCGCGGAAATTGCAAAGTCAATTTCCATGACGACTGCCGCAGTCCAGAAACGAAGCAAAAGGGCAAGAGAGCGGCTTCGGGCTATGCTTATGGAAGCAGATATAACTTTATAAGGATATTGATAGATATGAGAAAGAATTTACTTGAAAATATTGATTTTGAAACAGCTAAAAAAGTAGCTGATGAATTCCCTGCGCTTTCAAAAAGGGATATGGACAGGATGTTTTCAGCGTCAATGAAAAAGGCGAAGAAAATTTCCGTTGAAGATGACAGACGGGAGCAAATATTTGCATCTGCAATGGAAAAGGCATCATCTGAGGGATTTAACGATGTAGAGGTGCTTAAAATCGAGAAGTACAAAAAGCCTGCAATCAGCCGATATATCGGACTTGCTGCCTCATTGGCACTTGTGGGAGCAGTAATATTCGGTATGGGTACGCTTATCAGCAAAAGTCCCGATAAATCTGATAGCCCGGCCATTAAGCCGGCAACGCAGATTCCCACAGAGCAGCCAACAGAGGTACACGCTGATAAACAGGACTACGAAGGTGCCGCCTACAGAATAACCGACGAATATTTCACATTGGGCAGATATATATATGCAGGCGGCTTTGAATACAAGGAAAACAACGGCTTACCGCCAAAGGAAAGCGTAGTTGAAATCAGCTATATGGATGGCGGAGAGCTTAAAATCCAGGAATATTATCCCGTAATTGACGAAAAGTTCCCCGATATGGCGGCATTAAAAGCGTATTATTATTCCTACAGGGCAGAAGGCTATACCGTATATGGAGAAATAACAGAAGATGAAAAGCAGCTGGAGCTTACAGATACATTATTCGGCGGAGATATTACCGATGAAGATATGAAATCTCCCGAAACAATAACAGAAAAGCTGTGCAGCAAGGACGGCACATTTTACGAGTATATCAACATAAACGGCAATCTTTATATGCTGCAATACCCTGTTATTGAAGGCATTGAGGCTATAAGCGTAATGAATTGGACAAACGAGCCTGTTATATCTGATGTAAACGAAAACAGATTTACAGTGACAAGAAAATTTGTGTCTGTTGAAGAAGTCCTTATGGCGGAGGTTACAGTTGCTTTTGAAATGGTATGGGACGAAGTGGCACAGGATTGGCGTGCAGCATCAGAAAACATAACAGGTAAGCCAATCGGACAGGGTGACTGAATTTTTGAAGCAATAAAATCAGAATAGGCAGAAAAGAGGATTATTATGAATAAGATAGCATCAACTTCCCATAAAAATGGAAAAAAACGCGTTATTGTACTGTTCATTTTTATTGCGGCAGTTTTAATTGTACTATATTTTCGTGTAAATCCGAAATGGAAAGCTGCCGACCTTAAAATTGAAACAACAAGAACGGTTTATGACATACAGTGTGTAAATTCAGAGGGAATGACAGTTGAAAGCCGAATAACTCCCCCTGACGGTTACAGCCGTGTTGCGGTTGAAAGGGGTAGTTTTGCTGAATATCTGCGAAAATACCCTCTGCACCCAGTTAACATAAAGCTTCCTGTATACAACGGAAAAACACGGAATACAGATTCTCCTGCAATTTTTGATATAAGCCTTGGCGACGAAGGATATCAGCAATGTGCAGACAGCATTATAAGACTTTACAGTGATTATTTCTACGAAAACAAGCAGTATGACAAGATTTCCTTTGAATTTTCCAACGGCGATATCTGCGATTATAACCGTTGGCGACAAGGTAAAAGAATGCTGGCACTGGGCAGTTTTTCCTGTGAAATTCCCGCGGCATTACCTGATGACAGTCAACAGGGATACAGAAATTATCTCAAAACTGTTATGAATTATGCAGGCACACTTTCCCTGCTCAATGAATCTGAGCAGATTTCCCCCGATGAAATCCGTATTGGCGATATTATTTGTAATAAAGACCACGTTGTTCTTATAGTTGATGAGGCTGTCAATGAAAAGGGCGAAAAAACCTATCTCATAGGGCAAAGCTATATCCCTGCCGTATGTTTTCATTTAGTAACAACTTCCTATGGTGATGTTGATTCACCGTGGTTTACACAGGAGCAGCTTGAAAAACAAGATTTTATTATCGACAGTGTGGGATTCACCCCAAATAATATACGCCGTTGGAAAGACGGTTTTTAAAGGCATAAAAATATCATAAGGAGTGACATTATGAAAAAACTTACAGTATTTCTTACAATAATTATCACATCAATAATAATGATGTGCGGCGGTATGAGCGCTTTTGCAGGTGATGTTCCTGAGAGCTTAACAGAGAGCAAGGCACAGGTTTATTTTGGCAGAATTGAAGAAATAGGCGATTTATCAGAAGAAAACGGCTTTGAAGTATATGATTATATTGAAGTTATGCCTGTTGAAGCGATTAAAGATAATGTAACACAGGGTGAAAAAATCAGATACAATATGGTTGAGTATAATTTCCATTATAAGGGAAAACCGCAAAGTGACGAAATATATCTCTTTGCATACTATGACGAAAATAATCCTCTTGAATGTTTTTGTGTCACTGCCTATGATACGGATACACTCAGAATTGTTGGAGTTAACCCGAATGATGAAAATAATATGTGGTTCAGATTTCAAAAGTATCTCAATGAGGGTAAATATGGCAAAGCAAAGATAGAAGGAATAACTCCAAAATCTTATGAAGCTTATGAAGATAAAATGAATGCTGAAAGAAAAAGAAGTGAGTTTTTCAACAATTCTGAAAAGCTTTTATTTGAGAAATCGTCCATTATATTACGTTTCTGGTGGATTGGTGTTATTATTATCACTGCCGTTATCGTTTTAGCAGTAAAAACAATAAGAAAACGCCATAAGAAATCATAAATCAGTTATATATTGCATTTTTTCACCTTTGTCCGCATATCCTTTACAGATAAAACGTAAAGGAGTGTTTCAATATGGGACTTACGGAAAAGGAAGCCGCCGAAAGACTAAAAAAAGACGGCGAAAATGTACTTGAGGACAAGAAAAAGACATCGGCTGTAAAAATATTTGCAGGGCAGTTCAGAGATGTTATGGTTATGATTTTATTGTGTGCTACCGTTATTTCCGTCCTTCTGGGCGAGGTTACGGACGCAATAACCATTATACTCATCGTGCTGATTAACGCAATTTTAGGCTTTATTCAGGAGTACCGCACGGAGCATACCCTTGAAGCCTTAAAGTCTATGACTGCCCCCACCGCCAAATGCTACCGTGACGGCAGACTGCGGCAGATTGAGGCTTCACAGCTTGTTGTGGGGGATGTTGTGGAGCTTGAAGCAGGTGACAGAGTGCCTGCGGACTGTGTTATTCTCTCCTGTACAGGATTTTATACCGATGAAGCCGTACTTACGGGAGAATCTGAGCCTGCGGCGAAAAAAATAGGCTCTCCCGATGACGAGGATAACAGCATTAACAAAGAAAACATCGTCTACTGCGGTACATCTGCTGTCAAGGGCGTATGCCGCGGCAGGGTTATTGCAACGGCAAAAAATACGCAAATGGGTAAAATTTCGAAGCTGCTTGCGGATATTGACAACGAGCCTACCCCTCTGCAAAAACGTCTTGGGGAGCTTGGTAAAATAGTTGCAATTATCTGCCTTATTGTATGCGTTGCTGTTTTCGGAGCAGGAGTACTCC
This sequence comes from Ruminococcus sp., assembly GCA_017397925.1. Classification (GTDB taxonomy): domain Bacteria; phylum Bacillota; class Clostridia; order Oscillospirales; family Ruminococcaceae; genus Ruminococcus. The sequence goes on from JAFQHO010000037.1 coordinate 51,610, forward strand.
GCGGCGAGGATATCTTTGATATGCTTATGACCGGTATTACAATCGCCATTGCCGCAATTCCCGAGGGATTGCCTGCAACGGTTACAATTGCCCTTGCTCTTGCTGTTAACCGTATGATGAAGCATAAAGCCCTTGTGAATAAGCTTCACAGCGTTGAAACCCTTGGCTGTGCTTCTGTTATATGCTCCGATAAAACAGGAACGATAACCGAAAATAAAATGACCGTTACTGAGCTTTCAACGGTTGATTCAGACTATTATTTCAGCGGCTCCGGATATAAAATCAGCGGTGAAATTACAAAGGGTGAGGATAATATTGCTGTCAATCCCAAAACTGAAAAGGCTCTTACGGAATCCCTCAAATGCGGCGTTATATGCTCCACAGCGGATATTTTCACCGATAAGGCTGGTTTAAGCCGCCGTCGTGGTTCTCTCAAAGGAAAGGGAGAATGGAACGTTACAGGGGACCCTACAGAGGTTGCGCTCCTTGTGGCGGCTTCAAAAGGCGGCATAACAAAAGAGGTATTAGGAAAATATGCTGAAAAGCTTGATGAGCTGCCCTTTGACAGTGAAACGAGATTTATGGCTGTATACTGCCGTGAGGGCGGTACAAAGCGGATATATTTCAAGGGTGCTGAGGAGGTTATGCTGTCACGCTGCTCCCGATATCTTGACGATAATGGGAATACAGCGGCTTTAACTTCTGCTGTGAAAAACAGTATACATAAAAAAGTCCTTGAAATGTCCGATAAGGCTCTCAGAGTTCTTGTGCTTGCTTACTCAGAAAGCGACGAATTTTCGCCCCATATGGGAAATCTTGTATTTCTCGGTGTGGCAGGTATGCTTGACCCTCCCCGTGAGGAGGCAAAGACTGCAATAAAGAAATGTGCAGCCGCTTCGGTTAAGACTGTAATGATAACAGGCGACCACAAAAATACAGCCGTTGCAATTGCAAAGAAGGCAGGACTGCTGAAAAACGGAAAAGCTGCTACAGGTGCTGAGCTTGACGCAATGAGCGATGAGGAGCTTGACCGCAGAATAGGGGAGTATACTGTTTTTGCCCGTGTTGAGCCTGCTCACAAGCTGCGTATTGTGCGGAGCTTCAAGCGTAAAGGCGAAATCGTCACAATGACAGGTGACGGTGTAAACGATGCTCCTGCCATTAAAGAAGCTGATGTGGGCGTAGCTATGGGTATAACAGGTACTGACGTTACAAAGCAGGCGGCAGATGTTATTCTCCTTGATGATAATCTTGCAACCCTTGTGAATGCCGTTGAACAGGGACGGTGCGTTTATGCCAATATACGCAAGTTTGTGCGGTATCTGCTCTCCTGCAACATTGGTGAAGTGCTGACGATGTTTCTCGGTATTATTATGGGAATGCCTGTGGTACTTCTCCCGGTGCAGATACTCCTTGTAAATCTTGTAACTGACGGGCTTCCTGCCATAGCGTTAGGACTTGAACCTCCTGAAAAGGACATTATGAGCCGTCCGCCGAGAAAATCCACTGAGGGATTTTTTGCAGGGGGACTTATGTGGAAAATCGTTATAAGAGGCATACTCATAGGTCTATCAACTCTTGCCTCTTTCACTTCTGTAATGCATATGGGCGGCAGTCTTGAAGCCTGCCGTACAGCGGCACTTATAACCCTTGTAGCGTCACAGCTTATTCACGTTTTCGAGTGTAAAAGCGAAAGAGGAGGTATCTTTTCGATTAACCTTTTCAGCAATATAAAGCTGATACTTGCTGTTTTGGTTTCTGCGGCGGCACTTGTTGCAGCTGTTATGATTACGCCTTTGCAGGGAATTTTTGCAACAGTTCCCCTCACAAACGAGCAGCTTTTTGCAGCTCTTGGATTTAGTGTGGTTATTCCCTTTGTCAGTGGGATTTTTGGCGGTAAAAAAGCCAAATGATAAAACAAAGGGTACCGAATCCGGTACCCTTTAATACTAATTATTCGATTGTTGTGTCTGTTTCGTCTGTTGTGTAGTCTGTGTATTCCGAACGGTCAATGATGTAATCTCCGGGAGCTACTTCCTCGTAAGGATTAGCTGATGTTTCAGCTTCTTTTTCAGCAGCTGCAGGAGTTTCTGCCTGTGCAGATGCAATTCTTCCGCCTAAGAAGCCTGAAAGGATAGACTTGATATCTACGCCTGTAGCCTCTGTAAGACCGTCTGTGATTTTTACTGTGGAATTGATGATGTCCCCTACAAGACGGCTGGAATTGCCCTCACCGTACATTGTAATCTTATCAACATTTTCAAGAGGAGCAGCAGCATTGCGTACAACTTCGGGGAGTGCCTTGAAGTACATTTCGAGTACAGCAGCTTCGCCGTACTTCTTCATAGCCTCAGCCTTAGCGTTGATACCCTCAGCCTCGGCAAGACCCTTAGCTCTGATAGCGTCAGCCTCAGCCTGACCTACGGCAGCAATACCTTCAGCTTCCTGCATTCTTGCAAACTTCTGAGCTTCAGCCTCAGCCTTCTGAGCCTCAGCCTCCTGCTCGCGCTGGAAACGATCAGCCTCAGCTTCTTTCTTCAGCTGGTAAAGCTTAGCGTCAGCTTCCTGCTGTGCCTTATAGCGCTCAGCCTCAGCCTTTTTCTTGATTTCAGCATCGAGAGATTTTTCCTTAACCTCTGCTTCTTTAGTTTTAAGCTCAACATCCTTTTCAGATGCAGCGATGTTAGCGTTAGCCTTTGTGATTTCGATTGTCTTACGCTGTTCTTCCTTCTGGATTTCGTAAGCAGCATCGGCAATAGCCATCTGTGTATCTGATTCTTTTTTCAGTTCAGCCTGACGGATAGCAAGTTCGTTATTCTTCTTTGCGATTTCAGTTTCAGCAAGAACCTTAGCATCGTTAGCTTCTTTCTTAGCCTGTGCCTTTGCAATTTCGATTTCCTTTTCAGATTCAGCCCGTGCAATAGCCGCCTTCTTCTGAATCTTTGTGGTGTTGTCAATACCGAGGTTTTCGATAAGGTTCTGGTCGTCTGTAAAGTTCTGTACGTTGAATGAAACGATTTCAAGACCCATTCTGTTAAGGTCGGGAGCCGCATTCTCCTGTACCTTTTCAGCAAATGCCTTACGGTCGTTTACCATTGCTTCGAGGGACATCTGACCAACGATTTCACGCATATTACCTTCGAGAACCTCACGGGCAACCTTTGCAACATATATAGGTTCCTTATTGAGGAAGTTCTCTGCAGCAAGCTTGATAAGCAGCGGATCACTGCTGACTTTAACGTTTACGTTAGCGTCAACGTTGATGTTGATGTAATCAGCGGTGGGAACTGCACTTGAAGTCTTTACGTCAACGGCGATGAGCTGGAGTTTCAGCTTATCCACACGCTCAAAGAAAGGAATTCTGATGCTTGCCTTTCCGATGATGATTTTCTTTCTCAGACCTGAGATGATGTAGGCTGTATCGGGCGGAGCCTTGATGTAACCCATTGATACTATAATAATCAACAGGATTATGACGATTCCTCCGATAATGAGTGCCATTTTGTCCATAGTGTTAATCCTCCATATCATAAATCATTTTTGCAGCTTGCGGATGCTGCATACGTTGTGCTTTACAACGTTGTATTTATTATACTACATTTTTCCTTAAATGTCAAGAGATGATGCAAAAAATTTGTTAATAATAGGTAAAATTTATTTGTCTTTAATGATGTTTATTCCCCTTGACTTTTTTCGACTAATGTGATAAAATAATATTATATTTATTTGAGGGGTTGATTGGATGAATACACAAAAGCTGCCGTTGCTTATTGGTTTTAATCTGATACTTGCTGCTGTGGATGTTATACTTTTATCACGAGGAATTACATCTTTAAGCAGTGTGGTAAGAATTATAATTATTATCGCAAGCGTGGTTATTTTCCTTGCAGGTAACTATTTTATACTGTCTGTGGCATATAAAAAGCCTGTGGTAAAGGACAGGGAAAATGCTGATTATGATGATTTTGAAGAAGCTTTCAAGGGCTGGAAGGGTATGAATACACCCTATAACAGACAGATTGACAAAGCCCTCAGACAGCTTAATCAGTTCAACACAAGAAGGGAAAAGCTTAAGGCACTTTCTGAGGATAGTACGTTTGATGCGGCAATTGATGAGGTTCAGGCACATATGTTCAGCAACTTCAACCGTATTATCAACAGACTTCTGATTTTTGACAAAAATGACAACAATGATATAAACAGAAACGGAAATTATATAAATAAGCTTCTCATGACAAATGAGCAGTATCTTGATGTATTCCGTAAGTTTATTGATGAAATATCTTTGATTGGCGATTCCTCAGACGGCAGCAAAACTCTCAGCTTACAGACTATTACTGAGTCATTGAGAGAAATCCGCACAAACGGGGAAGCTGATAAATTTGATGATATAGGCTGATAAGCCGCGAAAGGGTAGGGATTTTTATGAACGAAAACAAAAAGAAAATTGCAGGTACTATGGCACTTATGGCGGTACTTGTGTCCGGTGTTGTAGGCGGAGGTATTTTTCTTACAAAAAACATCGGCAAAAGTGCAAGGGAAATTTCAAAGGAAGAAGCTATGGAGGACTTGCCTAAGCTTCTGAAAAAAATCAATGTTACCGAGGTTGCGGCAAGAAAAGCACAGGTACAGATTGGTACTTCTTCTCTTATCGATGAATTGCCCGATATATCTAAATATCCTCTCAGTGTAGACGGAAACGGTGATATTGATATTGAAATTTTCTCATCTACTGAAAAATCAAGCAAGGGCACAGACGGCTGGCTCAATGAGGTTGCAGAAAACTTCAATAGTGAATATTTTGAAATTGACGGCTATAGAGTATCTGTTTCAGTTCGTCCTGTGGCATCGGGACTTTCTGTTGATTATATCAAATCAGGAAAGTATGTCCCCGAGGTATTCACTCCCTCAAATGAGCTGTGGGGTGATATGATTGAGGCAGAGGGTGTTGATATTAAACTTGTTGATGAGAGTATAGTAAGCAACACGGCAGGTATTCTTGTTGATAAAGATACTTTTTCTGAAATTGAGTCAAAATATGGTTCTGTTTCAATCAATACAGTAATTCAGGCAACTATTGACGGCGAAATAGCTATGGGATATACTAACCCTTACGCTTCTTCAACCGGACTTAATTTCCTTGTGTCTGCCCTCAATTGCTTTGATAATACAGATATTCTCAGTACAAAGGCTGTTGAGTCATTTGTTGATTTCCAGGCAAATGTTCCATTTGTGGCTTATACAACCCTCCAGATGAGAGAGGCTGCCGAATCAGGTGCCCTTGACGCGTTTATTATGGAAAATCAGACGGTATACAATGACCCGTCACTTAAAAACTATAAGTTTATTCCTTTCGGTGTAAAGCATAACAATCCTGTGTATGCCCTTGGTGACCTTACTCCTGCACAGGAGGAAGTTCTTGATATGTTTGTGGATTACTGTAAAAACGGTGAATCACAGAAGCTTGCTGATAAGTACGGATTTAATCAGATAAAGGATTATAAGTCTGATATTCCTGAAATTCCAGGCACATCTCTTATTTCCGCACAGAAACTGTGGAAAGAGGAAAAGGACGCTGGCAGACCTGTTGTGGCTGTATTCGTTGCTGATACTTCGGGAAGTATGGACGGTGAGCCTATTGCACAGCTGAAACGTTCACTTATAAACGCTTCGCAGTATATCGGAGAGGATAACAGTATCGGTCTTGTTACATATAACAATGACGTTCAGATAAATCTTCCCATTGGCAAGTTTGACATTAACCATCGCGCATATTTCACAGGTGCCGTTGAGGACATATCTCCCTTTGGCAGTACAGCAACTTTTGACGGTGTCGCTGTTGCCGCTGATATGCTTATAAAGGCACGTGAAGCAAATCCCGATGCTAAGATAATGATGTTTGTTCTCAGTGACGGTGAAACAAATGTGGGATGTTCTCTTAAGGATATTTCCGGTATAATCCAGGCGCTTGAAATACCAATATATACTATCGGTTACAATGCAAATCTCGATGAGCTTGGCAAGCTTTCAGCTATAAACGAGGCCGCAAGCGTAAATGCCGATTCTGATGACGTTGTATATGCTCTGAAAAACCTCTTTAATGCACAGGTATAATTATCAGCCGCACAGTTCATTATGAACTGTGCGGTTTTGTCGTTTAGACAAGGGGAATGTATTTTCCTGACACTGAAACGGTATATTTTTCACTGAAATATCCTATGCGACATAAATCGCCCTAAAATAGTGTTATAATCAGAATATCACTGATAAAACGGGGGACGATAAAGATGAAAAAAATAACGGATGGAAAAATTTTCGGAAAGGCAGTGGGAATGCTCCTGTCTTTTGGCGGAGGTTTTATGCTTTCGGGGACAACCATAGCAGGTGTGGCTTCTTTTGCGGATATATCCCTTGCAGGAGCGGTTAGCCTGCCATATACCGCGGCAGCTTTTGCGGGAGCTGTAGTGAGATGTGTGTTGACTGATTCTGTTGGAAAATGCATTGTAAAGCTTGCTGCAATGGCTGTTATACTCACTGCGAAAATGTTTTCGCGGATTTTCAGTCAGCCTGTAGGCTGCGGAGCTGTAACTGCTGCTGCTATCATACTATCGGGGTGCGGTATATCAGCACTTATCGGAGAATTTCCCGAAAAGCTTCTTTTTTATGGCTTGTACGGTGTTATATCGGGTTTTACAGCCTATTCCGCGGCAGCTCTTTATGATAACCTTTCAGCTGGAAAATCTCTTGAAATTTATGGAAAAAGCGGCTATATGACGGGAGTGGTGTATATAGTTGCGGCTGCCTCAATTTGCTCTGCAGAGCTGCCTTTTATAAATATCGGACTTGCTCTTATATCTGTTATAACTGCGGCAGGCGCCTATATATATGGAGGATTTGGCGGCGTTATTTGCGGCGCATTGGGGGCAAGCGGAGCTTTTCTTGCCTCAGCAGAAATCGGTACAGCGGCGGCTATTCTTCCGACCGCAGGACTTGTTACAGGTTTTATTGGCAGAGAAAAGCTGTTGCTGTCTACAGTATTTTATACCTTTTCCTGCCTCTTGTTAAGTTTGCTTATGGCGGATTCCTATAATTTTGGTTATACAGTCAGCATTCTCAGCGGCGGAGGTGTCTTTCTTGCTGCTGCTCCTTATTTCAAGGAAAAACGATTTGTTATGCCCATCGGTAAAAAAGAAAATTCGGCAGACGTTAAAGTTGAAAAAAATGCTTTTCTTTCTGATGTTATTGAGGCTGTCAGATGTGATTCAGGGAAGATTTCAGCGGCTCTTATTGCGTCACAGCGGAAAAACAGCGTAAAAGAGGAGTACAGCAATAAAGTCTGTGATGTATGTTACCGCAGGGGTGTATGTGGGTGCGGTCAGCTTGAAACGTCAGGTGAGCTTATACCTGTCTTACCCGATGACTGCGTCCGCAGAAAAGAGGCTTCCGATGAATTTGAAAGGCTTTACAAGCTTCGTACAGCACATCATATTATGGAACTGCGTTTTTCAGGAGAAAGACGTTTTCTTTCGGAGCAATTCAGAATTATATCGGATATTATACGTGATATGGGAGAAAGTAATGATATAAGCTATTCCTCGGCAATGGGACAGCGGATAGAAAACGCCCTGAAAAATCACGAAATAAAGTATCTTCGTGTTATGGCGGGCTATACACCTTCCAAAAGGCTTACAGCAGAAATATTTTTCAGCTCGGGAGAAATTGCGGAATCTGCTGAAAGAATCTGCGGTATATTGTCAGATGCGCTTGGTATAAGACTGATTTCCTCAGCCTCTGTAAGCTCTGTGAATGAGCTGAAATTAGGCTTATATCAGCCACCTGTATATGAACTTGAAATCCATTCAGCTGCTAAATGTGCCGCAGGTTGTGAAATAAGCGGCGATAGCTCGTCTGTATTCGCAGACAGCAGCGGAGTACAGTATGTGGTACTTTCCGACGGTATGGGCAGCGGAAAAAATGCCGCTGTGGACTCTCATATGGTAATTGGTATGTTCCGCAGGCTTGTATGCGGCGGAATGAAGCCTGAATCGGCGGTAAGAGTGGTTAATTCCGTTATGGTGACGAAATCCCGTGAGGAATCATTTGCAACTCTTGACGCGGCAATTATAGACCTTGACAGCTGCACTATGACTTCCGTGAAATCGGGGGCAGCTCCTACGATTATCCGCAGGGGAAACGACGTGATAAAGCTTTCTTCTCCTGTCTTTCCAATCGGAATTGTGGAGGAAGCAGAGCTTTTCGTTTCCGAACAGAAGCTTGATGAAGGCGATATAATTATTATGTTCTCCGACGGTATAACAGAAAATGCCTATCTTTTTATAAAAGAGCTTCTTCTCGGGGGAGGGGAGATAAGTGAAATAGTCAGAGAGATTGCTGTTAAGGCGGAGGTTTTCAATCCATCTGTCCGTTCCGACGATGTAACTGTTATCGGAATGAAAATTGTGAAGAAATAATATGAACGACATTTGTTTTATTGTGTTGCATAATAGGTATTATTAACAAATCTTAACAGGATACAGAATATTGACATTTGACAGCAAACAATTTAACTGTAAATAACTTAAAAGTATGGCAAAATGCACAGAAAACACTACAAATATTTATACTATTATCTGAATTATTGTGCAAATTTGCAAAAAAACTTGATAATTTGCATATTTTCTGATATAATATTTATGGGTTTAAACTGTACCTTTATGTCTTTTGCAGTTACTTATTTGCAGTTTGCCCGAAATCGATATTATTTGAAGTTTTTGGATTAATATCGGTCATTAGCAAAGGGGGCTGAATTATGTCAGTTAATAATAACAATAATCCTAATGATTTTCCGCTATACCTATATTATCAGGGCAAAAATTTTGAAGCTTGGAAATTCTTCGGGGTACATTCACGTAAAAAGGGCCGCGGTAAATACTATACATTCAGAGTATGGGCTCCTAATGCAGTAAGCGTTTCGGTTGTCGGCGATTTCAACGAATGGAACCGCTTAAAGAATCCCATGAAACTTATATCCGATGGAGTGTGGGAAACAGAGATTTCAAAGCTGGAACGTTTCGATATCTATAAGTACAGTATAGAAACGAAAGATGGACGTATTCTTCTTAAATCAGATCCATATGGCATCCATTTTGAAACACGTCCCGGTACTGCTTCAAAAATTTATGAAAGCGAGTACGAATGGCAGGATGCACCTTGGTTTGAGGAAAAGAAAAAACATTCTATATACAAAAGTCCGATGAATGTGTATGAAGCACATCTCAATTCCTGGAATAATACAGGCGAGGAGGAGGTTTTCACTTCCTACATCAACTTTGCCAATCAGATAATTCCATATCTGAAAAAAATGTCATATACTCACGTTGAGCTTATGCCTCTCACTGAATTTCCCTTTGATGGTTCCTGGGGTTATCAGGTAACAGGTTATTATGCACCTACTTCAAGATACGGAACTCCCGATGATTTCCGCCGTATGGTTGATATGTTCCATCAGGCAGGCATTGGCGTTATTCTTGACTGGGTACCGGCTCACTTCCCTAAGGATGCACCGGGACTTTATGAATTTGACGGCACTTGCTGTTATGAGTATACAGACTCACGAAAAAAAGAACATAAAGCCTGGGGAACACACGTATTTGACTATGGAAAGCCCGAAGTATGTTCGTTCCTCATTTCAAGTGCAAACTACTGGTTTACTGAAATGCACGTAGACGGTCTTAGAGTTGACGCTGTAGCGTCTATGCTCTACCTTGACTATGACAGACGGGATGGAGAATGGGCAGCAAATATCCACGGCGGCAATGAAAATCTTGAGGCTGTGGAATTCCTGAGAAGGCTCAATGAGGCTATTTTCTCACTGCATCCCGATGCTCTTATGATTGCTGAGGAATCAACAGCCTGGCCGATGGTTACAAAGCCTACAAGCAGCGGCGGACTTGGCTTTAATTTCAAGTGGAATATGGGCTGGATGAACGATATGCTCAGCTATATGTCCCTTGATCCGATATATCGTTCTTTCAATCACGATAAGGTAACATTTTCTTTCTTCTATGCTTTTTCAGAGAATTATATTCTTCCCATTTCTCACGATGAGGTTGTCTACGGCAAATGCTCAATGATTGAGAAAATGCCCGGAGAGGGTGAGCAGAAATTCTCCTCATACCGTGCATTTTTAGCCTATATGATGGCTCATCCAGGAAAGAAACTGCTGTTTATGGGACAGGAATTCGCTCAGTATAACGAATGGAACTATAAGACAAGACTTGACTGGGAGCTTCCTAAAAAGAATCCATATAACAAGAGAATACAGGAATTCACAAAGAAACTCAATAAATTCTATCTGGATAATTCGCCGTTTTGGCAGAATGACGATAGCTGGGGCGGTTTCAGCTGGATATCCAACGATGACTACAAGCAGAGTGTAATCGCATTCAGACGAATAGATGATGAGGGTAATGAGATTATTGCTGTATGCAACTTTGTACCTGTTCAGCGTAATGATTATCGTATAGGCGTGCCTAAGCGCGGCACATATAAGGTTGTGTTCAATACCGATGCTGAGGAGTTCGGCGGCACAGGTGTTTCTGCGAAATCCTACAAATCTGAGAAGATACCTATGCACGGCTTTGAAAACAGTATTTCGATGACACTGCCGCCTCTTTCTGTTATGTATCTTAAGACATCTACAAGGAAAAAGGCTGCAAATACCGAGGAAAAGGTGAATACCGAGCCTGTTAAAAGTAAAAGAACAGCAGCAAAGAAAAAGACAGCTGCGGATAAATAAATGATAACAGCCATTTTCTGACAGGAGTTTTTTACGGAAAAAGGTTGAAATGGAGGATAATATATTATGTACACAAAGAAAAAAGTAGTGGCAATGCTCCTTGCAGGAGGTCAGGGAAGCAGATTGTACGCTCTTACAAAAAATGTAGCCAAGCCTGCCGTTCCCTACGGTGGAAAATACAGGCTCATTGACTTCCCTCTCTCAAACTGTACCAATTCGGGAATTGATACTGTAGGTGTTCTCACGCAGTATCAGCCCCTCGTACTTAATGAGTATATAGGCAACGGACAGCCCTGGGACCTTGACAAGATGAATGGCGGAGTTCACGTTCTGCCTCCTTATGAGTCACAGAAGGGTGCTTCCTGGTATGAGGGTACAGCTAATGCTATCTATCAGAATATGAACTTCATCAGACGCTACGACCCTGAGTATGTAGTTGTACTGGGCGGCGATCATATATATAAAATGGACTATTCCAAAATGGTGGATTTCCATATTGCAAATGAAGCTGATTGTACTATTTCCGTAATTGATGTACCTCTTGCTGAGGCTTCAAGATTCGGTATAATGATATGTGATGAAAACAACAAGGTAACTGATTTCGTTGAAAAGCCCAAGGAACCTAAGTCTACTCTTGCTTCAATGGGTATATACGTGTTCAGCTGGAAGAAGCTTGAAAAGTATCTTATTGAAAACGAGGAAGATGCTAATGCTAAGCGCGAAAGAGGCGAAAGCTGGTCCAAGGATTTTGGTAAGGATATTATCACATCAATGCTTCGCGACAATCAGAGGCTCTTTGCATACGAATTTGAGGGCTACTGGAAGGATGTAGGAACTCTTGATTCACTCTGGGAGGCTAATATGGACCTTCTCAGTCCTGCACTTCCTCTTGATCTTCACGACAAGAGCTGGAAAATCTACTCCAGAAGCAGTTACGTTCCACCGCAGTATATAGGCAATAATGCAAAGGTTGAAAATTCTATGATTGCTGAAGGCTGTGACGTTGACGGTTCTGTTGATTTCTCTGTACTCTTTGCGGGAGTAACCGTTGAGGAGGGTGCTGTTGTAAATTACAGTATCATTATGCCCGGTGCAGTAATAAAATCAGGTGCTGTTGTTGAATACGCTATTGTCGGAAGCGACAGCGTAATCGAGAGCGACGCTCATATAGGCAAAAGTCCTGAAAGCGCAGAAAAATCCGATAACTGGGGAATTGCAGTTGTTGGTCACAATGTAACGGTATCAAGCGGTAAATCTGTAGAGCCTAAGCAGATTATCGGCGAGAATATCTGATTTCGGGAGGTTTGAAAATATGAGTGTTAATTATAATTTACTCGGACTTATTTTTGCAAGTATGCACGATTCTTTTGTAAGCGATCTGACAGAGCATAGAACAATGGGTTCTATACCTTTTGGCGGACGTTACAGACTTATAGATTTCCCTCTGTCAAACTATGTTAATTCAGGCGTTTCTGAAGTGGGTGTAATTACAAAGGCTAACTATGGCTCACTTCTTGATCACTTAGGTTCAGGACGTGACTGGGATCTTGCACGTAAAAAAGGCGGACTTCATCTTCTGCCTCCTTACAGTCAGACAGGAGGAATATACAAGGGCAGACTGGATGCACTTGCTAATATATGGAGCTTTGTGGAGCATTCCAAGGCGCAGTATGTAATTCTTTCCAACTGCGATGTTGTTACTACAATTGATTTTAACCCTGTACTCCGTCAGCATAAGGAGACAGAGGCTGATATAACCCTTATCTATGGCAAGGGATATTACGACGGTGAAAAGAACCGCAGTACAACAATTCTCCAGCTTGACGAGGATAAGGTTGTAAATGATGTTCTTGTTGCTCCCAGAATAAAGGGTGAGTGCTGCCAGTGGCTTGATATGGTTATTATCAGCAAGGAGCTTCTCAGGACAATTGTGTTCGATTCTATGAGCAGAAATACATTCAGCTTTACAAAGGAAATTCTCCAGAACAAGGAATGCGGATATAAGATTATGGGCTTTGAGCATACTGAGCTGTTTATGCGTATTGACAGCACAGAGAGCTATTTTGCGGCAAACAAGAGACTTCTTGATTCAGAAACAAGAAAGGCTATATTCAAGTATAAAACACCTGTTTATACAAAGGTTGGCGACAATGCACCTGTTAAGTATGGGCTTGAGTCAAATATAAAGAATTCACTTATTGCCGACGGATGTATTATTGAGGGTACTGTTGAAAACTCAATCCTTTTCAGAGGCGTCAAGGTTGGTAAGGGTACAGTGATCAAGGATTCCGTAATAATGCAGGGTGCTGTAATCGGCAGTAACTGCAGATTAAGCGAGATTATTACAGATAAGAATGTTGGAATCAGAGATGACCAGATTCTCAATGGTTCGGAAACATATCCTGTATATATCAATAAAAACGGTAAAATCTGATTTTTGTTATAAAGCAGGGGACAGCCGTTCCCTGCTTTTTTCGGATTTGCAGGTTCGTGTGTGTGCAGACGGCATAGCGCGGGCAATTTTATGAAAGGATTCTGATTTTATGAATATACTTTTTGCAGCAAGTGAAGCTGTACCATATGCGGCTTCAGGCGGTCTTGGCGATGTTGTCGGTTCACTTCCGAAAGCAATTGCCGAAAAGGGACATAGCTGTGCTGTCGTCATTCCGCTGTATAAGTCGATTTCAGCGGAAATGCGTGAGGATATGGATTTTGTTGCGAGTATAACAGTTGATGTTTCCTGGCGTAAGCAGTACTGCGGTATTTTTAAAGCCAAGAGAAATGGAATTGTTTATTATTTTATAGATAATGAGTATTATTTTGACCGCGAAGGTATGTACGGATTTTATGATGACTGCGAAAGATTTGTTTTTTTCGGCAGAGCTGTTCTGGAAATGCTGAAATATATCGGTTTTATGCCTGATATTATAAGCTGTAACGACTGGCAGACTGCTCTTATACCTGTATATTACAACTTGTACTACAGATATCAGCAGGGGTATGATAAGCTTAAAACAGCCTTCACTATACATAATATTGAATATCAGGGCAGATACGGCAGAGAAGTGCTTGGAGAGGTTATGGGGATTCCGCCCTATAATGCAGGGCTTCTTGAATATGATGGCTATATCAATATGCTTAAAGGTGCAATTGAAACGGCTGACAGGATAATAACCGTATCTCCGCAGTATGCTAAGGAGCTTCTTGACCCTTGGTATGCTCACGGACTTGACCGTATTCTTATTACTAAGCGTGATAAGATGACGGGTATACTCAATGGCATAGATGTGAATATGTACAATCCTGAAACGGATTCGGCTATATCCTGCAATTACTCAAAGGGTGATACTTCGGGTAAGGCTATATGTAAAAAGACGTTGCTTAATGAGCTTGGTCTCAGTGATGGTGATGAGCCTGTAATAGGCATTGTAACACGTTTTGTAGGGCATAAGGGTATTGACCTTATCCGCTGTGTGTTTGAGCAGATAGTGGCTAAAGGAATGAAATTTGCGGTACTTGGCAGCGGTGAGAGAATATATGAAGAATTTTTCATCGAGATGTCAAGACGATATCCTGACAAGGTATCGGTAACAACGGAGTTTAATCCTGTTCTTGCCCGTAAGATATATGCGGGTGCGGATATGTTCCTTATGCCGTCTATGAGTGAGCCTTGCGGACTTGCACAGCTTATAGCTATGCGTTATGGTACTATACCCATAGTACGCGAAACAGGCGGTCTGAAAGATACTGTGCGCGATAACGGCGGTATTGATGGCAATGGCTTTACGTTCCAGACATACAATGCAGATGATATGTTTGACGCTGTAAGGCGTGCCAAGCTGGACTATGACAATGGTGAGAAGTGGAATGAGCTTGTGAAGCGAGCTATGCTCTGTGATTTCAGCTGGAAATCATCTGCTGAGGATTATATTGATATGTTTGAAAAAATGCTGAATAGCTAATAAAACAGGGATATCGTGACTTTGGCGATATCCCTGTTTTGTTGGATGCAGAGTAAACAAAAACTCCGCAGCCATATATAAAGACTGCGGAGTTAAAAGTGAGACATGAGGGATTTGAACCCTCGACCCTACGCTTAAAAGGCGTATGCTCTACCGGCTGAGCTAATGTCTCATTTTTAATGTTTGCCGTAAACATCTTTATATATTATACAGGAAAAATCGTCATTTGTCAAGCAAAAAATGAAAAAACAGCAAAATAACATATATAATTCGTTTGATTTGAATTAAATTAGTCAACTATACAAAACTTTGGAAAGCTATTGACATTTGTCTCGAAAAGTGATAAAATATATATTGTTGTGACAGAGATGTGCTTGTAGCTCAGCTGGATAGAGTGACTGGCTACGAACCAGTAGGTCAGGGGTTCGAATCCCTTCAGGCACGCTTATAGACAGGACTGTATTGTAAAATATGGTCCTGTTTTGTTATATATCCGTAAATTTAGAAAGTAGTGGTAAAATGAACATGTCTGATAAGGCTGTTGAGCTTCTCGAAAGCGTTATTGCCGATTATGAATAATGAGGTGTGTGGTGTGAAAAAGGTTGCTTTTATTTGTGTACATAATTCCTGCCGCAGTCAGATTGCTGAGGCTCTCGGTAAGCATTTTGGCGGTGGTGTCTTTGAAAGCTATTCCGCAGGCACGGAAACTAAACCGCAGATAAATCAGGACGCGGTAAGGCTTATGAAACAGCTTTACGGAATTGATATGGAGCTTATCCAATACAGCAAGACAATTAGTGATATCCCTGATGTTGATATTGCTGTTTCTATGGGCTGCGGTGTGGCTTGTCCATATATTGGAAGGGCTTTTGATGATGACTGGGGTCTCCCTGACCCTACAGGGGAATGCGATGAGGTTTTTATTGAAACAATCAAAGAGATTGAGAATAAAATATTGGAGCTTGTTAATAAGCTGAAATCTATGTAAAGGCATTCTTTTGCCGTTCTATATATATAACGCACGAGACCCCCAAAGGTCACATTTTTTGGCAAAGTTTTTCTGTATAAATTTATTATACCTTGTATATGATTATTATATACATCCCAAAGACGGTATAATTCAGAATTTGATGAATATTATTGAAATTTATTGAGGGAGTCACTTTTTCAAAAGTGACTCCCTCAAACTTTCTCCCTAAAATTATTTGTTTAATGAGCGCTATCAGCTTATACCAATCCCTGAAACAACAGTAGACAAATCTAATGGCATAAATGCCGTATGTCATCGTTGGACATCCTCACCATACGGCAGTATGCTTTCGTCGTCCGCCTTGACATACAGCATTTTTGCTCATCATCTTTGTCTACTAACATTTTAGGGATTGGTATTAATCCCAGGTCTTAAGCCATTTTTTTGTGCTTTCATCAATTTCTACCAGAGTTTTGTCATTTCCGCCCGGAGATTTTATAAACATTACTTTTGTATTCGCTGTATTTTTTGTTGCGTGAGGTACTCCGGGGGAGAATACAAAGAAATCACCATTATTTATAACTTCTTCTCTGTTACTTCCGTCAAGTAGTTTTACCTTGATGCTTCCTTCAAGTACGTACACGTGTTCTGTAGCTATAGGATGAACGTGAGGTGTGTCTGCTGTGAATTCTTTGTAGTAAGAAATCCCAATTTCTATATCATCTTCTATGTGCTGCAAAAATGGCTGCGGACGGGATAAATGCCCTGTAAGGTATTGTCTGAATTCCTTATTTAAGGCTTTATCTAATTCTTCTTTTCTGATTATTTTCATATTTTCTCCTCTGTTATATTCAGTTCAGATGAAATTTTATTCCATTGTTCAATCCATACATTGTGCTTGCTTTTAATAAGCTTTGCACTTTCGTGTTTTTCTCTGTTTTTCAGATGCGCAAATTGTTGCTCGAAAAAACGATAGGTTTCCGGATTGTCCTTTTCAAAAATTATCATACTTCTTCTGTTGGCTGAGAACTGTACTCCTTCTGTGTATAAGTCGATTTTTATGTGATTGAATTCGCGCCATTCATTTTTGTATATTATCTGAAAAAAAGCGAACGGCAGAATGTTTTTGGTCAGCAGATATTTAAATCTGTTTTCCTGTTTTGCTGAATGATATGGTTCGTTTTCAAGGAGTTTGCATATATTTGCATATGATACGAGAAATATTGCATTCGGATTATCTGCCAAGGCATCATTGCCAAGTTTGTTTGTTTTGATTGCGTCAGCTGTAGGCGGCGAACCGGGTGCATTTGTTATTATTGTCATTGAAAATTCGTTGTCATAGAGAAGTTGAGAGAAGATGTTGAACATCATACCATAATCGTATGATTGCTGGTCTACAAGATTGCGGCCGGGGGCAAAAATTAAACTGGCGGCATAGCATGACATATTTATTTGTTTTACTCGATGTGGGGCGTTGAATTTTTCCTTTCTTAATACGTGTTCAACAAAATCGTTTCCAAATCTATTTCTGAGAGAGGCTATGTCTTCTTCAAGTTCCATACGTGATGTAATAAATACGTTGTTTTTTCTGTTTGCCTGTTCGCGCCAGTTAATTACATTATTCAACAGTTCGAGATTTATATCGTTGGTGTATAGCTTCTCTAATTCATCATAGAAATTGCGCATATTTATAGGATAATACTGCAATGCTTCTATTTTACTGATAAGATCGGTTATTCTTGCATCATCTGATGGTCGTATATCTGAAAATTTGAAGTCCTCATCTGCAATTACCAATATTTTTACCTTTCCATCAGGTTGCTTGTCAATCTGATTTTCAAAGGCTATTCTGAGTTCATTGTAATATACATCATTTGGATCATCGGGATTTAAATTATCCAATGATTCTTTTGTCAATACACAGAGAAAATACGGTGTTTCTGCGGCAAGTTTAAAAATTTCTTTTCTGTATTCCGCTTGTCTTAATGAATAAATATCCAAAAACGGCTTGATTCCTTTAGCATTGAAAAAATCGTATATTCTACCTGCCAGGTGACAATGATCATGTCTGTGATTGATAAATATACCATATTTATGCAAGTTAATCACTCCTTACACTGATACTTCCTTGATTTACTACTTGATACCAATTCCTGTTGATAAATCCTGCTAAATTGTCAGTTTTACTCAGGAAGTATTGATTTTGATTCGGAAGACGTTTGAATATGTCGGGTTTTCTTTAATTATACATCATTTGGCATAAGTTGTCAATCCGCAAAAAAATCGCCTGTTATAACTACAAGCGATTTTTTGAGTGTTTTATTACTTTTTATACCAATCCCTAAAATGTTAGTAGACAAAGATGATATACAGCATTTATGCCACTAGATTTGTCTACTGTTGTTTCAGGGATTGGTATTAGAGGTTCCCTATAGCCTTTACAGGGCATATAGCCTTGCATTCGCCGCAGGAGGTGCATTTGTCGTAATTGATTACAGCGTGGCTGTTGACCACTGTAACTGCTCCTACAGGGCATTTTTTCTCGCACATTTTACAGCCGATGCATCCCTTTGAACAGGCAAGTTTTGTTGCTTTTCCGTTGTCCTGTGAGGAGCAAAGAATATCAACTGTTTTGGATTTTGGTTTTACCGATATAATATTATTCGGGCATACAGCGGCACATTGTCCGCAGCCGCTGCAAAGTGCAGGGTTTACTTTTGCAAGAGAATTTTCTATTTTAATTGCTTTATTGTCACATACTGCTGCACAGTCGCCCAGACCTATACATCCGAATTTGCACATACCATTCCCGCTGTAAAAGCGTTTTGCTGCCTTACAGGATTGAATTCCGCCGAAATCAAACTGAACTTTTGCGGTATTACAGTCACCGCTGCAATGAACAACGGCAGTCATAGGAGTTACATCAGCTGTAGCAACTCCAAGAATTTCAGCGATTTTTTCAGCTGATTCTGCGCCGCCCGGACGGCATAGATTGGTAGGAGCATTATTGTTTACAATAGCCTCTGCATAGTCTCCGCAGCCTGCATATCCGCAGGCTCCGCAATTTGCTTGTGGAAGTACGGCATTGATTCTTTCTACTCTTTCATCCACCTCAACATAGAACACCTTTGAAGCGATAGTAAGCAGAATTCCTGCGCCAAGGCCGCATATTCCGAGAATAATAACGGGTATCAAATATGTCATATCTGCACCCTCCTTAGCTGAATAGTCCAGAAAAGCCCATAAAGCTTATGGAAACAATAGAAGCTGCGATAAGTGTTGCAGGAACACCCTTGAACGTTTCAGGAATATCGGCATATTCCATTTTTCTGCGAACACCTGAGAAGATTACAAGTACGAGCATAAATCCAAGACCTGCAAAGAGAGCGTTTACAATTGACTGTACGAAAGTGTAGTTGTTGTCGATATTGAGGACGGTAACACCAAGTACAGCGCAGTTTGTGGTAATCAGGGGCAAATATACTCCCAAGGATTTATAAAGCGGCGGAACAAGCTTTTTCAGAGCAGTTTCAACAAGCTGAACGAACAGAGCGATTACAAGAATAAATACAACAGTATCAAGATACGCAAGCCCATTCGGAACGAGTATAAAATAGTGTATAGGGTATGTAACAATAGTCGCACATATCATAACAAATGTTACTGCTATGCCCATTCCCGAAGCGCTGTCAAGCTTTTTCGAAACGCCTAAAAATGGGCATATTCCCATAAATTTTGATAGTACGAAGTTATCTGTCAGCATAGCTGAAAGAATAATTGCTGCAATTGCTTTCATTATACCTCAGCCTCCTTTTTTTCACATTTACCCGACATCGGGCAGTTGTCGCAGCTGCCGCATTCGATTTCCAGCGGAGGTTTTCTGTTGGCAAGTTTATTTACCATAGCAATAATTACGCCCAGAGTGAAAAAGCCTCCTGCAGGCATAATGAATATCAGCATAGGGTTGTCGTGAAGTACGGGAATATTCATTCCCATCCACTGTCCTGCACCGATTATTTCACGGATTGAACCCATAAGAAATAGTGCAAGGGTGAAGCCGATTCCCATGCCGATTGCATCGCAGGCAGAAGCAAGAACACCGTTTTTACTTGCAAACATTTCAGCTCTGCCAAATATGATGCAGTTTACAGTGATAAGTGTTAGATAAATTCCCAAACTTTCATAAAGTGAGGGCATAAATCCTTCAAGAAGGAATCCTATAAGCGTTACAAAGCTTGCGATTATAACAATAAATGCAGGAATACGCACTTTGTCGGGAATAACCTTGCGCAGGGCAGATATAACAATATTTGAGCCTAAGAGAACAAATGTTGTAGCAAGTCCCATACCAATACCGTTAGCCGCCTGAGTTGTTACTGCAAGAGTAGGACACATACCCAGAAGCATAATAAGAGTGGGGTTTTCCTTAATGATACCCTTGGTGATTTCATTTAAAAGGGGATTTTTTTTATCTGCCATTGAGAATAACCTCCTTATTTTCAGAATAGACCTTTAATGCGGTATCTACAGCATTTTTTAATCCCTTTGATGAGAAAGTAGCACCGCTTATTGTATCAATTTGAACATCAGGAGCAGATGCACCGTAGAACTGCCTGCGAAAATCTTCATTATCGCGAATTTTTGTACCAAGTCCCGGAGTTTCTCCTAAGGAAACAAATTCAATACCGCTGACAGTACCATTTTCATCAATACCTACGAGTATATTTATACCGCCCTTGGAATAACCGTCAGCGGAAACCTGTATAGCAGTTTTTTTATCGGGAGTAACAGCAATTGCAAGAATTGAATTTTCACCGAAATTGTTGTCAATGAGTGTACATTCCGTATCTCCGAAAAGAGCCTCAACACTTTTATTGAAACGTATCGTTTTCTGTTCTGCAATATTTTCCTTTGTAAGCTCATATGCAAATACGAGAAGAAGCGCAGCAGCGGCGCAAATGATTGTCAGAACCAGAGAAGGCATAATTTTACTTTTCATTTTTTGCTGCCTCCTTTGCTCCGAAAATCTTATTACGAGTATGTTGTTCTATGTATGGAGTAAGGATATTCATAAGGAGTATGGCATAGGAAACTCCCTCAGGGTATGAACCGTAATTGCGTATAACAAAGGTTATAATTCCACAGCCAAGACCGAATATGATCTTTCCCTTTGTAGATATTGGAGTTGTAGCGTAGTCTGTAGCCATAAAGAATGCGCCAAGGAATACGCCGCCCGACAGTATTTCGTAAAGAGGATCTCCTCCTGCAATAAGTGAGAGAAGTGCAAGACATCCGATAAATGAAAGCGGTGCGGCTGGATTAATGATTTTTTTTCCTATAAGGTACAGTCCGCCGAGAAGCAGAGCAAGAGCGCTTGTTTCACCAAGACATCCGCCGGTGTTTCCAAGGAAAAGATCAAGGTATGAGGGGATAGTCTGGTTTATTTCTGCAAGTTCATCGGCGGACATTCCCTGTAACACAAGGGGAGTTGCGCCTGTTACAGCATCTGCGCCGTTTTTCCATTCAAAGGGGAGTACCCAATTTGTCATAGCAGCAGGAAAGCTTACAAGAAGTACGATACGTGCAGTAATTGCAGGGTTTGCAAAATTCTGTCCCAGGCCGCCGAAGAGCTGTTTTACTACGGCTATGGCAATAAATGAGCCGAGAGCAGCAATCCAAAGGGGTATTGACACAGGAAGATTTAAAGCGAGGATAATACCTGTTACAACGGCTGACAGGTCGCCTATGGTGTTGTCGCGTTTCATAAGTCTGCGGCATATGTATTCAGATACAACAGCTGATACAACGCATACGGCGGCAACTGCAAGGGAACGAAGTCCGAAGAAGATACAGCCTGCTGCAAGTGCAGGGAGCAGGGCGATGCATACGTGAAGCATTATATCAGAGGTTTTGGTGTAATTATCGTCGTGTGGGGACGGAGATACTAAAAGTCTGTTCATATTTCACCTCAATTTTTGGGGATTATTGTTTTGGCAAGCTGATTTGTTTCAGCAAGTTTTCTGTTGGCAGGACAAATATATGTGCAACTGCCGCAATTCATACAGAGTAGAACTTTAAGAGCCTTTAAATCGTCTATATCCTTTATTCTGTATGCCTTGTCGATTTCGGCAGGCATAAGATTAATAGGACATACATCGGCGCATCTTCCGCAGCGAATGCAAGCGGAGGTTTTTCTGTCGTCGTAGTGATCAAAGGCAAGAAGTGCGTTGGTAGTTTTCAATACGGGCATATTTATATCGGGTATGCACATACCCATCATCGGGCCGCCTGAGATAACAGCTTTAAGCTTATCAATATCAGTATTGCAGAAGTTAAGGATATCCGCAAAGGGTGTACCTATGGGGGCGAAAATATTTTTCGGCTCTCTGACAGCGTTTCCTTCAACGGTAATACGACGCGTTATAAAGGGTATACCGGTCTGTGTGTACCTGTAAATAAAGGCTACAGTTGACACGTTTATAACGATAACTCCAACATCTGCAGGCAGCTTGCCTTCCTCGACAATGCGATTTGTTGTGTTGTATATTATAACTTTTTCCGCTCCCTGTGGATAAACTGAGGGGAGGGTTACTATGTCAAAGGCGCTGTCAGGTTTTGTCAGTTCCTCAAATTTTTTTATTGCCTCGGGTTTGTTTTTCTCAATGGCTATTTTTACGCTTTTTATTCCAAGAATATCCTTTACAAGTCTGATGCCTTTCAGAACATCGTCTGTATTTTCAATCATTTCACGGTAATCCGAGGTTATATAGGGTTCGCATTCAGCTGCGTTTATTATGAGGGTATCAATTTCCTTTGCGGGATTCAGTTTTATATGCGTAGGAAAGCCCGCTCCGCCCATACCGCACGCTCCGCTTTCACGGATAGCCTTGATAAAGCTTTCTTTATCGGTAATAACCGGAGGTTGTATTTCGTCTGAAATATCCTGTTTGCCGTCAGGCTCGATTTCAACAGCCTTGCAAACAGTTCCCATAGATGTCTGATAATCGTTTATAGCTGTAACTGTACCTGATACCGATGAATGCACAGGGACGCTGAATGGTGCTTCGCAATCACCGATTTTCTGTCCGATTTTTACTGTATCACCTTTTCTTACAAGGGGAGTACAGGGTACACCCATATGCATAGACATAGGGAGAATAATTTTTGATGGCAGCGGAAGCTGTACAGTTACGCTGTTTTCGGTATTTTTACGATGTTTTAATTTTATTCCTTTTAGTTTCCTCATAGAAGAATAACTCCTTTTAATTACGCGTTGTCTTAATATTTAATTATACTATAATTTTGAGTGTTTTTCAACAGTTATTAATAATTATATGATTTTATTTTAAAAAAGACTTTATTTTTTTGAGGAAATATGCTATAATAAATATATATGCTTATTTGAAAGGATTTTTTCTATGAAAAATAAATTTCTTGCTTTTTTGTCAGCTGCGGCGGTTATAATCCCTTTTGTACAGCCTACAGAAACAAAGGCGGTTAATTTTACAATGAGGGGAACGCTGTACAGCGATTCTGCAATCGTGCTTAATCTCGATTGTGATACAATAATCCACGAAAAAAATGCAGATAAAAAGCAGATGCCGGGACCTCTTGTAAACATTATGACGGCAGTTGTTTGTATTGAAAACTGTCCTGATTTAGCAAAGGAAATCACAATTGAGGAGGATGTTTACTCCTATCTGTACAACACAGAATATCCGGATGACCTCCGCTATGGAAATATTCTTGACGGTGATGTTCTTACCTATAACGACCTTCTATATGCAATGATGCTGACATCATCTGTTGAAGCCGCTGAAACAATTGCTTATCACATAGGCGGTGAAGATGTATCCGTTTTTGTGGAGATGATGAATAAAAAGGCTGCTGAGCTTGGTATGGACTCAACCAAATTCACAAATGCCACAGGAATGTATAATGCAGAGCAGTATACAACAGCAAGGGATATGATGATTCTCACGCAGTATGCTCTTAATAAATCGCATTTTGAAGATATATGTGCGACTTACATTTATACTCCTTCTGTACCGAATTTTGACAGACATCCCATAGAGGAAAAATGGCGTTGGTTCAATTCCAATATAATGATGGATGAGGAAAATGAAAATTACTATTACAGAGGAACAAAGGGTATAAAAACGGGAAATCTTGAACTTGGCGGACGAAATATCGTAGCAATGGCTGGCAGAGATGGTCATAATTATCTTGTTATCGGTATGAGAGCGCCAATTAACGATGAGGACGGAAATACAGCATTTTATCATCTTGATGATGCTAAGCAGATGTTCAACTGGGCTTTCGGTCACTTCGCATATCAGGTAGTTCTTGCCGAAACAGCGGAGCTCGGCGAGCTTCCTGTAGATCTTGCAGACGGCAGTTCATATGTTCTTGCCCGACCTGCCGAGGAAATTTCACTTCTCTGGCACGATGAAGTGGATTTGGCTCTTATCAGCAGAGATAATATTACCTGGTACAACAAAAAGCTCCAGGCTCCTGTTAAAAAGGGAGATGCTCTGGGCAGGGTTACTCTTGAATATTCCGGTGAAAAGCTGGCAGATGTGGAGCTTATTGCGGTTTCCGATGTTGAGCGTTCAACGTTGAAATATAACACATATGCTGCCAAGAAATTCTTGAAATCAAGCTGGTTTTCCAAGGCACTGATTCTTGCGGGTATACTTTCTTCTCTGTATATTATCCTCTGCATTTATGCCTATGTGCTTTTCAAAAGCCGTTCAAAGCCACTTAAACCGATGTATGCGGTGCCTAAGGTTGATAAGGACAAAAAGAAGAAATAACACTTCAAGGGGGATTATATGAAAATAATTAGAAAAATTAAATCTGTAATTGCAGCTGCTTTAATGTGTTCTTCTTATTTGTGTTATAATTTGGATGTAAAAGCAGATGATACAGCAGCCAATGCAGCAAAAAGAGCAAATACTGCTGACGGCGGTTTTTCTGCGGATGAAATTGCTTGTTCTCCTGATAAGCCTACACTTACATTAACTAAAAAAGTTGTTTCTCTTGATGATGCAGGAAAAACTCATCAGATTGATGTTATGGTATCAGGTGCTGACGCTAAATATTGTACAACAGGATTTTACGTTGAATATGACCCGCGTATTCAGGTGAATCTCGATGCTGTTGGAAATGTGGATGCCACAACGCAGGAAAGTTTATTTGGATTTGCAAAATTAAACGAATATGATGACAAAAAAGCTCTGTTTTTATCTACAGCTGCTACAGAAAATTATGGTATGGATGGCGTTTTGTGGTCCTTTAATGTTACACTTCCCTCAGATGCAAAGTTGGGTGATGTGTATTATTTCGATATTGTTTATAGAAATACAGCTACAGGCAGTCCGTTATTTGTCGGAAAAGAGGTAACCGCAGAAGAAAAGCTGATGTGTGCATATACATTCACACAGGGAATTTATAATGAGGAATACAATAATAATTTTAAAGCAGATGAAGATGACATTGGTGAATGTCCTGCACTTGCAGAAATACCTGCTTATGTTGACGGCTATATTGCAATTGGCGGTTATTGCGATTGTGGCAATAACGTGACTGCCAATTCTCTCGGTGATATAAACAGCGACGGAGCAGTTGATTCCTCTGACGCTTCAGCAGTTCTTGTTGAATATGCCGCGATGTCTATAGGCGGAGCAACAACGCTGACTGAAATGCAGAAAAAAGCTGCTGATGTTAACTCAGACGGCGCGGCGGATGCTTCTGACGCGTCGAAAATCCTTGAATTCTATGCTTATTGTTCGACAGGCGGCAAAGAAACAGATATGCAGAAATGGCTCGATGCAAATAAATAACAGAACAGCTCCCCATAAACAACGGGGAGCTGTTTTGCTTAATCAAGCCTTACTTCAATTTCAGATGTAACATAAAGGCTGTCGGGAGTAACGGAACACTCGTAAGCAAGCACATAGACGCCGCAGGAATTAGCAGCGCGGAGAGCATCTCTGAATGCTTTATGGGTAGTGTCATTGGGTACAAGATATTTCATACCCGACATCTGTACCACAAAGAGGATGTAGGAGTTATATCCCTCATTTTTTGCCTTGATAAGTTCGTTTATGTGTTTTACTCCTCTTTCAGTCGGAGCGTCGGGAAATGCGGCTATACCATTGTTTTCAAGGGTTACACCCTTGACCTCGATAAAACCTTTCTTACCGTTTTCATCCTCGATATAAAAATCAAAACGTGATTCACTGTAAGTCTTTTCCGGGCGGATAACAGTGAGCTTTCCCATATCAGGCAGATGGATTGTGCCGCTTTCAAGGGCTTCACGGACAACTTTATTTGGAGCCTGAGAGTCCATATTAATCAGAAGTCCATTTTTTTCTACGGCAATAAGGTCATACATTAGCTTGCGGTTACGTGGATTTTCTGTGAAATTCTCCAGATACACAACGGTATTTTGGAGAAGCAGCTCGCGGCATCTGCCCGTATTCTTTACGTGGACTGTTGTTTCGATACCGTTTATTTTTACATTTGCAACAAATCTGTTCGGACGTGATACAAACTGAGCCGAAATAATATTGTTGTATTTCATAATTTTTATCACCCGAGAATATTATACAATATCTTATGAGAAAAATCAAGATGCAAGTTCTATGTAACGTCACACGTTGTCAGACGACCGTCTATTAAGTTTGTGTGATAAGATTGTGAAAGTTTGCCAAATTCATTGACAAATTTTCGTCAATGTGCTATAATATAAGAACAGATAAGCAACGGGGGTAAGTTGTTTGTCGTATTCAAAGAAAAAAGGAGGATTATTTTTATGCTTCAGTTAAAAGACGTAGTAAAAACATACGGAAGCGGGGAAAATGTTGTCAAAGCTCTTAACGGTGTGAGCATCACATTTCGTCAGAACGAATTTGTGGCTATTTTAGGACATTCAGGCTGCGGTAAGACCACAATGCTTAATATCATCGGAGGTCTTGATCACTATACATCGGGTGATCTTATAATCAATGGTGTATCTACAAAGCAGTATAAAGACAGAGATTGGGACGCATACAGAAATCATTCTATCGGTTTCGTGTTCCAGAGCTATAATCTTATCCCTCATCAGACAGTTCTTGCCAATGTTGAGCTTGCACTGACTATATCAGGCGTTTCAAAGGCGGAGCGAAAGAAACGCGCTAAAGAAGCTCTTGAAAAGGTCGGATTGGGAAATCAGCTGAACAAGAAACCAAATCAGATGTCAGGCGGTCAGATGCAGCGAGTTGCAATTGCTCGTGCGTTGATAAATAACCCTGATATTCTCCTTGCCGATGAGCCTACAGGAGCATTGGACAGTGAAACATCAGTACAGGTAATGGAGCTTCTGAAGGAAATCGCTAAGGATAAGCTTGTAATTATGGTAACTCATAACCCAGAACTTGCTGAGGATTATGCAAACCGTATTGTAAAAGTCAAGGACGGCAAGATTATCGGCGATACAAATCCCTATAAGCCTAAGAAAAAGCAAGAAACGAAAAAAGAGAATAAAAAGCGTGTATCAATGTCATTTGGAACAGCCGTTTCCCTTTCTCTCAACAACCTTATGACAAAAAAGGGACGTACAATTCTTACAGCTTTTGCAGGTTCAATCGGTATTATAGGTATTGCCACAATCCTTTCGCTTTCAACTGGTATAAATAATTATATCAACGATATTCAGGAGGAAACACTTTCCTCATATCCCTTGCAGATTAACAGAGAAAATGCCGATACAGCAAGTATGCTTGCTTCAATGATGGAAAGTCAGAAGGAGTATGAAGAAAAGGTTTTTGAGGACGATAAGCTGTATTCCAACACAATGGTATATGATATGTTCAATTCAATGAACTCCTCGGCAAAGCAGATAAACAATATGAAGGATTTCAAGACCTTCCTTGAAACTGATGAGGGTATTGCAGAAAATTCCACAGCAATTGCATACACATACGATATCCCTATGAATATCTATACAGAAGACCCCAACGGCGAGATACTCAAGGTTGACTTTATGGAGCTGTATACCGATGCATTCGATATGGGCAACAGCGATATGGTAACAACTATGATGGGCAGCTCAATGGCATCGGCTGAAATGTCGATGATGGGTATGAACGTTATGGAGGAAATGCTTCCAAACGAGGACGGCAAGGGCGTTAATGATATTGTAAAAAATCAGTACGAGATAGTCAAGGGACACTGGCCGGAGAATTACGATGAAGTTGTTGTAGTTCTCACACGCAATAATGAAATCCCCGACTTTATTCTTTACGCAATGGGACTTAAAGACCCTGCACAGTTCCAGTCGCATATCAAGGCTGTTATGAACGAGGAATCAATCGAGGACTACGGACAGACAGAATGGACTCTTGATGAGGTAATGAACAAGAAGTTCAAGATGATTCTCCCCTTTGAAAATTACCAGTATGATGCCAAAACAGGCAATGTTGCAAATCTTTCGGAAACCGAAACAGGAATGGATTTGCTTTTCACTTCTGATGACATCGGTACAGAGGTTAAAATTGTAGGCTTTATTCGTCCCAATGAGGATACAAAGAATGCAATGATTTCAAGCTATATGGCATATACAGCAGAGCTTACACAGCACGCTATAAACAAGACAAATGAGTCAGAGCTTGTAAAGGCACAGCTTGAAGATGAAGAAAATGATCTCATCACAGGCACAAAGTTCATGACAGACGACTATACAGAACCTACACCTGCTGAAAAGGCTGAGGAAGCTAAGGCATATATCAAGGCTGCTGATAATAAGGAGAAGGCTGAAATTTATCGCTTTATTATGTCCCAGCCCGATGAAGCGCAGATGAATGCACAGGTAACAGCTATGATGGCTGACTTTGACAGAGAAGCATTCATTGAGCAGATCAAGACAACATATGCGGCTGAAATCGGTGTAAGCGGCGAGCAGGTTGAGTCCTATGCGGCTTCAATGTCTGATGAAGATATGAAAACCTTCGCAGAGGAAGCGATGAGAACTCAGTTTGCAGAGCAGTATGCCGCACAGGTACAGGCAGGACTTGCAGCTATGACAGATAAAGACCTTGCCGCAGCTCTTACAGCAGAAAAGCTTACAACAGAGCAGTATGCACTTATCTGTGACGAATACACACCCGAGGAAATTTCCAAGTACAGTCACGACGAAGTAATGAAGCAGCTTGGAAAGGCAGACCTTGACGATCCTACAACAATCAGAATTTTTGCTGATACATTCGAGGATAAGGACGATATATCCGCACTTATCAAGGATTACAACAAGGGTAAGGATGAAAAAGATGTTATCCATTATACAGATATGGTAGCATTGCTGATGTCATCCATTACAAGTATTATCAGCGGTATTGCATATCTTCTTATTGCATTCGTAGGAATTTCACTTGTTGTATCTTCAATTATGATAGGAATTATCACATATATTTCAGTTCTTGAAAGAACGAGAGAAATCGGTATTCTCCGTGCAATCGGTGCATCAAAGCACGATGTATCGACAGTATTCAACGCTGAAACTCTCCTTGTGGGACTTACAGCAGGACTTATCGGTATCGGAGCAACACTTCTCATAAATATTCCAATAAATCTCATAATTCATTCACTTACAAGCCTTGATACACTTAACGCAACACTTCCTCCTGTGGCTGCTGTAATTCTTGTAGGAATCAGTATGTTCCTCACATTTATTGCAGGTCTTATCCCATCAGGAGTTGCCGCAAGAAAAGACCCTGTTGAGGCTCTCAGAACAGAATAAACTGAAAAGCTGATGTCAGAAATGGCATCAGCTTTTTTGAGTCTTGACAAATTTGAATTAAAGTTGTATAATAAAAAAATATAAATTTGAATTTATAGAGGAGGTAAAAAATGTTTTTTAGTGTAAAATATCCTGAAATAATGGAGGCAGTCGAGGAAAAGCTGAAAAAACAGGTTGAGGATAAGGGATTTGATTTTGAAGCAATAAAAAAGGATGTGGATGCAGGGTTAAGTTTTGAACGTGAATATTACGGAATAGTCAGTTGGGGGCTTAATTATGCTTTAATGAGAGTAGTTTCAGAACCGTTGTTTATTGATTATTCAGAGGTATTCTGGATTTATGGTGCGAAAACAACAAGTGACGATTATTGTGTTGTAATATATTTTTTTGATGGATCTGATACACTTTTTAAGGTAAGAGATGAAAAAGATATAAAGAGTATTTTCAAGTTAATAATAAATTCGAATCCCGACACGCTTATCGGTTATAGCAAGAAAAATGAAAAGAAATACAAAGCTTATAAAAAAAGTCTTGGTATAGAAGATGAACAGTCTGATACTCCTACAGTACCGAAACCTGTAGCTAAACTTCCACGTGACAAAGTAAAATCTATGAAGAATAAATTTGAATATATTATTTCCTTATCGGAGAAATTGGCAGGTATTGACAAATTTTGGTATTTTAAGACTAACGAACCTTTGAATAAAGAGGATATCAGAAAGTGGTGCAAAAGCAATGGAGTTTCTTTGCCTGAAAGCTTTGTAACGATTTTGACTCGTACAAATGGCTTTTGCGTTGATTATTCTTCGACTGTAGGTTATTTTAATATCAATAGATTCGATGTTGAATCAACTACAAATTCACTGTATTCAAGAACAAAGGAAGAAATGCTGGCAAGGGAATATAAACATTACAAAAATTGCCACAGTTGTTTTGGCTGGCTGAATCATCAATGTCTGTATTATAATCCTTACACAGGAGAAATTTTTATTGAAAAGGAAAGATATAAATATACTTTAATAGAAGATTTTGAAAAAGAAATATTAGACAAGGTAATAAGTTATCTTGAAAAAAAGGTAATCCGCTTTGAACGCAAGGAAAGACTTTTGGAAGAAAATAAAAAGAATAATCCTATGCTTGAAATGTATGAAAAATTGCTTGAATTAAGGGGGAATAGCGATAACATCAACACAGGATTTGACCTTTATGAACCTTTAACAAAAGAGGAAATATCAGATTGGGAAAAGAAACATAATATACAGCTGCCTCAGGAGTATAAAGATTGGTTAGCTCTTTCAGACGGAGGAAGATTTGCTAACAAATGGATTAATAGTCTGGAAAATCTGCGTATAGAAAATCTGATTATTGATACTGACGAAGGAAAAGATTATATTATAATTGCAAGTCTTTCACTTTCCTCTGATTATCTTTTATTAGACCCTGAAACAAGCGAGTTAGTTGTGGTGACTGACGACGGAGATTTAGAAGAAGGCGATTTTGTATATGATATTTTTGAACAGGGATTTGAATATTTAGAATTGTTTGATTAAAGTATCATTGGTATGTATAAAAAAGCTGATGTCAGAAATGGCATCAGCTTTTTTGAGTCTTGACAAATTTGAATTAAAGTTGTATAATAAGAAATTATAAATTTAACTTTGCAGAGGAGGAATCAATTATGAACGCACTTATAATAAACTGTAGTCCCGTCAGAACAGGAGCAACGGCGGCAATTGTCAGTATAGTTTCAGACGAATTGTCAAAAAAGTATATAACGAAAACAATATGTATAGATGACTATAAATTCAGTTTTTGCAAAGGCTGTCGCAGCTGCCATTATACAGCAAAATGTGTCATAAATGACGATATATCCGAAATTATAAATGAATTTGAGTGGGCAGATATTATAGTATCAGTTTCCCCCTCATATTGGGCAGATATTCCGGGACAATTCAAAGCATTTATTGACAGATGTACACCTTGGTGCAATACACATGAACCTCATTCCACTATAAGCGGCGGCAAAAAGGGCTATTCCATTGCATTGCGTACTGGATCAAATATGAAAGAATGTGAAAGGATAATTCAAACTATTGAGCATTTTTACGGTCATATGGAAATTGAAAGCTGTGATAGACTTGGATTATGTTCTATAGAAAATAAAGAAAATGTTGGGCCACGAAAAAGTGAAATAGCTGCATTTTGCAGCGGAATATAGGTATGCAAAAAGCTGATGTCAAAAAATGGCATCAGTTTTTTTGAGTCTTGGCAAATTTGAATTAAAGTTGTATAATAAAAAATTATAAATTTAACTTTGCAGAGGATGTAAAAATGTTCTTTAGTGTAGAATATCCCGAAATAATGGAGAGAGTCGAGGAAAAGCTGAAAAAACAGGTTGAGGATAAGGGATTTGATTTTGAAGCAATAAAAAAGATTGTAGGGGCGAGCATTGCTCGCTTGAGCGTGTCGAAAAACTATAATAGCCCAATTAAGGTGGGATTCCAAAGGGCACTGCCCTTTGGCGGAGTCCAGAGGCAGCGCCTCTGGCAGGGTGTGGGACAGCGTCCCGCATAGCGTTCAAGCGCCCTGCAAGGGGTGAATTTTCAAACAGTCCGCAGGAATGTTTGAAAAGAGGGGACGCTCTGCAAGAGAGAGCGTCCCCTATAAATATCTTGTTGTAACTTTTTCGATAGACTGGGGCGAGCATTGCTCGCCTTTAAATATAATACGTCTTTTTCTACATACTAAAGCTATGTATATTATCTATATATACATAGCTTTAAAAATTTATATATAAAAACTTTGCAAAAAAATGTGACCTTTTGGGGGTCTCGTGCGTTATATATATAGAACAGGAAATAAACAATAATTATCAGACGAACAATGGTGACAGAAATAATGAGATGTGGTACAGTAACAGTGAGTGTTCTTTTTAAACATTGACATATTTTTATAAATGGTGTATAATAAAAATGATTATAAAATGCCTTAATTGAATTTTTATAGAGATATCATAAAGGTATATTCCGTTGAAAGAAGAGGATTTATTATGAAAAAAATCTTATTGTTAGGTGGCTCTGCACAGCAGGTAGTTGCCATTGAAACAGCAAAGCGTCTGGGGTATTACACTATACTCTGCGATTTTCTCACAGATAATCCGGGACAGTATTCTGCTGATAAGTTTTATCTGTTAAGTACAACAGATAAGGAGGCAATACTTAAAGTTGCGATGGAAGAAGGTATTGACGGCATTGTTGCCTATGCTTCTGACCCAGCCGCCCCCACAGCTGCTTACGTAGCTGAAAAGCTTGGACTTCATACAAATCCGTATATTTCCACTGAAATACTATGCAACAAGGACAAATTCAGATTGTTTCTGCAGGAAAACGGATTTAACACACCTGTTTCCTGTGGCTATGGTGATATAGAAACGGCATTGAATGACACAGAGAAGTACAATCTGCCGGTAATTATCAAGCCTGTAGATTCATCAGGAAGCAAGGGAGCAACGGTTTTAAGAAACTGGGACAACCTTAATGAAGCTCTTGAATTTGCATTTTCCTTCTCAAGGAGTAAGCGTATAATAATTGAGGAATATATTGAAAAAGCTCATCCATATCTTATAGGCGGAGATATTTTCATCTGGAACGGAAAAGTAATAATGTGGGGATTATTGAACTGCCACAGAGATTCTGCTGTAAATTCTCTTGTTCCCGTTGGAAAGAGTTATCCACCTGAATTATCAGATGAAGCACTTAATGCAGTCAAGGATACATTACAGGCTATGGTTGATAAGCTTGATATCAACAGCGGTGCAATGAATGTTGAGCTTGTTGTAGATAAAAACGGAAAAGTGTGGCCTATCGACGTAGGTCCAAGAAATGGCGGAAATATGATTCCTGATTTGCTGGGTTATATTTTCGGTATTGACGTTGTTGAGATGACCGTAAAAGCTGCAATGGGAGAGATTCCTCTGTTGGAGTGCAGCGAAGCTGTTCCGTATTATGCAACTCACAATCTCCATACGGACAAAAACGGAACATTTAAAGGTGTATGGTATTCTGAGGAAATCAAGCCATATATTATACGGGAGGCTGTTTATAAGAAAGACGGAGATCCCGTTGAATATTTTGACAATGCAGCCAAAGCAATCGGAATTGTTTTCTTTAAATTTGACACAAAGGAAAATATGGCAAAAATCCTTGGCAGAATAAATGAGCATATTAAAATTGAAGTACAGTAGGGTATGGTGAAGGAAATGAAGGAATACGGCGGATATATTGAACTGGATACATACAGGCTTCCAATGCTTCATAACGGGGCAAAAGCTCTAAACTGCGGAAGAAATTGTCTTGCTTATCTCATAAAAGCCAGAAACATAAAAAAGCTTTTGATTCCATATTTTATGTGCGACAGTGTATTTGACCTATGCCGAAAATATAGTGTGGAACTGCGTTTTTATCATATAAACGAAAAGTTTATGCCTGAGCAGATTCAGCTTGAAGATGACGAATGGTTATATGTAATGAATTATTACGGTCAGCTTACACAAGACTATTTATGCGGCTTAAAAAAAGAATATGACAGAGTAATTATTGATAATGCACAGGCGTATTTTGAAGAACCCATTGAAAATACGGACACTTTATATACGTGCCGCAAATTTTTCGGAGTAGCCGACGGAGCATTTCTTTATACAGATGTAAATCTTAACGAGGATATTCCGTTGGATGAATCTTTTGACCGTATGCATTTTTTGCTTGGACGTTACGAAAGAAGCGCTTCTGAATTTTATTCTGAGTATTCAATGAATAATCATATGTTTGCAGATGAACCCATAAAGCAGATGTCAAAACTGACAGAAAACCTATTGCACGGGATTGATTATACGTATGTAAAACAAAGACGAACACAGAATTTCAAGGCATATAATGAAATGTTAGGCAATATAAATCAGCTTGAATTAAGAGAAGCTGAGGGAGCCTTTGCGTATCCTCTTATGGTAAGCAATGGCGCGGCTCTTCGTAAGGCATTACAGCAGAAAAAAATATATATTCCCACTTTGTGGCCAAATCTGCTGAATGAAACAGAAACAGACAGTACAGAATACAGAATGGTGGATAATATACTTCCTCTGCCTTGTGATCAGAGGTATGATATTAATGATATAAAATATATAGCAGATACTATATGCGAATTATCCGAAGATAAATAATAGTTGGGGATAATGTATTATAACTATACAGGCAGGTGAAAATATGGATGCGGTAAAAATAGGAGCTGCAATAAAAGCTCTCAGAATTCAAGCGGAATATACACAGCGTGATCTGGCAGATTGTCTTAATGTTACAGACAAGGCTGTATCAAAATGGGAGAGAGGGCTTTCTATTCCCGATGTATCCATAGTCACAAAACTTTCCCTGATTTTAAATTGTGACGTTGATAACCTGCTTGAGGGAAATATCACATATCTTGAAAAATCGTGGCAGGGTTTTTTATTATTGAAAGAAAACGATGATATTTTTGCAGGTTCTGAAGTCTATGGTAAACCGTTGGTTTACATTTATCTCAGTTATTTTATGCTTGCAGGAATAGGTGATATATATATATCCTGTTCTGCAAGGGATAAAGAATATATCGAGGCAAACATCGGCAATGGAGAGCGTTATGGTATTAGACTGATATTTCTTGCTGATGGTGAAAATATACCGTCTACAGCTGTAAATACTATGGTTATATACAATAATCCTTTTATATATGGCCCTAATCTGACAAAGTATTTTCAGCGTGCAATGTCGAGAATGTACGGTATATCGGTACTTGCAATAGAAAAAGATGCAGTGGACAGCGAGAATACTATTTCCTATGATAAGCATAAAATGGTGAAAAGCTTTAAAAGTGGGACAGAAAAACACTGTGCTGTACCCATTGTATTCTTTCCAAAGAAATATTTTGACCAGATAGTTAATATCGGAAATATCACAGAACTCACACCATTGTATGCAGAGCCTATAGGAAATGGTATGATTGAATATCTCCTTGCAGATGATGATTCTTTATTGGATGCATCTGTTTTTCTCAGAATGTTAAAAAAGCGTATGGGAAAAGAGGTCTATGACTTGAAAAAGGTTGCGAAAAACAGAAAATTTATAGAATAATTTGTTCTCTCAGGTAAACCGATGGTCGGTTGTGCCTGAGAGTTTTTTGTTATATAATGTTTGTGATAGTTTAGCAAAGTAATATGATAATATATTTTTTCAGGAGGATTTTTTTATGAACCGATTTAAGGGAAAGAAACTGCTGCTGCTTGGTGGCGTGCGTCAGGCTTGTGAAATTGTAAAGGAAGCTCATAAACTTGGAGTAGTAGTATATGTTACAGATAACAGAGCTGATTCTCCGGCAAAAGAAATTGCTGATTATAGCTTTATGGTTGATGCTACTGATGTTGATGCAGTAGTTGAATTATGCAAGGAACAGCAGATAGATGGTGTAATTACAGGATTTGTAGATATGCTGCTTCCGTATTGTCAGCAGATTTGTGAGAAGCTTGGTAAGCCATTTTGGGGCGATGCTGAAAATATAGATATGTGTATCAATAAGGATAAGTTTAAGCTTGCTTGTGAACATGCTGGAGTTCCTACAGTGCCGTGGAAGGAACTTAATAAGGATAACTATGTAGCCGAACTTGATTCAGTTAAGGTACCTGTTGTAATTAAACCTGTAGATAACAGTGGTTCAAGAGGTGTGGTTAAGTGTTATGAACAGAATGAAGTTCTTGATGCTGTTGAAAAAGCGCTGTCGTTTTCGCCAAGCGGAAAAGTATTGGTTGAAAAATGTATGAATATACACAACGAATTCAGTGCGTACTACATAATGAATCACGGAAATTATTATCTCACATGCCTTGGTGACAGATTTGTTACAGAAGTTAGTAAGGATCTTGCACCTGTAGGAAGGGGTATGATATGTCCATCCAGACATCTTGATTTATGGATGAAAGAAGTTGATGGTGCAATCAAAACATTCTTTGATGAGAATAATATGAAAAATGGATTTGCGTTTTTCCAAGGTTTCTATGATGAGGATGATAATAAGATGTATGTCCACGAAATAGGATACAGATTAGTTGGCGGTTTCTCATTTAAGTATGTTGAATATTTTTCTAATTTTAACAGAATAGGTGAATTAATTAAATTTTCACTTAGCGGAAGTATGGATCAGAGTGAAATTGAAAAGAGTAACCCTTATTTTGATGGATATGCTATTACAGTAACTGCTTCATTAAAACCCGGTGTTATTAAAACTGTAAAAGGATTTGACACAATTCAGGCTATGGATGGAGTTCTTCATATGCTTCAGATGCATACAGAAGGTGAAGAAATTAAAGAGTCTATGCAGGGTACACTTGCATCTGTCCTTACTTATATTTTATGTGTTGTTAAAAATAAGGAGGAAATAGTAAAAATAATAGATGCTGTTAATAAGGAATTAGTAGTCCTTGATACAAATGGCAACAGTATGCTTAATGATATTATAGATCCTTCAGAAATAGGAATTTGAGAGGTAATTAAAATGAATAGCAAAATTGATTTTTTATATCTTAATGAACAGGATATGCTGGATGCAGGCGTAAAGGATATGGCAGGATGTATCACTTCTATGGAGGATATGTTTGGGCTTCTTTACAAGGGTGATTACAGAATGGGCGGTGAGGACGCCAATGAACACGGTATACGTGTTTCATTTCCAAAGGAGTCTGATATAGAGGGAATGCCTGTTCACGCTCCTGATTATCGCTTTATGGCGATGCCTGCTTATCTTGGCGGAAGATTTCATATGTTCGGAATCAAATCCTATGGTTCTCATCACACAAATAAGGATAAGGGACTTCCACGTTCTATTCTTATGATGACATTGATGGATATTGACACAGGCGCTCCTATTGCATATATGTCTGCAAATGTACTCAGTGCAATGCGTACTGCAGCAGCTGCCGGAGTGGGTACAAAGCATCTCGCAAAGAATAATCCAGAGATTCTTGGTATTATCGGTCCTGGTGTTATGTCAACATATACTCTTGATGCAATAATGGAAACACAGCCTGGAATTAAGGTTGTCAAGGTAAAAGGACGCGGTAAGGCGAGCCTTGATAAGTTCATTGATTACGCTAAGAAAAAGTACCCTTCACTTGAATCAGTTGTTGCTTGCGATACAATTGAAGATACCTGCCGTGATTCTGATATAATTTATTTCGGTACATCAAATGCAGCTAAATTTGAAGATAATCCTCGTATTGAACAGGCTTGGGTTAAGAAAGGCGCACTTGTAATCAGTGCATCAGCATTGCTGATTTCTACAGACTTTTTAGCTGCTGATAATGTGAAAATCGTAGCTGATAATTATAAAATGTACGAGGGGTGGGGTACAGGATATCCTGTTCCTACACAGAAAAACGTATCAACACTTCTTGGAATGGGATTTTTTGACGCAGTAAGCGAGAAAAAGCTCAATCGTGAGGATATCGTGGATATCGGCGGTATTCTTGTAGGTGAGCATAACGGCCGTAAAGACGATGAGCAGATAATTGTTTATGCCGTAGGCGGAATGCCTGTTGAGGACGTAGCTTGGGCTTATGATTGTTATAATAAAGCAGTTGAAGCTGGTATCGGAACAAAGCTTAATCTCTGGAATGAGCCTGATTTGATGAAATAATAAAAGAGGTGTTTTATGAAAAAGGAAAAGTTTAAGAAAGTAATGGGCGCGACTGATATTCTTGTTGTTGCTTTTGGAGCAATGATTGGATGGGGTTGGGTTGTTTCATCCGGTGGCTGGATAGAAAAAGCCGGTGTAATCGGTACTATTATCGGATTTATTATCGGCGGCATAATGATATATTTCGTTGGAATGACATATGCAGAATTAACACCTGCAATGCCTAAAGTAGGCGGAGAACACGTATTCAGCTATAAAGCGTTCGGTCCGACAGGTTCGTTTATATGTACCTGGGCGCTTATACTGAGTTATATCGGTGTTGTTTGTTTTGAGGCTGTATCACTTCCTGCGATTATGCAGTATATTTTCCCTTCGTTTGCTCAGGGTTATATGTATACAATTGAAGGCTCAGATGTTTATCTGTCGGGAATAATTGTTGCATCTTTGTTTACAATCTCAATCCTCTTGATTAATATTGTCGGAATTAAAGCAGCATCAGTTTTCCAGACAGTTTTGACAATAGCTATTGCTGCTGTAGGTATTATTCTTGTTGTGGCATCTGCGATTAATGGTTCTGCTGAAAATCTGGAAGGTCAGACAATCGTGGGCGAAGGAATCGGTTCAATAAAGAATATCCTTTCAGTTGCTGTTGTAGCGCCATTCTTCCTTTTTGGTTTTGATGTAATTCCTCAGGTTGCAGAGGAAATAAATCTTCCGTTGAAAAAGATTTCTAAGATTATGCTTTTATCCATTGTTTCCGCTGTTGCATTTTATGGCCTTGTTGTATTTGCCGTTGGTTTTGCACTGAATTCTGATGGTATAAAAGCTGCTATGGAAGGTTCAGGTCTTGTAACAGCTACTGCTATGGAAAAAGTGTTCAACAGTTCTGTAATGGCTAAGGTATTAATTCTTGGCGGACTTTGCGGTGTTGTCACAAGCTGGAATTCATTCCTGATTGGCGGAAGCAGAGCGATATACTCAATGGCTGAAGCTAAAATGATTCCCGGCAGATTTTCTAATCTGCATCCTAAGCATAAGACACCTGTAAATGCACTGCTTCTTATCGGCATTCTTTCACTTGCAGCACCTTTCTTTGGAAAAACAATGCTTGTATGGATATCCGATGCAGCAAGCTTTGCCTGCTGCCTTGCATATTGTATAGTTTCTATGTCTTTTCTGATACTCCGTAAGAAACAGCCTGATATGCACCGTCCCTTCAAGATAAAGCACTATAAACTTGTTGGTATAGCAGCTTCAGTATTATCAGGATTTATGGTTGTAATGTATCTTATCCCTAATTCAGGCTGTACATTAACAGTTCAGGAGTGGATAATCGTTGGCGGATGGGCTTTACTTGGTTTGTGTTTCTATATTGTATGCAAAAAACACTATAAAAAAGATTTCGGCTCAATGGATGTGGAATAAGTACATCAATAGAGTAGTAGCATAAAGGCTCTTATTGTTGCCTTAAATTATAAGATAATTGGCAGAAAGAAAACTTTTCAATGTCAGGAAAACTTGAAATGCGACGGATTTCATATATTTTCCTTCTTTGATAAATTTTCTTTCTGCTTTTGTATTTTTGCAGGTTGTAACTTGATTTAGCAATAGAGAACCACAATAATAATTTTACTTGCTTTTTTTTATACTTTATGGTATAATTCTGTTATATGTTATGAACGGAGGAGCAATAAATGATTTATGTTACAGGTGATACACATGGAGATATTTCTCGATTCAAGGACCCTCAGTTTAAAAAACTGGGTAGTGGTGATACACTTATAATATGCGGCGATTTTGGTTTTATCTGGGATGGCTCCAAAAAAGAGAATGCTACCCTGAAAAAGCTTATGTCCTTTGATTATACCATTTGCTTTATCGATGGGTGCCATGAAAATTTTGATTTGCTTGAAAAATATCCCGAAAGTACGTGGAATGGTGGTATGGCAAGAGTAATTGCTCCTAATCTCATACACCTTATGAGGGGACAGATTTATACTATTGAGGGTAAGAAAATCTTTACATTCGGTGGCGGTCACAGTCAGGATATCGAATTCCGCTGTGATTCCGATTGGTGGGAGCGTGAACAGCCTACTCATGATGAAATAATGGAGGCTGTTCATAATCTTGAAGCAAGCAATTATTCTGTTGACTATGTTATAACTCACGAGCCGCCTGCATCTGTAAAGGATTGTCTTGGTGTTGATGTATTTCAGCGTATTGAGGTACACGCTTTATTTGAGGAAATAACTAAAACCTGCCGATATGATAAGTGGTTTTTCGGAAAATGTCATATTGAT
Organism: Ruminococcus sp.; assembly: GCA_017397925.1. GTDB lineage: Bacteria > Bacillota > Clostridia > Oscillospirales > Ruminococcaceae > Ruminococcus. Next base: position 92,135 of record JAFQHO010000037.1, read on the forward strand.
AAGCATATTCCTGTTAAGTTTTACGCAATATTCAATAATGTTACTCCCCTTGTGAAGTAATATTTCAGTACTTATAATCATAAAATGTAACATCAATACTATGAGGTGCATTTTATGAAAAAATTCAGTTTTACCGAGCTTATTATCTCTATCGTCTTTGCCGAGCTTGTGGGAGCAGTTTCTGCTCTGCTTGCAGGAGATTTCCGCGGTTTGTATACGGAGTTTATACAGCCACCGTTAGCACCGCCTGCCTGGGTATTTCCTGTGGTATGGGTGATTCTGTACGCCTTAATGGGCATTACATCATATATGATATACAGAAGCGACAGCTACAGGAGTAAGTCCGCGTTGTTTGTCTATTTTGTCCAGCTTGCAGTAAATTTTTCCTGGAGTATTATTTTTTTCAGATTTGAGTTGCTTACACTTGCGGCAGTTGTGGCTGTAGTTCTTACTATTCTCGTTGGAATTATGATTTGTATGTTCCTCTCCATAAGAAAAAAGGCAGGGTATTTCAATGTTCCCTACCTTTTGTGGATGATTTTTGCTTCATATCTTGCTATTGGAACAATGTTGCTTAATTGAAAAAACTCCCCGATTTGTTGAGATCGGGGAGTTTTGTATTTATTCGGTTTCTAATGTTCCTTTTCTGATAACCGTACCCGCAGGGAAAACAGTATCGCATTTGAAAGAAAATTTCATCATTGCGTGATTTGCAACCTCTACGGATTCACCCTTTTCATTGAAAATAGTATCAAGCGTCATAATAACAGGCTTAGCAGAAGGGGAGAGCAGCTCCACTTCATCACCTGCAAAGAATCGGTTACGCTGTGTGCAGTATACTGTGCCGTTTTCGCAGCGGTCAACAACAGCAACAATATCATAATTTCTGATATACCCGCTGTTTTCGTAGTATTGAGATTCTTCGGGAGTTCCGAAGAAAAATCCGTTGCAGTACTGTCTGTGGCTTACCTTGTAAACCTCATCTCTTATCCAGTCGGGGAGCTTGAAGCTGTAGGGACTTTTCATATACTCGTCAACAGCCATACGATAGGCATTTGTCACAACAGTTACATAATAGGCGGATTTTGCACGTCCCTCAATTTTAAGGCTTGTAACGCCTGCCTCTGCAAGCTTGTCTATATGTTCAATCATACACATATCCTTTGCATTGAGAATATATGTACCTTTCTCGTCCTCATAAATGGGGAAATACTGTCCCGGACGCTTTTCCTCCATAAGGTGATAACCCCAGCGGCAAGGCTGTGCACATTCGCCGCGGTTAGCGTCGCGGTTTACAAGATACTGTGACAGCAGGCATCTGCCCGAGAACGAAACACACATTGCACCGTGTACAAAACATTCAATATCCAAATCAGGACTTGTTTTTGCACGTATTTCAGCTATTTCATCAAAGCACAGCTCACGGGCAAGAACAATTCTCTTTGCTCCGAGATTATAAAGCTCGCGGGCAGTAGCATAATTTACAATACCCGTTTGTGTTGAAATATGTATCTCCATATCGGGAGCATATTTCTTAATCAGCATCAGCAGGCCTATATCAGCTACTATGAGAGCATCAACCTTAGCGTCAACAGCTTCTTTAACGAACTGCTCAAAGAATGGCAGTTCGTTATTTCTGGGCAGTGTGTTGCAGGTGAGGTATACTTTTACACCCTTTTGATGAGCAGCATCTACAGCCTTTACAAGCTGTTCAAAATCAAAATTCATCGGTGAAGCTCGCATACCAAACTGTTTGCGTCCAAGATATACGGCATCTGCTCCGTAATTCAGAGCAGCGGTAAGGCGTTCTTCATCCCCTGCAGGAGCAAGGACTTCAAGTAAACTCATTATTCTTCTTCCTCCACAGGGTTATCAATATAATATTGTTCAATTTCAGCCTGTTTAGCTTCGTGTTCTTCAAGAGTTTCGGAGAAGAATGTTTCGTTTGTTCTGATGTTAGCGATGAAGTAGAAGTTCTTGGTCTTTTTGTTTGTAAGAACAGCGTCAATGGCATCAATACCGGGGTTGGATATAGCTCCCGGAGGAAGTCCCGCGCTCTTGTAGGTATCGTATGCGTCTATAATTGTCTGATTGTAGTATTCAATATTCGGGCGGATTGTTTCGTTTGAATAGTTGGAAGTCGGGTCAGACTGGAGCTTGGGGAATATATCGGGATTATCAAGACGATTTCTGAATACAGCGGCAACATCCTTCATATCCTTTGTATTTGCTGCCTCCATCTGGACGATTGAAGCAATTGTGATAAGCTCGTCAAGTGTGAGGTCAAGTTCCTCCATACGCTCGTAACGTGTGCTGTAGGTCTTTTTGCTTGTGCTGAACTCGCCGTTCATCTTTGTATCAAAGTTGTAGTAAATCTTCTGACATACTTCCTCAGGTTTGCTGTTTTCGTAGAACAAGTAGGTATCAGGGAATAGATAGCCCTCCATTTTCTGGAATTTTACGGAAGAATCGCTGGGAAGTCTTTCTTCAAAGTCAATACCGAATCCGCCTGAGTTGAAGTAGAAAATGAAGTCCTCAGCGTCGCAGATATGGTTCATTTCAAGGAGATTTGCAGCGTCGATAAGTGTAATACCTTCACGGAATGTAATCTCCACTGTTTCACCCATTTCTTCTGTTGGAACTTTGGTAAGCTCGTCAAGAATTGCTTCATAAGGCATATTTGGGCGTACAAAGTGTTCGCCGACAACGTAAGCTTTTTCATCACCCAGACTTGCAAACAGTTCAAATGCCTTTGCAGATTTGATTATTTCATCTTCAAAGAGCATTTGTGCAACTTCAATTGTTGTAGCTCCTTCGGGGATAACAATAACGTGTGTATCCTCGTTTTTGCCTATACCAAGCATATCCTTACCGTAACTTATTATTACAATAGAAAGGATTGTGGATATGCCGAAAATAAGCGTTACAAGTATTAGTACTCCCGGCAGACGGCTTATCTGCTTCTTTTTCTTCTTCTTTTTCTTCTTGCGTCTTGGTGGAGGTGCCTGATTGGCATATCTCATATCCCTCTGGGGGGAATTGTATTGCTGCTGATAATATCCCTGCGGCATTTCAGCTTCCTCGGGATATTCGTTTGATACTTCCTCATAAACCTGTCTGAAATTGTTATCTTCAATTTCATCAAGTCTATCAGCTGTTTCAAGGGCATTTTCAAGTCCCTCAGCATCGTTTTCAGCAGCATCATTAAGAATGTCATTGAGAATTTCTTTGTTGTCACTCATTGCAGAGAACCATCCTTTCTTCTGTTACAATTGATTTGATTTTTATGTCGTGCTCCATTGTGGGTAAATCATCGGTAATGCATTTTTCATAAGCAAGGGCTATAGTATACACATTCGGATTTTTTGATAGAAACCTGTCGTAATACCCGCCGCCATAGCCTATTCTCTTGCCGTCTGTTGTAAATGCGAGACCTGGGACAATACATACTGTCTTGTCAGTTATCTGCGCAATATCCATAATACTTCCTGCAGGCTCAGCAATGCCATATTTGCCGATATGAAGCTCATCTGTTGATTTTACTCTGTAAAAGGTCATTTCGCCGTCACAGCCGCATCTTGGGTAAGCAATCGGTATGCCGCGTTCAAGAAGTGATTCGGCAAAATCCCAGGTTGAAGGTTCGGAACAGTATGAAGCGAAAAGCAGGACTGTATCGGCGCTGTTGAATATATCAAGCTCTTTCAGCCTTTCGGTTATAAGAACATCAAATTCTCGACAAGAAGTGTTTTTGCGTATATCAGTAAAGTGCTGACGGAGTTCTTTTTTAGTCATAATACCACCTGTTTCAGCTGCAGAGTATAGCGTTATACTGTCTTTTACGTTCTGCCTCGGAAACAGCCTTTTCAACAAGGGTGAGGGCAAATTCCATAGCTGTTCCTGCACCCCTTGAAGTAATTATATTTCCGTCAATGGCAACAGCTTCATCACCGATAACTGCACCATCAAGCTGAGTTTCAAAGCCTGTATAGCACACTGCTTTCTTACCATTGAGCAGTCCTTTGTGGCCTAAAATAGAGGGTGCGGCACAGATAGCACCGATAGTGATATTTTTTTCCATACAGAAGTCAATAGCGGCCTGTACATAATCTGACTTTTCAAGATTGAGTGTACCTGGCATACCGCCGGGGAGAATAATCATTTCAAGTTCATCTGTAAGGGGAGCTTCCTGAGCGATTGTATCAGTTACAACGGGTATTCCGTGGGAGCTAACGATAATATTATCGCCAACACCTACAGTAATAACCTTTTTTTCGGCACGTCTGAGCAGGTCAACAGGAGTAAGAGCCTCTATTTCCTCAAAACCATTTGCAAGATAAACGTATATCATAATTTTAATCCTTTCATTTGAAATTGACAATATATTTATTTAACAGGAAAACAGGGTGGTATGAAAGTTTTGATTTTCTCAAACCCTCAATTCCTAAATCTTCTTCGCGGTTAATATAGGTAAATCCCTCTGTGCAGACATTTACGAATTTATTGCATATTCCTGTGTAGATACCATCAAAGCTGCGATCAGCCTTTTCAATGTGTACGCAGAATGTATCTGAATTCAGTCTTTCTCCGATAGTCACGGCGGCGATTTTTCCGTCAATTCTGATAATACCGCCATTTAATCCCAATTCTTCAAAGTTGTTGAAGTAGGTGTTTACAGCATATTGCTCAGCAATGGCAGAATGGTTTGTGCTTTCATCGAATCTGCTGTTGTAATCGGAAACAATAAAGCTTATGCAGTCATCGAAATCCATTTCAGATATTAGCGAAAACTCACTTTCAATGCGGTTGAATTTGGCAAGATGATTTCGCTTCTGATGAAATTTTTTGCCTTTCAGCTCTGCAAGATCGGAACGGAGATAAATATAATCAGATCCGTCACGGTCAAGTTCAGCAGAAAATGCATCAGGATAAAGCTCATTGAGCATTTCAAGGGATTTTTCCGTAACTCCGCATAAACGGAGAGGATAACCATTCTTTTCGCTGAACCGCTTCATTTCTTCTATAACTTCGCGATATCCGCCTTTGCCTGAGGGCAGGATAAATGTGGGGATATTATCTTCGGTTCCAAAAGCACAGACAATATAGAAATCTTTGTAAAAGCATATCTGTGAATCAGCAAGTCTGCACCAGGCGAGATTATTTGCAAAGCTGTATTCACAGCCTCTGAAATCTGAAAAAGCAAGGAGTTTATTGACTTTATCCCTATCATTCAGCGTTATTCTGCGAAATTCAAGCATCAGCGCAATCCTTTATAAACTGAGCGAAATATTCCTTGACTTCCTTAGCTTTACCGCAGGTCATTTTACCCTCGGGGCAAATGCCTTTTGCAACGCAAGAGGGGCCTGCATATCTGAAAATATTCGGAGCTGCCTGCAAGCAGAGTTTCAGCATTTCATTGGCAACAGCACGTATTTCCCATTGTGCACGATTGCAGCAGCGGTGACGGAAAAAGTTGAAAAGTGAACGTACATTCATTGTAACGACAATTTTCGTTTCGCAGGCATTTGGCAAGATAAAACGCGCGTCCTCATTGGCAAGCTTGCGTGCCTTTGATATGGCAGATCTTTCGTCAAGTCCTTCTGCCATAAAGCTTTTTGTATGAGTTTCTGTTAGAATATCAGCTATTTTATCATAGCTTTCGGATATAAGCTTAATTGCACGGTCAAATTCAGCTTTTGCCTCTGGATTTTTTTCAATTGCAGGAGGCGTTATAAACTCAAAGCCGTTTTCGTTGACATATCGTTGGCTTTTTTGAGAATATGAAGCGATACGGTGGCGTACAAGCTGATGTGAGCAGGCACGGGATATCCCCTCAATGCCAAAAGTGAAGCTTACGTGTTCTAAAACGCTTTCGTGACCGATAGAAACAAGCATATTGATGAAATCTGCAATTTTTTCATCTGTAAGACCATCACGGAGTGAAGCAATATCGCTGCTTGAATAACAAAGCTTTGCAGCTGTGGCAACGGTTTTCTCAGCGTCAGGAGTATGTGCAAGCAGGGTTACGTTTATTTCAGACATAATCAAACCTCATAAATCAGTGAAATGACATATATTATTATTGTACCATTTTTTTGTTTTATAGTCAAGAGAAAAACGCTAAAAAACATATATAAGGTATAGTTTCTGTTAAAATGCACAGGATTTTACCCTGTTAATGAAAAAAAGTCGGAAGAGAAATTGCAGAAAATATTGTAAAACACAGGAAAATATGGTATAATAAATTATGTATGTTTAGTTTTGCGATCAGAGGTGTGATATGGACAGTTTAATTACAATCGGCTGTGAAGCGGTAAAACAGATTAATTTTGCTATGCAGCAGAATTATATTCCTGTATTCCGCAGCATCACAATAAGTAATAACAGCAGCGGAGATTTGCACAACCTCCGTTTGAAGATAACATTTGAACCTGCATTTGCGGCTGGGTATGAGGTTACAGTTGATATACCGGCAGGGGAGACAGTTGAAATATCACCTGTAAATATTGTTTTACATCCCGAATACCTTTTCGGCCTTACAGAGAAAATCGTTGGATGTGTTACAGTTGAGGCTGTCTGCGGAGAAGAAATTATATGCCGTGTTACGGACAATATGGAGCTTCTTGCCTATGATCAGTGGACAGGGTCACTGCTTATGCCTGAAATGATAGGTGCATTTTTAACGCCTAATCATCCTAAAATATCTGAGGTTATTTCAAAGGCTTCAGGGTATCTTAATAAATGGTGTGGTGATCCGTCTTTTACAGGATATCAGAGTAAAAGCTCAAATGTGGTTAAATTGCAGATAGCATCAGTTTATGCAGCATTGCAGGCTGAAAACATCGCCTATACACCGCCTCCTGCAAGCTATGAAACGGCTCAGAGAGTGCGGCTTCCGGACAATGTGCTTCTGTCTAAGAGCGGAACCTGTCTTGACCTTGCTGTGCTTTATTGTTCCTGTCTTGAATATATCGGACTTAATCCGATGATTATTGTTACTGATGGACACGCATTTGCGGGCTGCTGGCTTGAAGAACAGTCATTTCCTGACTGTATACAGTATGATTATTCTGCAATTTCGAAGCGGACTGCAAAGGGCGTAGATGTAATTTCCGTTGTTGAGTGTACAGACTTCACTGCAGGAGCTGCTGTGGATTTTGATACAGCGGAAGCTCACGGAATTTCAAAGCTTACACCAGAAAAGTTCGCATATGCAGTTGATATAAAGCGTACAAGAATAAGCGGTATTCGACCGATGCCTTCACGTATAGCCGAAGCAGGTATATTCAGAGCTGTTGACTATGGTGAGCGAAAGAAATCTGATATAACAAATGCTCCAAATGAAATAGTTTCTGTGGGTGATATCCGACTTGATGTTCCTGTTGAGGGGCTTACAAAGCAGAAAATGTGGGAGAGAAGGCTTCTTGATTTAAGTCTCCGTAATAGTCTGCTTAATTTCCGTTGTACTTCGTCAAGTGTTAAGATAATAACTGCCGATTTAAGCCGTCTGGAGGACGAGCTTTCCGAGGGCGGTGAATTCAGCGTATGTGCTGCACCTGCTGATGAATTTCTGAAAACAGCAGATGAAAAACTATTTGCTCTTGAAAATGACAGAGAGCATATAAACGCTATTGCAGAGGAAGAATTGAAAAATCATCGTCTGCGTACATATTTGTCGGAATCTGAGCTTGAAAAGGCTATGGCAAAGCTGCGCCGTCAGGCGAAGGTAAGCCTTGAAGAAAACGGTGCAAATACCATATATCTTGCTCTTGGTTTTCTTGAATGGTACGAAACGGACAGAAGTGAAAAACCGAGATATGCCCCCCTTGTGCTTGTTCCAGTGAATATAACACGAAAGATTCAGGATAGAATGTATACCATAAAGCCTCGTGATGAGGTTGTGCAGATTAATATAACGCTTCTTGAAATGCTGCGGCAGAACTACGGTATAGATATAGGGCTCAATCAGCTTCCAGAGGACGAGAGGGGAGTAGACATTCCGTTTATTTTCAGCGTTATACGTCAGGCAGTTATGGCGAATCCTCGCTGGGATGTCAAAGAGCTTGCTTTTATCGGGCAATTTTCTTTCAGCCGATTTATTATGTGGAACGATATCTGCAACCGTTCTGATGACCTTATAAAAAATAAGGTTGTAGCAAGTCTTGTATCGGGTAAAAAGGAATGGTCAGAGGGCAGTTTATCCGTAACTCCTTTGGAGCTTGATGAAAACGTAATGCCTTCTGAGCTTGCGGTTCCGCTATCTGCGGATTCATCTCAGCTTGCGGCGGTGTATGCTGCAAACCAGGGCAAAAGCTTTGTGCTTCACGGCCCGCCGGGAACAGGAAAATCTCAGACAATTACAAATATAATTGCAAATGCACTTTATCACGATAAAACTGTGTTGTTTGTAGCTGAAAAAATGGCAGCTCTTGAAGTTGTGCAGAAACGACTTGAAAAGCTTGGACTTGCACCATTCTGTCTTGAACTTCATTCAAATAAATCTCGTAAAAGGGATGTTCTCAATCAGCTTGACAATGTGCTGAGTACAAGCAAAAATGCCTCATCTGCAGAGTATTCGGCAGAGGCTGAAAGAGTGGCTTCTCTGCGCCGTGAACTTAATACGGCGGCAAAGGAAATACACAAAAAAAGAAACTATGGTATGTCTCTTTACGAGACTGTAGTAAAATATGAGAAAAATGCCGAATACGGCGGAAAGCTGAAATTCTCCGATGAATTTCTCAGTTCAGTAACCAAAGAAAGCCTTGCACAGTGTATAGATGAACTTGAAAAGCTTGCGGCGGCAGGAAAGTCTTTCGGAGATGTCAGCGGAACATCATTGAAATGCTGTAAACTGAGGGAATATAATCCCACAATACGCGAAAGCATTTTGCTGGAATTGAATAAGCTTGCAGAAAGCCTTAACGAAATAAATTCCGAAATAACGTATCTTTCTGATATTTCGGGGGAAAATGATGTAGACTATGCACATACTGAGGCTGTGTCTGCTATTCTTGAAACGTCACTTTATGAAGGGGATATACTCCCTCAGGTGGTGTACGGCGAAGGCTGGGACAGAGTGGCAGAAACTGTAAAAGCACTTATATCAAGTGGCAAAGAGCAGAAAAGTGTGAAATTCGAAATCCTTTCGCAGTTTGAGCAGTCAGTTTTCGGGTTTGACAGCGGAAATGCCCTTGCAGAGTGGAAAATCGCACAAAGCAGCTGGATTATTCCAAAGCTTATGAAAAGCGGAAAGCTTGTGAAATCCCTTAATGCTCACGCTAAATCTGCTGAAACCGTTACAAAGGAAAATTTCGGGGAATACTGTGATAAGCTGAATAGATTTAAGACTCTTACGGAAGCTGTAAACAATATTCCTGCAGCAATCGCTGAAATATTCAGCAGCCACACAGGCTTGCTTATGGGAGAAAATACAGACTGGGACGCAGCTGAAAAAGCTGTTGTAATTTCAGAAAAGCTGCGTTCTGAAATGGAAAAAGGTCCCTTTGATACAGCGGAAAAACAGCATATTTCGCAGCGTGTGGCCGACCTGTTCGGTACTGCGCAGAGAAAAGCTGAAAATAGGGCAAAAGCCGAATTATTCATAGAAAAATATAATGTAATCTGTGATATTTTAATGGTGCTTGAAGAAAAATATGCTGTTTCACCAGATAAAATTTACGGTGATAACTGGATTGTCAATACAAAAGGGCAGATAAGCAGTATTATTTCTGAATTATCGATGCTCAAAGAATGGACGGGTATTATGGCGCTATGCCGCCGTCTTGAGGAATACGGCATCGGAAATGCAGTAAAAGCTTATCTTGACGGAGAAATTCCCTCCGATAACCTTGCAAAAGCATTTGAATGCGATATATGCCGCGGATTTGCGGTTAAAACTATAATGGAAAATCCTGCTCTTGCGGAGTTCCAGGGTTCACTTTTTGAGGAAACTATAAGGAAATTTGATACTGAGCTTGAAAAATTCCGTCGACTTACAATTGAGGAACTTACAGCAAGGCTTTCTGCAAAAATTCCGGACAGCGAAACAGCCGATGATGAAGTGGCAATACTGAAAAAGGCAATAAAGAATGGCGGCAGGGGAATGTCAATACGTCGGCTCTTTGAGAGCATACCGGCACTTTTGAGAAGAATATGCCCTGTAATGTTGATGAGCCCCATATCTGTTGCACAATACATTGACCCTGCATATCCGAAATTTGACTTTGTAATATTTGACGAAGCTTCACAGCTTCCCACCTGCGAAGCTGTAGGAGCTGTTTCACGAGGCGAAAATGTAATTATTTCAGGCGATCCGAAACAGCTTCCGCCTACAAGCTTTTTTGCAGCCTCCCACACCGACGAGGACAATATTGAAAATGAGGATTTAGAAAGTCTTCTTGATGACTGCCTTGCATTGTCAATGCCCGGAGAGCATCTGCTATGGCATTACCGTTCACGTCACGAGAGCCTTATTGCCTACAGCAACGCCAAATATTACGGAAATAAGCTGTATACATTCCCTTCGGCGGACAACAGGGTATCAAAGGTTACACATATAGCCGTTGACGGATATTACGACAGAAGCAAGACGAGAACGAATAAAGCAGAGGCACAGGCTGTAGTTAACGAAATTGTCCGTCGACTTAGAGATGAGGAACTTAGAAAAGAAAGTATTGGTGTTGTTACATTCAGTATGCCACAGCAGAACCTCATTGATGATATGCTGGCGGAGGAATACAGAAAAGAGCCACAGCTTGAAAAAATCGCCGAGGAAATGTCAGAGCCTATAATTATCAAAAATCTTGAAAATGTACAAGGTGACGAACGTGATGTTATTATGTTCTCTATCGGTTATGGTCCCGATAAGGACGGAAAGCTGTCAATGAACTTCGGACCGCTCAACAGGGACGGCGGCTGGAGACGACTTAACGTAGCGATTACGAGAGCAAGAAAGCGTATGCTTGTATTTTCCGTTATTACTTCGGATATGATAAATTTGAACAGTACACGCTCCGAAGGTGTTGAAGGACTTAAAGGCTTCCTCAAATTTGCGGAGCAGGGCGGCGGAATTGCAGTAAAAGCAGGAAATACGAGAGTATCAGCCGAGGGCTTTGAGCTTCTTGTGGCTGAAGAACTGCGGAAACGCGGATATAACGTTGATTGTTCCGTTGGCTGTTCCGATTTCAAGGTGGATATAGCCGTATCTCATCCCGACGATGAGGAAAGATACATCCTTGGAATATTCTGCGGTACAAAGTCAAATTATGAAAGCTCAACGGCAGAGGACAGATACATTTCACAGTGTAGTGTTCTTCGCGGTCTTGGCTGGGAAACGATGAATATTCATATCCTTGACTGGCTTGACAACAAGGAAAAGGTATTGGAACGTATAGAAAACAGGATTGCGGAAATCCTTAAAAATACGGTATAAGGAGAAAAAGTTGAACAGTATATTAATTATAATCGGTAAAATAATAGTTGCTGTACTGCGTCTTTTCAGACGTAATGCAGGAAATCTTCCGGGAATTGTTCTTTGGCACCTTACAAAGGGAAAATGCTGTAAGATGTTTAAAGTTGACTGTCCTATAATAGCAGTAACAGGAACAAACGGAAAGACCTCGGTAACTAACTGTATAGCACAGTTGTTTGAGCAAAACGGAAAAAAGATAATAATAAACAAAGAGGGAAATAACCTTGATACGGGAATATGTTCTCTGCTGCTTCGCCATTGCAATATAGGTGGAAAAGTTAACGCTGATTATCTCATATTCGAAACAGATGAAAGTCATGTTCCTGTTGTGTATTCACAGCTTAAGCTTGAAACTCTTGTTGTATTGAATTTCTTTCGTGACCAGCTTGACCGCAACGGTGAAATGGAAACGCTTATACAGAAGATAAACAGCTTCTGCAAGACCTTTGAGGGAAATCTTATACTCAACGGCGATGATCCAAATACTGCTCGTCTTGGCAGAGCTAACCCCGATAACAAAAATGTGAAATATTTCCACGCAAAGCCCTACGCCTTTGCTACGGAAACGATTTTTGAGGCATCTGAGGGACGCTTCTGTCCGTTCTGCGGAGAGGCGCTGGAGTATGATTATTATCAGTATTCCCACATAGGAAAATTCTGTTGTAAAAAGTGCGGCTTCGGTAATTACGAGCCATATATCACAGCTGAAAATATCGACCTTGAAAAATCGGTATTTACAGCAGATGGGCACGAGTATTCTCCAAAGCTCAACAGTATCTATAACATATATAATATGACAGCGGTTGCAGCTGCGGCAAAGCTTTATAATATTCCTGAAAATGTCACGGATAATGTAATATCAAATTACACAATTAATAACGGACGTATGGAAGCCTTTATGCTGGGTGACCGTAAGGCTACATTAAACCTTGCAAAGAATCCGGTAGGCGCAAATATGACGCTTCGTGTGATGAATGAAATGCAGACGGAAAAAGAGCTTTTATTTGTTCTTAATGACAATATTGCTGACGGACTTGATGTATCGTGGATATGGGACATTAATTTCAGTGTATTTGACCGCGTGACACGGGTAGTAACATCGGGAACAAGAGCATATGATATTGCTGTAAGAATTAAATGTTCAGGCTATCCTGCTGAAAAAATCATAGTATGTCCCGATCTTGACGCAGCGGTTGCTGAGCTTGCCAAAACAGATGGCAGAAAGTTTGTTATAGCCAACTATACAGCGGTTCAGCCCACACGCTCGGCATTAAAGCGATATTCAGAAAAGCACGGAGGTAAGAATGAATAAAATAAAAATACTTCATATGTATGCCGATATGCTTGATCTATACGGTGACAGCGGAAATATGGAAATAATAGCCTATCGCTGCAAAATGCGCGGAATTGAATGTGAAATAGACAAATATTCAATCGATTCAGAGCAGCCTGATTTTTCCTCATACGATTTGATATATATCGGCGGCGGAGCAGACCTTGAACAGCAGCATATTTCCGAGGATTTAGTGAAATGCAGAAACGGCATAGAAGCGGCATACAAAAACGGTACATTTCTTTTTCTCATATGCGGTGGATATCAGCTTATGGGAAAGCATTACCGTGATGCAGACGGTGTTGATATCCCCGGACTGGGCTTGTTTGACTATTACACCATAGCCGAACCAAATCGCAAAAAGAGATGTATCGGTAACGTGGTTATCCGCACTGAATTTACAGGCAAAACCGTTGATATTGTGGGATTTGAAAATCACGGCGGACAGACCAACGGCGTAAAAACACCCCTTGGGGAAGTGCTTTACGGTCACGGAAACTGTACAAAAAGCAGTCACGAGGGCTATTTTGAGAAAAACGTAATTGCAACGTATATGCACGGTCCCTGTCTTTCAAAAAATCCCGAGGTTTCCGATTACATCATCGGGTATTGTTTAAACAGAAAGATCGATACAGCAATAGAGCTTACACCTCTTGATGATAAGCTTGAAAATGATTGCCGACAGGTAATGATAGAGAGACTGTTGAAAAAATAAGAATTGTTAAGGAGAATTATGAAAAGAATATTATTCGCGTTTTTATTGACATCTATATGCACATTGACAGCTTGTGGAGATAAAGTCGGTACAGCCGATGAGTTGCCTAAAACATCGGAAACGACAGTAACCACAACGGTTTCACAGACGACAGCCACAACAGCAGCATCAACAACAGCGGTTACAAAAAATACAACAACGGCAACAACAGTGAAGATATCAGACAAGAAAATCCCCGATGAGGTATATTTTGAAACATACGAATCAGCGGAGGTATACAATGAAATAAAACTTTCGGAATTCATAACTGACACAAATGTAACATTGAAAGAGCCTGACAAGAAGATAAATACAAAGGAGCTTGGCGAAAAGGGTGTAAAGGTGAAATTTGAATATGAAGGTGAGGAGTACGAAAAGAAACTCACTTATAATGTAGTTGACACAACTGCCCCTGTAGCCCTCAATATGGGCTGGAATCCATATGTAAAGGTTAACCAGCCTTTCAATCTCAGTTCAATTGTAGGCTATGTGGACAATTACGACCGTGCGCCTCAGCTTACATACACAGGCGATGTAGACACATCAAATATTGGCACTTATGATATAACAGTAACCGTAACAGACCAGTCTGACAACAGTACAAGCTGGGATATGACAGTACTTGTTTTAAGTGAAATACCAGCCCCTGAGGACAATAATCCAAGAGTCAACTTTACTGATTTCGTTGATTATTACTGCTATGATAATGTAAGCTACGGCATAGACGTATCAGCGTGGCAGACAAATGTAGACTATGAAAAAGTAAAAGCACAGGGCTGCGAGTTTGTAATTATGCGTATGGGTTATTATTACGGCGAAATCGTAATGGACGACTATTACAGACAGAATATGGAAAACGCAACAGCAGCAGGACTTGATGTAGGAGTATATTTCTACACTACAGCCAATACCGAGGACGAGGCAAGGGAGCAGGCACGCTGGATAGTTGAACAGCTTGACGGCAGAGAACTTGATTACCCGGTAGCCTTTGACTGGGAGGAGTGGGGACAATTCCAGCAATATGGTATGAATTCCCACGACCTGAACGAAATATTTGAAGCATTCTGTGATGAACTTGAAAAGAATGGCTATACAGGTATGCTCTATAGCAGTAAGAATTTTCTCAACAATTTCTGGACAAATAAAAATAACAGACCTGTCTGGCTTGCACATTATGTTGACGAAACCGATTATGACGGACAGTTTGCAATATGGCAGGCGAGTGCATACGGCAGAATGGACGGTATTGAAGGCGATGTTGATATGAACATCAGAATCAACGAGGTGCCATTATATTGAGAAAAAACTGTGATATGATTTCAGTCATAGAATAATAAAAAGGAACTAAACGAAAAATTTTTTTCGATTAGTTCCTTTTTTGTCATATTCTTGAATTTCCCCGCATATAATTATAGTAACGGAGGAATAATACATATGATTAAAAACAGGATAATAAGAGATACGATACTGCTTACCATAATGCAGCTTATACTTGATTCGGCAGCACTTATATTAAACGGATATATAACACGTCAGCTTGGAGCGTCTGCAATAGGAATATTTTCCCTTATGGGTTCATTCCTTGGACTTGCAGGAATTATTTCCAACGGAAATGCATTTTTATGCACAAGCCGACTGATTTCAGAGGAGTTAGGCAAAAATAACGGCAATCCCAACAGAATACTATTTCACGGAATAACATTGTGTACAATGCTTAGTCTTGGAGTATCTACGGTACTTATAGTATTTGCCAATCCCATAGGTGCAAAGTTTTTCAACGGAGCAGAGGGTGCGTTTCTGCTGAGATTTATGCCTGTTTCGCTTATAACAGGAGCGATATCCTGCTGTTTTAAGGGGTATTTCAATGCCTGCCGCAAATCTTCATACGTAGCCTTTACTGATGTAGCGGAATTTGTTGTAAGAGCGTCAGTTATTGTGATTATGACGGCGTTATCAGCCAATAATAGTGAAAGTGCCGTATGCAGGATTATGATAACTTCTGTCATAGCAGGAAATATAACAGCCTTGTTTTTTATGCTGATACTTTTTGTGCGGAAACGTATCAGAGGACAGGGGAAAGGGACTCTCACATTTCGCCAGTATATTTCATTTGCTTTTCCCATTATGGGTGGAAGCATACTCACATCAATTCTCAGCAGTACAAACGATGCACTTGTGCCGATATGTCTTAAGCAATACGGCGATTCTACCGAGGAGGCATTGGCTTTGTTCGGCATATTTGAAGCAATCGTAATACCAACCCTTTTCTTTCCCTCTGTAGTGTTGTGTTCAATTTCGGGTATAGTTGTTACGGAATCCGCCAGAGCCTCAGCAGCAGGAAATAGCGAAAGAATTCAGAGTATAACGTCGCGGCTTATACGTTACACGATGATATATGGAGTGTTTGCCTCTGCGGTGTTAATACGGTTCGGCAGACCGATAGGGGAACTGTGCGGCGGCGGAGAAATCGGCGGAAATATGATATCTGCAATAGCTCCTGTTGTACCATTTATTTATATGGAAATAATCCTTGAAGCTATGATAAAGGGAATGGGACTGCAGGCGTTTTCTTCAATGAATTATCTTGCAGAATACGTTATCCGTATATCAATTGTCCTTATAGCTGTGCCGCAGCTTGGATTTGCAGGAATAGCCATTTCCTACTATGCAAGCAATATTTTCGGCAATATTATGCGTCTTATAAAGCTTTTAAAGCATACAGGAGTAAATTTCCGATTATTTTCAATGGCTTTGTCACCGGTATTATATGCGTTTTTAACAATGTCGGCAGCAGATGTTCTGTTTCGTATTACCGGAATTAACGCATATACCATTTTTTCAATGACAGTATATGTTATATTATGGCTTGTATTATATGGCGGAGTGTATATTTTATCTCATATTTTAACATCTGTAGAAAAAACCAAAAAAATCGTTGTGCAAAATTAACAAAGAATTATTAGGTTGATAATGGAAAATGTAGAAAAAACAAAATACTATTGCAATTTGTCTAATTTTATTATATAATTATATATGTGCTATAAAAAAAGCACAGACAAAAGCAAAAATTTATGCAAAAAATCCACTTGGAGGAAAACCGAATGAAAAATTATGATGTAACACAGATTAGAAACATTGCATTTGCAGGACACAACGGTTCAGGCAAGACATCACTTGTAGAGGCACTGCTGTACAAAGCAGGTGCATCTGACCGTCTTGGTAAGGTTGCAGACGGTACAACAGTATGCGATTATGATCCCGAGGAAATCAAGAGAGGTATATCAATCGGTACTTCACTTGCTTCTTTCACATATAACGAAAATAAGATAAATATACTTGATACACCGGGCCTGTTTGATTTTGCAGCAGAAATGGTTGAAGGTATCCGTGCTTCTGACACTGTTATGATTACAGTATCTGCTAAATCAGGCGTTAAGGTAGGTACAAGAAAGGCGTATGATGAGGCAGTAAAGCAGGGCAAGTCAAAGATGTTTGTAGTAACAAAGATTGACGACAAGGACGCTAACTTCTTTAACGTACTCACAGAGCTGAAAACAGTATTCGGACCTACAGTATGTCCCGTAGTTGTTCCCGTTATCAGCGGAGGACAGATTGTATCATATGTAAACCTTATTGAAATGAAGGCTTACAAGTACGATAGCAAGGGCAATGCAGTAGAAACTGATATGCCTACAGCAGAGATTTCAGAGAAGTTTGAATACCGTGTAGACGGACTTGTTGCAGCTGTTTCTGAGGCTGTAGCTGAAACATCTGATGAGCTTATGGAGAAGTTCTTCGAGGGCGAGCCTTTCACACAGAAGGAGCTTATCGACGGTATTCACGATGGTATGAACAGAGGTATCATTACACCTGTTGTATGTACATCTGCAACAGAACTTACAGGTATTGATATGCTGTTCAAGGAGATCGAGCTTCTTCTTCCCAATCCTACAGAAGTATATGCATCAGAGGCTTATACACCTTCAAAGGACGTTGTAGAGATTTCCTGCAACGCAGATGATCCTCTTTCCGCATATGTATTCAAGACAGTTGCCGACCCGTTTGTAGGAAAGATGTCATTTATCAAGGTTCAGTCAGGTAAGCTTACATCCAACAGCGAGGCTGTAAACTCAGCTACAGGAAATACTGAAAAAATCGGTAAGCTTCTATCACTCTGCGGCAAGAAGCAGTCAGAGCTTACAGAGGTTATGGCGGGCGATATTGCAGTAGCAGTAAAAATTTCTGCAAATACAGGCGATACACTTTCAAGTGTATCAAGAATAGTAGAATTCCCTGCAATGGAATTCCCAAATACCTGCTATTCTATGGCAGTTAAGGCTAAGGCGCAGGGCGATGAGGCTAAGATTTCCACAAGTATGCAGCGTCTTACAGAGGAAGATCCCACCCTCACATATATTCAGGACGAAACAACAAAGGAGCAGATTCTCAGCGGACTTGGCGAACAGCACCTTGAAGTTGCCGCTGCAAAGGCTAAGGCTAAGTTCGGAGCTGATATCAAGCTTTCAGTGCCAAAGATTGCGTATAAGGAAACAATCCGCAAGAAGGTAAAGGTAGAAGGCAAGCATAAGAAGCAGTCAGGCGGTCACGGTCAGTACGGTCACGTATGGATTGAATTTGAGCCTTGCGTAAGCGATACACTTGTATTCGAAGAAAAGGTATTCGGCGGAGCAGTTCCAAAGAACTACTTCCCTGCTGTACAAAAGGGACTTGAAGACTCCGTAAAGAAGGGCGTACTTGCAGGATGTCCTGTAGTAGGCTTAAAGGCTATTCTCGTTGACGGTTCATATCATCCCGTTGACTCGTCTGAAATGGCATTCAAGACAGCCGCTTCTATAGCATATAAGGAAGGACTCCGTCAGGCAGACCCCGTAATGCTTGAACCAATCGGTGAGCTTAAGGTGACAGCTCCCGATGAAAATACTGGCGATATTATGGGCGAGCTCAACAAGCGCCGCGGCAGAGTTCTCGGTATGGAGCCTGTATCCCACGGAATAACACAGATTATTGCAGAAGTGCCGATAAGAGAAATGCACGATTTTGCAATGTATCTCCGTCAGGTTACAAGAGGTATGGGCAGCTTCACATTTGAATTTGTAAGATATGAGCAGCTTCCGGCTAATCTCCTTACAGAAGTAATTTCGGCACTTAACATTGAAGAGTAAGAGATATTACAGGTGGACAGCGGCATTTATGACCGCTGTCTGTCTTTTTCCGATGAATGCATCGGCAGCGTCAAAGGGTGATGTCAACGGCGATGGAGTATTTTCTGCAGCCGACCTTGTATCATTTTCAAAATACATTATGGGTTCGGGAGAAATGCCGAAAGCTCCCGACGCAGGAGATATGTACGCTGATAATGTACTTGATGTCTACGATGTAATTATGATGAGAAAGGAGCTTGTAAAAGCTCCCGAAACGAATATAATCCGTGTAACAAACACGGAGGAGCTGAAAGCTGCCCTTGCTAACGCCAAGGCAGGAGATGAAATTGTACTTGCAGAAGGGGAGTATATCTACAGCGGCTCAACTCCACAGGGACGTACATTTACAGGCGAAGCTGACGGAACTGAAACAGCACCTATAATTTTACGTTCAGAAAATCCCGATAATCCGTCAATTATATCAGGAACAACCTTGGAGCATAATTATGTCCTTACTATATTGGGTGACTGGTGGGAGCTTCGTGATTTGAAAATTACCAATGCCTCAAAGGGCATAATCGTGGATAACAGCAATTATACGAAGATAATTAACTGCGAGGTTTACAATATAGGCACGGAGGGCATACATCTTCGCGATAACAGCTCATATTGCCTTGTTGATAGCTGTAATATCCACGATACAGGAGTAATAACACCGAAATACGGTGAGGGAATATACGTAGGCAGCTCAAAATCCACAACAGGCTACGGGTATAAATGTGATTATAACAGAATACGCAATTGTCAGATAGGTCCGAATGTTGCTGCGGAGCATATTGATGTAAAGGAGTACACAACGGGTACTATTATCGAATACTGTACTCTTGACGGCAAGGGAATGAAAGGCGAAAATTACGCCGACAGTTTTGTTGACCTTAAAGGAAATGACTGTATACTTCGATATTGTACAGGCTACCGCAACGGCGAAACCAACATAAACCGTGCCTTTGAGATGAACAAGCTTGATGAAGGCTGGGGACAGAACGCCTATATCTACAGCAATAAGGTGTATATGGATACAGCGGTAAACTCTCTTGGTAAGGAAATGGTGTTCCTCAATTCCTGGAATTGCACAGAAACCGTCTGGGATAACTGGATGGCATACGAAGACAGCGAATTGTTCTACTGTGACGATGAAAAGGACAAGTGGACATATTACAACTGCAACGGTCTTACATATGGTGACTCATCTATGGAGGCAACTCTGCCCCGATGAAACAGTATAATTTTTATGGCTGGGAAAATGGCGATATAAAGCCGATATCTGCGGATATCGGCTTTGTTTCGGATTTGTGTGATATGTACGATAAACTTAGGGTGATATGGTCTGCTGAAACTTGTCCGCCCCGTATGAGAAATAAGTGGAAAAGTGAAAATCCCAGCTTAGGACAATGCTCAATAACCGCGTTTCTTGTACAGGACTATTTTGGCGGAGAGGTATACGGCATATTAAGAAATGGTGGTAATTATCATTGCTATAACGTAATAGAAGGCTATATATTCGACCTAACAAGCGAACAATTCGGTGATGAAGTCCTTGATTACAGTGAAAATCCGCTGCAAAAAAGAGAAATACACTTTAAAAATGAGGAGAAACGGCATAGATATGAGCTTTTGAAAAAAGGATTACAGAAAATTGCAAAAAGTAAATGATATTATTTTAACGATATCCCCTTGACAAGTCTGCAAAAAAGTGGTATAGTTATTATACAGCGTACAATTGTACGTCTGTCACGGACGATTTTGAAAAGGTGATTTGCAATGGAACATAATTCCCAGTTAATTGTTGTAGACGCACACATTCTTCCTGATGTTTTTACAAAGGTGCTTGAAGTAAAAAAGCTTATGGCGAGAAAAGACGAAAAAAGTTTTGCTTCAGCCTGCAAGCGCATTGGTATTTCCAGAAGTGCTTATTATAAGTATAAGGACAGCGTATTTTCCTATGATGAACTGTTCAACAGGAAGATAGTCAATCTTTATATGCTTCTCAATGATAAACCGGGAGTACTTTCCAGCGTTCTTGTATTCCTCAACAGCATAAACGCCAATATTATGACGGTAAATCAAAGTATTCCCGTTGATGGTGCAGCAGCTGTAAACATTTCAATAAGACTTAATGCAGATATAAACGAGGAATTGAAATTGCTTAATTCAATATCAGACCTTGAGGGAGTCCTTGAGGCAAAGGTATTGTCAGCCGAATAAGGCTTAATTTAATAAAAGGAGTTCATTTTTTATGTCAGTTAAAGTAGCGGTATTAGGATACGGAGTAGTAGGCTCAGGCGTTGTTGAGCTTTTTTATAAGAATAAGGAAAGCATAGAGCAGCGTGCAGGCAGTGAAATGGATATAAAGTATATCGTAGATATCCGTGACTTCCCCGATTCACCCTACAAGGATAAATTCACAAAAGATTTCAATGATGTTCTCAATGACCCAGAGGTTACAGTAGTAGCGGAGTGTATGGGCGGAGTTGAGCCTGCATTCACATTCCTCAAATCAGCTCTTGAAAAGGGAAAGAGTGCTTGCACATCAAATAAGGAACTTGTAGCAGCAAAGGGAGATATACTTCTTGCTGCAGCAAAGGCAAACAATTGCAACTTCTTCTTTGAGGCAAGTGTAGGTGGAGCAATTCCGATTATTCGTCCTCTCCACCGCTGCCTTGCAGCAAATGATATATCAGCTGCTTGCGGTATTCTCAACGGAACAACAAACTTCATCCTCACAAAGATGTATGCCGATGGTATGACATTTGAGGACGCATTAAAGCTTGCGCAGGAGCTTGGATACGCAGAAAAGGATCCCACAGCTGACGTTGAGGGACACGATGCCTGCCGTAAGATTTGTATTATATCCTCACTTGTATTCGGCAAACACGTATATCCTGACAGCGTATACACAAAGGGAATTTCAGGTGTACAGCTCTGCGACGTAGCTGCAGCCGATGTTCTTGGTTATGCAGTAAAGCTTATTGCATCTGTAAAGCGTCTTGAAAACGGTAAGATTTTACCTACAGTTATGCCTATGCTTGTACCTCACGAGAGCATTATGGCAGGGGTAAATGACGTATTTAACGCAGTTATGGTATATGCTGACGGTATCGACAAGGCAATGTTTTACGGCAGAGGCGCAGGAAAGCTGCCTACAGCAAGTGCCGTTTTAGGCGATGTTATAGAGGCTGCAAAGCATAAGGTAACTGTATTCTCACAGACATGGGAGAGCAGTACAGATACAGACTTTATTGCGTCTGTTGATGATATGAAAGCTAAATGGTATTTCAGCGTGCCTGCTGATACAGCTGAACTTCCGGAGGGAACATATACAGACTACGACAGATCCTCATTTGTAACAGAGGAAGAGCTTACCTTCAAGGAAGCAGAGGCAAAGGCAAAGGAAATGAACGCTATGGCTTGGATTCCTGTGCTTGATTAATGTATTTTACGGCGGAGAATTTCTCCGCCGTTTTTGCAAAAAAAGAACGGGAGAAATCCCGTTCTGAATAATATGAAAGGAGAATTGATATGCCTGTTTTAATTACATTAGCCGCCTATGCAATTATAAGTATTATCGCATTTGTATTATATTTCGCCGATAAGAAAAAGGCACAGAAGAACAAATGGCGAATTAAGGAAGCAACATTGCTGGGATTCGGCTTTTTCGGCGGAGCTATAGGTGCATTGCTTGGAATGAAAATATTCCGTCACAAGACGAAACACTGGTATTTCTGGGCAGTAAATATAATCGGATTGATATGGCAGATAGCCCTTGTAATATGGCTGTTTATTACTTTTAATAATAATTTTGATTTTTATAATTTTTAAGTCCTGATTTTATACCTGACATTATAATATCCCTTGCCTTTATTGCGTCCTCTTTTGAAAGAGGCGGAGTATTTGGTAGTGGATATTCCATTCCCAGCTCAGCATATTTTTTTCGCGCCATATCGTGATAGGGGAGTACATCAAGGGCTTTCAGATTTGAAAGAGTTGCAAGAAATTCTCCCAATCTGAAAAGTTCGTCCCTGTCATCTGTGAGATTAGGCACAACTACACGGCGAATCCACAGAGGGATTTTCAAATCGCGAAGATGCTCGGCAAATCGGAGAATATTTTCGTTTCCGATTCCCGTCAGGGTTTTGTGCTTGTCCGAATCCATATGCTTTATATCAAGCATGACAAGGTCAGTATATTTCAATATTTCATCAATTTTCAGCGTATTTTCGGGATTGAAAACAGCTCCCGAGGTATCAAGACAGGTATGAATATTCTTATTTTTAGCCTGTCTGAAAAGCTCAAGGAGAAAGTCAGGCTGAGAGAGCGGCTCGCCTCCCGTAGCGGTAATTCCGCCCGATTTAAGAAATTCCTTACAGGAATCATATTCACGCAGCAGCTCATCGACAGAAACTTCTTTGCTTTTGCGAAACTCCCAGGTATCCGGATTATGGCAGTATCGGCATCGTATGGGACATCCCTGAAAGAACACAACATAGCGTATTCCTGGACCGTCAACAGTACCGAAACTGTCAGTGGAGTGAATATACCCCGTCATATTTTCATCTCCCGTGCGTAGTCAAGGAGCTTTTCGCGGTCATTTTGAAGTTTTTCATCAATAATAAGCTCCAACATATTATTAAGGCAAATACCGATATCCTTGCCTTTGTAGCCGATTTCCATAAGGTCATCGCCGTTTACAGCAAGGGCAGAAACAGTCATACAGGCATTTTCTGCCACAAGTCGCCGTGCAGTTTCAGCAAAACCGTTGAATTCATCAATTTCAGCAAGTACAAATGAGTGTTTTGCGCTGTTATCAGCCTTTTTAGCCTCAATAAGGAGCAGAAAGGTATCAAGTCCTATCTGGTTTAATATACGCTTTATCTGCTTTTCTGAGGTTATTTCATCGCTGTGGCGATAGATGATTTCGCGAACAGTATTGATAGTCTTATTGTCAAATTTCAGTCTATGGAGTATTTTATCTGCCATTTCAGCGCCGATAATGGCGTGCTTTTTGAAATGGCCCCTGCCGTTTTCATCAAGTCTGAATGCAGCAGGCTTTCCAACGTCGTGGAGAAGCATAGTAAGACGAAGTATATCCGCACATTCAAGTTCATTGGGAACGGCATGTACAGCCCTTACAGTATGCTCATAAACGTCGTATTTATGGTAAGGAGAGTGCTGATCAAAATCAAAAGCAGCAGTAAGCTCAGGTATAATCTGCCCGATAATATCGCGGTATTCCATAAGGACTTCAATGCAGTTAAATCCGTCTAAAAGCTTCATTAGTTCAACGGATATACGTTCAGCAGAAATATTATCAAGTCGATTTTTCAGCGTATGAATAGCTTTAGCGGTATTTTTTTCGATTTCAAACCCGAGAACAGAGGAAAACCGCACGGCGCGGAGAATGCGGAGCGCGTCCTCATTAAATCTTTCAGTGGGGTTTCCAACACAGCGTATAATTCCCTTGCGGATATCATCTTCACCGCCGAAAGGGTCGAATATATTGCCGTTTAAGTCCATAGCGATTGAGTTGACAGTAAAATCGCGGCGGGCTAAATCCTCACGGAGGTCAGCCGTAAAAATAACGCTGTCAGGGCGGCGGCTGTCGGTATATTCGCCGTCAATCCTGAATGTAGTAATTTCAAAAGGTTCGCCGTTGTGGAGGACGGTTACAGTGCCGTGTTTTATACCTGTGGGAATAACACGGTAATCTGCAAAAACCTCAGTAATTTCCTGTGGCAGGGCATTAGTGGTAATGTCGTAGTCGTGAATGGGCATTCCCATGAGGGTATCGCGGACGCATCCACCGACAATATAAGCCGAAAATCCAGCATTTTCAAGGGTTAAGAGGATATGACGGCAGTTTTCATTGATTTTCATAATATCATCCTTTTCGGTTGTTACTTCTATTATACACTATTTTGCGAAAAATTGCAACTATTGGCAAAAAATCGCTGAAATTGGCGAAAAACGGTTGACGTAGTGTATAGATATATGGTATAATGATAAAAACGAGCCATTTTCGGAGGTGCAGGAGATGAAAAGAACTGATTATATAGGCTGGGACGAATATTTTATGGGAATTGCCATGTTTTCGGCACAGCGAAGCAAGGACAATAACACACAGGTTGGTGCTTGTATTGTCAATGACGAAAGAAAAATTGTAGCGGTGGGATATAACGGAATGCCCACAGGCTGCAGCGATGACGAAATGCCCTGGGAGCGCGAGGGAGAAACCACTCTTGACACGAAATATCCCTTTGTATGCCACGCAGAGCTTAACGCAATTCTCAACAGAAATTCCGCTAATTTAAAGGGCTGTACACTTTATGTAACCCTTTTCCCCTGCAACGAATGTGCAAAGGCAATAATTCAGTCGGGGATAAAAAAGGTAGTATATAAGAGCAATAAGTATGCCGATACAGAAAGCACAAAGGCGTCAGCATTTTTATTGAGAAAATGCGGGGTTGAATGCGAGGAGTACACACCCTCGGAAAAGACAATCACACTTGAATTATAAAATTAAGGGGAGGTCATCGACCTCCCCTTTAATTTTATTTCAACTGTTATACTGTTATATATACACTATAACAGTCAAAATTGAATGAATAATAGTTATAAAATATTGCGTAACACTTTAAAATAAATAACAGTAAGTTTTGTATAATTCTCATAAATATAGCTGTTGACGATTGGGTAAAAAGTAGAAAATAAAAATTATTTTTCAATAATCAACCATTTTTGGTTGAAAAAAGGGCGATTTTTGCCCTATAGTGAGGGGGTGTGTAAAAAATGACATTCAGACACACAAAAGAAATATCATTCAAAGGGGTAAACAATACCCCAGTCACTGCGGAGTCTGTCCATAAGCTCCATAATGAAAAGAGTTTCCCTGTGAGTCATTTTGGAACATTCCTTTTTACCCTCGGAAATTGCCTTAAGGGATGCTATAACCTCATACTCATAGCCGCTTATCTGTGGCGGAGTTGGATAATGCTGCTGAGTGCCGTCGTGGAGAATTACGTCAATTCCCTCACAGTTGTTGATGTTATGGAACTCAATTCTACCCTTTGTACCGTAGATTATGCCTTTTCTGTCAAGGGGACAGTAGCAGTTGCTGTGAAGCACAGCGGATTTACCGTCGGCATAGGTAAGTATAATGGAATTATGCATATCAACGCCGTATTCATTCTTAGTACAGTTGGATCTGATATCCACAATATCCTCGCCGAAAGCCATAACGGCAAAATTAAGTGTATATACACCAAGATCAAGGAGCGCGCCCCCTGCCAGTTCGGGCTTTATAAGCCTGTCCATATGTGAAAGGGGATAGCCGAGATTTGCCGTAAGGGACATAACCTCGCCTATAACACCGCTTTTAAGGATATCCTCAAGAGTTTTTCTCATAGGGATAAATCTCGTCCAGATAGCCTCACAGATAAAGACATTTTTTTCAGCAGCTGCCTTGAAAAGCTCCTCAGCCTGCTTTTTATTGGCAGTGAAAGCCTTTTCACAGAGGATATTTCTGCCCTTGTCAATGCAGAGCATACAATGTTCATAGTGGTGGGAGTGGGGAGTAGCAATATAGATAAGGTCAAGACGGTTATCAGCGGCAAGCTCCTCATAGCTGCCGTAATATGTAGGGATATCGTACTTTTCAGCGAAATCCCGTGCTTTTTCAGCACTTCTTGAACCGATGGCAAGCACCTGCGTATCTTCCATTTTTGCAACAGTTTCAGCCATAACGCCTGCAATTATGCCAGCGCCAAGTATGCCTATATTCATTTAAAATCACCTCAATTTTCTTTGTTTTTATCTTTAGACATTTTCAGATATTTCTTATATGCCTTGTTGATATAGCTGTATATAGCCTTATAGTAGTTTTTGTCATAGGGTACGAAGAGATATGCCTCATCGCCGAATTCTTCGCAGTTGTATTTTTCCTCGCCGAAGTAATCAAGCGCTACGTTATCCACATCACCGGGGTAGCAAGGTTCATCATCGCCACGGTAGAAGCCGTAGTAATAGCTTGTGAAGTCAACGCCTTCGTCACTGAGCATATCAAGGAGAAATTCACCGCTGAGAGAGTTTATAATAAACTTGCGTATATCCAGTTTATCGGCACGTATAGCCTCAATTTCCTCATCGAAGAATTCAAGAAAATCCTCATTGAGCATATTATGCTCCATAATCCAGCGGAAGTAAGCTGCAATATGATTTGCACCGCTTATCATAGGCGTATCAAGGGATTTTTCCTCAATTTTTGAGGAATGGGACTCAACTGTATCGATAACGTTGAGAAAATCCGCTTCAACAACGGGTGGACGGTCGATATCAGCCATAAAGCTGAAATCCTTGTCAAATTTGTCAAGGAGTGCACCGGAACCGTTAAGGCACTTGAATTCAAGTTCGCTGTTATAGAGTGGGAAAACGCGGTAGAAATTGATTATTTCGCCGCCGTCAAGCTCACATCTGCAAACGTCCATATCCTTTGATACAGGCATAATCATAACAGCGCTGAACTGTGTATTTGAGGCGAAACAGGTGCCGTAATCAACAGTATGGTAACATCCAAGCCAGGATTTTTCTTTAATTGGAAGTCGTGAAAGCAGCTTCATAAGATGAAGCGGCCAGCAGTCCTCCAATTCCTCACTGCGTATATTCCAATCCGGAGGGAGCGTTATAATCAGCTCACAGCGGCTCAGTTTATTATCCGTTAAATCTTCGGGAACATTCATTTCAAAAGCGCCCATACCTGCTGTAACAAGCGTAAGACAGCGGTTTTTCTCGGATGGGGGCAGGGCGTATATATTAAGCTTTATATCGTCTGTATCTGTTTCCTGGAGATAGTTCTCAATTAAGCCGAAATGCTTTTCTATATGGTCCTCGATTTTTTGAAGCTGTTCATAGGTATAAACCTTTGGTTCGCTTATTTCTTTTTGTTTTTTCTTTGGCATATTGTATCTCCTATCTGTTGAGAAGTTTTGTCAGAAGCTCGTTTGTCTTTTTGGTTTCAGCGAGAATCTGTCGGAGAAGCTCCGCTGTATCGTCAGTCTGGGGTATTTCAGCAGGGATTGTCTTTTCCTCAGCAGGTGCAGGCTGAATTGCAGATGATACCGCTGCTCCCCCTGAAATATTTTTGAGAAAATTTTCACGCATTGAGCATATATCCCTGTAATCGGCACCAAAATGGTCAAGGGTGCGCTGAACTCTGGGGCAGGATGTATAAAAGATATACATAAAATTATCGTAGGCATTGAGGAACACCATACAGTCCTTCTGATTAAACTCCATTTCAGGGAAATCAGATGTATATACAGTCCTCAGGCTTTTCATAGAAGCAAGGTGAGTTTCCGCATCTCCTGTAAGCTTTCCTGCACGTTTGAGGATAATCTCGGCCATTTTGCGGCATTCCTCCTCATAGGCGGGCTTTGTGTCCATAGCCCATACAACAAGAGCGTCATTGACGTTATTCCACAAAGAGGGGATAAGGATAATATTAGGATTAAGCGAATGATTGCTGAAATCGGTAGCTTCAATAATAGCTGTAATTCTCTGTGAGTGTTCAATAATATTCCTTATAAATGAATCTGAATCGTATACCATATTTATCACCTCAAAATAATTTTTGTTATATCCTCTGCCTTTTCGGCTATAAAATCGGCGCCTGCGGCTTCAAGCTCAGTTCTGCCGCGAAATCCCCATACACAGCCGATAGATAAAATTCCGCAATTTTTGGCGGTCTGAATATCAACGTTGCTGTCGCCTATCATATAAACGGTATTATCTTCGGAAAGACCGTTGAGTATCTCGTTTATTACCGTAGAATCGGGCTTTTTCGGACGTTCATCACATCCGCCTAAAACCTTTGTGAACGGCACATCAGGAAGCAGCTTTTCAACGATTTTATGCGCCGCATCCTGTGGCTTATTTGTGGCAATTGCAAGAGTTACACCGTTTGCCGCAAGGGTATCAAGAGTATTTTTTATACCCTCGTAAAGTTTTGTTTTGTCGAGATAGTGGACATCATAATATTCGTGAAAAAGGTCAAGGAGTTTTTCACTCATATCCTTTTTACCCTCAGGCAAAGCGCGAATGCAAAGTATCATTGCACCGTTTCCCACGAACTGTTTATAGCTGTTTATATCGTGTTCAGGGCAGCCGAGTTTTCGCAGTCCGTAGTTTACTGCATCGGCCAAATCCTCGATAGTATCTGCAATTGTACCGTCAAGGTCGAAAATTACTGTAGTCATCATATCACCTTAAATTCTTGTTGCGAGAAGTACAGAATACTTCTGACGGAACTGTTCAAAACGTCCCTCGTCAATAGCTTCACGTATTTTCTCTGTAAGGGTATTATAGAAATAGAGATTGTGCTGTACTGCAAGTCTGCCTGCAAGCTGTTCATTTGCCTTGAAAAGGTGGCGGATGTATGCACGGCTGAAATTGCGGCAGGTAGGGCAATCGCACTGTTCATCAACGGGGCGGGGGTCTGTTTCATAGCATTTATTTCCCAGATGCATTATACCGCTCCAGGTGAAAACAGTAGCGTGACGGGCGTTTCTGCTTGGCATTACGCAGTCAAACATATCAATACCCCTTGCAACAGCTTCAATAATATTTGAGGGTGTACCTACACCCATAAGGTAACGGGGCTTATTTACAGGCATAAATGGCTCTACAACGTCAATTACCCTGTACATTTCCTCAGTGGATTCTCCTACTGCAAGTCCGCCGATAGCGTAGCCGTCAAGGTCGAGTTTTGCGATATCCTCCATATGCTTTATACGGAGATCATCGTAGGTTGAACCCTGATTTATGCCGAAAAGCATCTGCTTTTTGTTGATTGTATCAGGGAGGCTGTTAAGACGTGCCATTTCTTCCTTACAGCGATAGAGCCAGCGTGTGGTGCGCTCTATGGAATCGGCTGTATACTTGTATGTGGAGGGATTTTCAATGCATTCATCGAAAGCCATAGCAATAGTTGAGCCAAGATTTGACTGAATCTGCATACTTTCCTCAGGTCCCATAAATATGCGGTGACCGTCAATATGTGAGGCGAAGTATACGCCTTCCTCCTTTATCTTGCGCAGTTTTGCAAGGGAAAATACCTGAAATCCGCCGCTGTCTGTGAGGATAGGTTTATCCCAGTTCATAAATTTGTGAAGTCCGCCCATTTCCTTTACGATTTTATCACCCGGACGCAGGTGCAGATGATATGTATTGCAAAGCTCAACCTGTGTTTTGAGTCCTTTCAGGTCAATTGAGGATATACCGCCCTTTATGGCCGCAGATGTGCCTACGTTCATAAAGCAAGGGGTCTGAAATGTTCCGTGGACTGTTTCTACCTGTCCGCGGCGGGCTTTGTTTTCTGTTTTAAGTAAAGTATACATAAATTCTCCTTAATTTGTATTTACAGGGGCACAGCCTGCAATGGTAATTTCCGTAAATAAACGGTTGAAAAGTAGATATGTCATTTTGGATTTTGTGAATTACTCCATATTACAAAGCTGCCAAAAATAAGTGCTGTAATTCCGAATAAACATAATGATGTTATAAGAAAAATACGTAATATTTTTCGCTGTTTTTCTTTTTCCTTGGGAGTACTTTTAAACAGCACAAAAAAGATTATAGAAACTGTAAGAGTAATAGGAATAAGCAAAAAATCAATTGCCATAGCGGTGCCTATTATCACATCAGTAGTGTCTGGACTCATTTTAATCATCCTTTCTTTGTGTTATATTGTATAAATTCGCTGTTTCGGCATTTCGGTATTCGTGTTTTTCATAATAGCCGATTAATTCTCCTGAATCATTGCGGAGGGCAATCATATAGACATCTTTGTTTTCAGTGGGATTGTGATATGTATAAATCCTGTTATTCTGCGGTTTTTCAGCAAACCATTCAACAACCCTTTTGATTATCTCCACCGAATGACTGTTGTGGCAGCTGAATATCGATTTCCCTATAAGTTCTGCACCGCCCCATTTTTCGTATTTTGAAGCTGCAGCAGGATTTATATAGACGATATTGTGTTCTGTGTCGCAAATAACTATGGGTGCGGTATCGGAGTCTGCAAGACTCTTTAAAAATACAGATATATCCATAATATCTCCTTATAAAATGCACATAGAGTCACCGAAGCTGAAGAAACGGTATTTTTCATAAACGGCTGTCTTGTAAGCGTTCATTGTATTGTCATAGCCTGTAAATGCTGATACAAGCATAATCAGCGTACTTTCGGGCAGGTGGAAATTTGTGATAAGTCCGTCGATACATTTGAACTCATAACCCGGGTAGATGAATATATCAGTGTATCCTTCACGCTCCGAAATCTCACCGAAAAAGCTTGCTACACTTTCAAGAGTACGGCAGGTTGTTGTGCCGACAGCGATAACACGTCCTCCCTCTGCTTTTGTCTGATTAATAAGGTCAGCTGTTTCTTTTGGGAGATAGTAATGCTCACTGTGCATTTTGTGGTCGAGGACGTTATCTTCTTTAACAGGGCGGAATGTACCGAGTCCCACGTGAAGCGTTACAAATGCGGTTTTTATTCCCTTTGCACGAATCTCATCCAGCATTTCCTCTGTGAAGTGAAGTCCTGCTGTGGGAGCAGCGGCGGAGCCTGCTTCGTTGGAGTATACTGTCTGATAACGCTCTTTGTCCTCTAATTTTTCTGTGATATAAGGGGGGAGAGGCATATGTCCCACATCTTCAAGGGCAGTAAAGAAGTTGCCCTCGCATTCAAACTGAACAATTCTGTTGCCGTCGTCTTTGACTTCAACGACTTCTGCAATAAGTCTGCCGTTGCCGAAAGAGAATTTTGTGCCTACCTTAGCCTTTTTTCCGGGTCGGCAGATGATTTCCCACAATTTATCTCCTTTCTGTTCAAGGAGAAGAAACTCAATAAATGTATCATTACCGATTTTTTCACCGTAAAGCCTTGCGGGTATAACCCTTGAATCATTCATTACAAGCAAGTCACCTTTTTTCAGGCGGCTGCATAAATTATAGAAATGGTCGTGGGAAATATTGCCAGTATTTCTGTCAATACACATCATTCTGGAGGCGTTTCGCGGCTCTATAGGCGTCTGTGCGATAAGCTCCTCGGGAAGATCATAATAAAAATCTGATTTTAAAAGCTGCATACTATAAAAGCTCCTTATCTGTTCGGAATTATACAGCAATACATCATTTTTCATAGTTTTGCTCATATAATTCAAAAAATATTTTTTTAAAAAGATATTGACATATCACAAAGAAAGTGATATTATAGATATTAAGGTAGAGGCGCGGCTGAGATCAGTAACCTCATGGAGGATGACCGTATCCTGTGAAGTGAGATGAAAGGCGATGTCGCCGAGGTGTGATATGTGGTGAATATCATTCCGGCTGTAGGTTTAACAGGCTTACGGCTGTCATCATGTTTTGTGATGGAGTGCTATCGGCATAAAAAATTATCAATGCCAATACTTCTATTATAACTCATGATGAACCGGTTTGCAACCGGTTTTCTTATTATTTAAAAAATTTTTTTAAAGGAGAATGTTTATGAAACAGTTTAATGTTGGTATAATCGGAGCTACAGGTATGGTTGGACAGAGATTTGCTACACTTCTCGAAAATCATCCTTGGTTCAATGTAAAGGTTCTTGCAGCTTCTCCCAGAAGTGCAGGCAAGACATATGAGGAGGTTGCAGGTGAGCGTTGGAAGATGGCTGTTCCTATGCCTGAGGCTATGAAGGATATGATTCTTATGGACGCTACAGCAGATATCGAAAAGATTGCTTCTATGGTTGATTTCTGCTTCTGTGCAGTTGATATGAAGAAGGATGAAATCAAGGCTCTTGAGGAGGCTTACGCTAAGGCTGAGTGTCCTATCGTTTCCAACAACTCAGCACACAGATTTACAGCTGACGTTCCTATGGTAGTGCCTGAGATTAACCCTGAGCATATTGAGATTATCGCTTCACAGAGAGAGCGTCTTGGCACAAAGAGAGGATTTATTGCAGTTAAGTCCAACTGCTCTATCCAGAGCTATGTTCCTGCTCTTCACCCACTCAGAAAGTTCGGTATTAAGAACGTTCTTGCTTGTACATATCAGGCAATTTCAGGTGCAGGTAAGAATTTTGAGACTTGGCCTGAAATGGTTGATAACCTTATTCCTTTCATCGGCGGCGAGGAAGAAAAGTCTGAGCAGGAGCCATTAAAGGTTTGGGGTACAATCGAGAATGGCGAGATTGTAAAGGCTTCAACTCCTTCAATTACAACACAGTGTCTCCGTGTACCTGTTTCTGACGGTCACACAGCTGCTGTATTTGTAAGCTTTGATAATAAGCCCTCCAAGGAAGAAATTCTCCAGCTCTGGGCTGATTTCAAGGGTGTTCCTCAGGAGCTTGAACTCCCAAGCGCTCCAAAGCAGTTTATCCACTATTTTGAGGAGGATAACCGTCCACAGGCTAAGCTTGATAGAAATCTTGAAAACGGTATGGCTGTATCTGCTGGTCGTCTCCGTGAGGATACACAGTATGACTACAAGTTTGTATGCCTTTCACACAATACATTAAGAGGTGCAGCAGGCGGTGCAGTTCTCCTTGCTGAACTTCTTGCAGCAAAGGGATACTTTGATTAATGCATAGACAATAATTGATGTTTTTATTGGCGGACACGGCACGCCGTGTCCCTACAAATTATGTTCAAAAATAGAACTAAAGCCTAATGGCAAATGGCTAAGGGCTCTGTAATCACAATTTACGTATTATACCGAAAGGGGTTGAGTGTATGAAGAACACTATTTTTACAGGTGCGGCTATTGCTATAATCACACCTATGAATGAGGACGGCTCTATCAATTTTACAGTCCTCGGTGAGATGATTGATGACCAGATTGCTAACGGCACAGATGCTATCGTTATATGCGGTACTACAGGCGAGGCTTCCACTATGTCTGATGAGGAGCATCTCGAATGTATCAGATTTGCTGTTGAAAAGACTGCAAAGAGAGTGCCTGTTATTGCAGGTACAGGAAGCAATGATACATCATATGCTATAAAGCTTTCCAAGGAGGCAGAGGAGCTCGGTGCTGACGGACTTCTTCTTGTTACTCCCTACTATAACAAGACAACTCAGAAGGGACTTATCGCACACTTCACAGCTATTGCAGACGCAGTAAATATTCCGATTATTCTTTACAATATCCCCGGCAGAACAGGTATGAATATGGAGGTTTCCACAATTAAGGAGCTTGCTAATCATAAGAATATCGTTGCTGTCAAGGAGGCAAGCGGAAATATCAGCTATGCTGCAAAGCTTATTGCCGAATGCGGTGATGTTATTGATGTTTACAGCGGTAACGATGATATGATTGTTCCCCTTATGTCACTGGGCGCAAAGGGCGTTATTTCCGTTCTTTCCCACGTTATTCCAAAGGAAACCCACAATATGGTTCAGTATTGCCTTGACAATAATCTTGCTGAGGCTACAAAGCTCCAGATAGATTATCTCGACCTTATCAATAACCTTTTTATTGAGGTTAATCCTATTCCTGTCAAGGAAGCTATGAATATGATGGGTGTAAACGTGGGTAAGTGCAGACTTCCTCTTGTTGAAATGTCAGAGGAGCATAAGGCTGCTCTCCGCGCTTCACTTGAAAAACATGGCTTGATAAAATAAACTTCAAAGGATGTGAAAATATGACAAATGTGGCAATATGCGGTGCTAACGGAAAAATGGGCAAAACCATTTACAACTGTATCAAGGACAGAGAGGATTGCAGAGTAGTTGCAGGTATTGACCTGTATACTGAGGAATATGCAGATTTTCCAATAGTTGACGCACCTTCAAAGCTCCCTGTCAAGCCCGATGTTATTATTGATTTTTCAAATCCTGCCTGCCTTGACGCACTTCTTGAATACTGTCTTTCCACAGGCACTCCCATTGTCGTAGCTTCAACAGGCTATAGTGATGAGCAGATTGCTAAGATTAAGGCTGCCGCTGAACATATTGCTGTATTCTTTACATTCAATATGTCATTGGGTATAAATCTTCTTGTAAATCTTGCAAAGAAGGCAGCTGAGGTTCTGGGAGATAGATTTGATATAGAAATCGTTGAAAAGCATCACAACACAAAGATTGACGCTCCAAGCGGCACAGCTATTATGCTTGCTAATGCTATAAACGAAACCTTTGACAATTCAAAGCAGTATGTTTATGACCGCCATTCACGCCGTCAGAAGCGTGAAAAGTGCGAAATCGGTATGCACGCTATCAGAGGCGGCACTATTGTGGGTGAACACGATGTAATATTCGCTGGAAATGACGAAGTTATAACATTATCCCATTCTGCATCTTCAAAGACCGTTTTTGCGGAGGGTTCAATCAAGGCGGCTATTTTCCTCAAGGATAAACCCGCAGGACTTTACGATATGCAGGGACTTATATAAGGCATTAGCAACACAAAAGAGATGAAAGGATTGATTTAAATGAGCAAAATCAGAATCGGTATTGCAGGTTATGGCAATCTGGGCAGGGGAGTAGAACTCGCTGTTGCACAGAACGACGATATGGAGCTTGTAGGTGTGTTCACAAGACGTGATCCCTCCACAGTTTCTACAGTTACAGGCGTTAAGGCTTACAGTATGGACGACGCAATGAATATGACTGACGCTATTGACGTTATGATTATCTGCGGCGGAAGTGCTACTGACCTCCCGAAGCAGACTCCTGAGCTTGCAAAGTATTTCAATGTAATTGACAGCTTTGATACTCACGCACGAATTCCGGAGCATTTTGCAAATGTTGACAAGGCTGCCAAGGAAAGCGGAAAACTTGCATTTATCTCCCTTGGCTGGGATCCCGGTCTTTTCTCTCTTAACAGACTTTATGCGGAATCTATTCTTCCTAAGGGTAAGACATACACTTTCTGGGGCAAGGGCGTAAGTCAGGGGCATTCTGATGCTATCCGTCGTGTTGAGGGTGTAAAACGCGGTATTCAGTATACTGTCCCGATTGAAGCTGCTATGGACGCTGTAAGAAGCGGCAGTCAGCCTGACCTTACAACTCGTCAGAAGCATCTCCGTGAGTGCTGGGTAGTTGCCGAGGAGGGTGCTGACCTTGCTAAGATTGAGGAATCAATCAAGACAATGAAGAATTATTTTGACGAATACGATACAACTGTAAATTTCATCACAGAGGAAGAGTTTGACGCTGTTCACAACAAGATGCCTCACGGCGGTTTTGTTATGAGAAGCGGACTTACAGGCAATGGTGAGAAAACACATCAGATGATTGAGTATTCTCTCAAGCTTGAATCAAATCCCGAATTTACTGCAAGCGTTCTCGTATGCTATGCAAGAGCGTTAGCTCGTCTCAGTGCAGAGGGTGCAACAGGCTGTAAGACTGCATTTGATATTGCTCCTGCTTATCTTTCACCTTTAAGCGGTGAAGAACTTCGCAAATCTCTCCTTTAATTATGAAAAAGGTTCTGAGTATTATTTTTCTTGTTGCAGGGATTATAATTACTGCGATTTTCGGTTTTTATTCTGTTGGATTGATATCAGCATTTTTATCGCCTGATATCAAAAAAGCTCAGAGTGTTGGTGTAATTGGCGGTGCCGATGGGCCTACAGTTGTGTTTGTGACTTCTCGTGGTTCCATGAACCCTATTGTTGTCATTGCTGGTACAATTATTGGAATCGGAATTATTATTTACTCTGTTATTGCAATAAGAAAAATAAAGAATAAATAAAAAGAATAATCACATCTTTTCTGCCGATAATAAAGCTGAAAGGATGTGATTTTTTATGGTTGAACAAGATACTATAAAGCTGCTTCGTGAGTGCGATGCAGGTATTAAAATGGGAATTTCCGCCCTTGACGAGGTGACGGAATATGCACACAGCGCTGATATGAGGGAGTATCTCCGTGAAAGCACTGAGGAGAATGAGGCGTTGAAAAACGATTTGCAGAAAATCCTTGCAGATTACCACGATAACGGCAAGGAGCCTAACCCGATTGCTTCGGGGATGTCATGGATTAAGACGAATGTGAAGCTTAAAATGAACGAATCTGATGCAACTATTGCGGAGCTTATGACTGACGGCTGTAATATGGGTATCAAATCCCTTAGCCGATATATGAATCAATATAAGGCTGCTGATGAGCGTTCTAAGGATCTGGCCAAGAGACTTATCAAGGCTGAGGAAAAGTTGTCACAAAATATGCGACAGTTTTTATAATTGGTTTTATTAATGTAAAAGGCGGACAAATTGTCCGCCTTTTATACTATAATTTATCGTGGAATGTACGAGAAATTATATCGTCCTGCTGCTCCTTGGTAAGTTTTACAAAATTTACAGCATATCCCGATACTCTTACTGTAAGTTGGGGGTATTTTTCGGGGTGAGCCTGAGCGTCGAGGAGAGTCTCTTTTGTGAATACGTTTACATTAAGGTGGTGACCGCCTTTTTCAACGTAACCGTCAAGTAAATCGATAAGATTATCTATTTGTTTCTGATTTTCCATACTTATTCCTCCTGTTCATCGTCAATTGAATTTTCAGTAGGCTGACAGCAAGCGCCTTTTCCGCAGTATTCTGCACTGTTAATCACATTTACAGTCATATCTGTATCATTTTTTACAATTACATTCACGTGTCCGCTGCCTTCTGACATAAGGGAATCTATAAGCTCTGCAAGCTCCTGAGGTGATTGTGGATTATTCATTTTATTCCTCGTTTCTCAGCTTGTCAAGATCTAAATCACCTACAAATATCTGTGAATCCTTGCCAAGTGCATCGGGGATGATTGAGAATGTGTTGGATATCCCGTCCTGCGCCTGCTTGAAAGGAAGCTTTGCAACGGATGCAAGGGAAGCGGCAGCACCGTGAGTATCTCTGCCGTGCATAGGATTTGCACCTGGGGCGAGAGGTATTCCCATTTTTCTGCCATCAGGAGTATTTCCTGTTTTCTTGCCGTATACTACGTTTGAAGTGATTGTAAGAATGGACATTGTAGGTACACCGTCACGGTAGGTATGGTGTTTTCTAATGCAGTCCATAAACTTACGTACAACTTTTACTGCAATATCATCAACACGGTCGTCGTTGTTTCCGTATTTCGGGAAATCCCCCTCAACCTCGTAGTCGGTTATAATGCCGTCCTCGTCGCGGACTACCTTTACCTTTGCGTATTTTATCGCTGAAAGAGAATCTGCAACAACAGAAAGACCAGCTATACCTGTTGCAAAATAACGCTTTACATCTCTGTCGTGGAGAGCCATCTGGAGTCTTTCATAGCTGTATTTATCGTGCATAAAATGGATAACATTAAGTGTATTTACGTAAAGGCCTGCAAGCCATTCCATCATAGCTTCATACTTGTCCCATACGTCGTCAAAATCGAGATAATCGCCCTCAACTGCACGGAACTTAGGACCCACCTGAACCTTTAATCGTTCGTCTACACCGCCGTTTATAGCGTAAAGAAGGCATTTTGCAAGGTTTGCTCTTGCACCGAAGAACTGCATTTCCTTGCCGACTACCATTGAAGATACACAGCAGGCAATGGCATAGTCATCACCGTGTATAACACGCATCATATCGTCGTTTTCGTACTGTATCGAAGATGTCTTGATAGACATTTTAGCACAGTATTCCTTGAATTTTCTTGGAAGCTTCTGGGACCAGAGAACAGTCATATTCGGTTCTGGGGCTGTGCCAAGATTATCAAGAGTATGGAGATAACGGAAGCTGTTTCTGGTTACAAGGTGGCGGCCGTCAACATCTACACCGCCGATAGATTCTGTAATCCAGGTGGGGTCTCCAGAGAAAAGTTCATTATATTCGGGGGTACGAGCAAATTTAACGATACGTAGCTTCATAATGAAGTGGTCGATAAGCTCCTGTGCCTGTTCCTCAGTAAGAACACCTTTATCAAGGTCACGCTGGATAAAAATGTCAAGGAATGTTGAAGTACGTCCCAATGACATAGCCGCACCATTCTGTTCTTTTACTGCGGCAAGATATCCGAAATACAGCCACTGTACGGCTTCTTTGGCATTTGCGGCAGGACGGGAAATATCGAAGCCATAGATTTTTCCAAGCTCTTTAAGCTCTTCTAAGGCACGTACCTGCTCTGCAAGCTCCTCGCGGAGACGGATATTCTTTGAAGTCATACGTACAAGAGATGTATCAATCTGATGCTTCTTGTCAGCTATGAGTATATCCACGCCGTAAAGGGCAACTCGTCTGTAGTCACCGATAATACGTCCTCTGCCGTATGCGTCAGGGAGGCCTGTAATTATAGCAGACTTTCTTGCAAGACGCATTTCGGGAGTGTATGCATCAAAAACACCTTGATTGTGTGTTTTTCTGTATTTTGTGAATATTTTTATGATTTCAGGATCTACCTCATATCCGTATTGTTTGCAGGCGTTTTCCGCCATACGTATACCGCCGAAAGGCTGTAATGAACGTTTGAGAGGCTTGTCTGTCTGAAGTCCTACAATTTGTTCAAGATCTTTATCTATATATCCTGCTGGGTGTGAGGTGATTGTGGATACAATTTTTGTATCCATATCGAGAACACCGCCTTTTTCTCTTTCAAGGCGGCTAAGCTCCATTATCTCCTCCCAGAGTTTTTTTGTTGATTCAGTAGGGGGAGCAAGGAAGCTCTCATCTCCGTTATATGGAGTGAAATTTTTCTTAATGAAATCGCGGACATTTACTGAGGATGTACACCAGCGTCCTTGATTGAAGCCTTCCCATTCTTTTGGATATTCGTTTATTAAATGAAGCATAGCATCAGTTCTCCTTTTCCTGTTTTTATTCAGGCAAAGTCATATGCGGCAATGACCTGATCCTAATTAAATTATAACATATCGCTGATAATATGTCAATCTGAAATCCTATCTTTTTTTATTATGTTATTATATGTACTGGTTAGAAAATATACAAAAATACCGCACTTTTTTTAGTGCGGCATAGCATTTATTTCTTTGATTTGTTATTTGTTTTTGCTTTAGCTTGAGATTTAGCTTGTTTACTGTTGTTCTGCTTTTTATTGATAATTGAATTTTTTTTCTTTTCAACAGGATTTTCTTCAATTATTTCTATACCAAGAGCTTTTTCTTTGTTGCTGAGATACTCAAATAAAAGCTTATATGCAGTTGCTGTGAGAGGAACTCCTATGAGCATACCGACAATTCCACCTAATCCGGCACCTACAGTTACAGCTGCAAGCACCCATATTCCTGGGAGTCCTACGGAATTTCCCACAACTTTGGGATATACGATATTTCCTTCAAGCTGCTGCAGGATAAGAAGGAATACGATAAATATGAGAGCCTGCATCGGGTTTTCAGTACAGATGATAAATGCACTTATTCCGGCGCCGAGGAAAGCACCTACAATAGGAATAAGCGAAGTTACACCAACAAGAACGGCACTCATAGCGGCATATGGCAGCTGTAATATCTTCATACCGATAAAGCAGAAGCATCCCAGGATAATAGCCTCAACAAACTGTCCGACGAAAAAGCTTTTGAATGTATCGTCAGCTGTTTTGAATACTTTATTGACCTTCTGATTTGTGGTATCTTTGAAAAGTACATTCTGGAAACGGTTTATATCATTGTGGAGTTTATCTTTCCTTGCGAGAAGATAAATAGCAAAAATAACAGCAATAACAACGTTTGTTGCTGTTCCGGCAACTGAACCTACAATTCCAACAGCTGAAGATATGATTCCCATTACTCCTGTTTTAAGGAAGCCTGCGGCTTTTTCTGTGATATTTGCCCAGTCAAGGGATTTTACATCGAATTCGTTGTAAAGTGCCATAGCTTCCTTCTGAATATCAGGATATTCTTCAAGCATTTTGAAAGCGTAGTTGCTTATTTTATCAATAAGCGGAGGAATTTCGTTGAATATAAGCTTGAAAGCACCTATAAGCTCTGGAATTACAATTTTCAGTATAAGAGCTATTATGGCGAGTACGATCAGAAATGAAAGAACAATACATATGGGTCGTCGGGCTTTTTTGATTCCCACGGATTGAGTTTTTGGAAAGTATCGTTTTTCAAGTCCGCTTAGTATGATGTTGAAGATATACGCAATAACTGCTCCGAGAATCAACGGATATATCGCCGCGTAAATTACCCCTATTAATTTGGCGAATAAGCCGAAGTTCTTGACGGCAAGACATATGCCAATGATGAACAACGATATTATCGCATAACGTTTAATTTCCTTTTTTTCCATAAAATCCTCCAATATATAATCTATACACATTTATTATAATATGTTTTTGTGTATTTGAAGTGTTAGAAATGTAAACATATCTTTAATAAAGATAAAAATATTAATCTTTTGCATTTTGTTGACCTTTTGTGCTTTTGATGCTATAATAATAACATAATATTACAGATTATTTCAAAAAGGAGGAAAGCTATGGAAACTGAGGTTTACAGAATCGGCAGGGTTATTGTGGATAAAAGTCTGCACACTCAGAGCGGAAATGAGCGTTTTTTCAGCTATTTCGGAAATGATGTAACTTATTCTATACGTCGTACAATTGATGATGAGGATTATCCTCGATTTGCAGAATGTATTGAAAACGCACAATTCGGAACCGAACAAAGTGCTGTTATACGTATGAGAGGAGTTAACGGGCAGCTGCGCTGGGTGCTTGCGTTGGTACGTGTGATGAATGAAGTCGGAGATCCGTTATATATTGTGGATTTCAGTGATATACTTTCGCTTAATCGTATATCATCTGAAAAAGAACGTCTTATATCTGAATATCGCTATATTATGAGCCTTTCGTCAGATATAGCCTTTGAATACAGCTTTGAAACCCGACACATCCGCATATACATACAGGATTGCTGCCGTGAAAATATTCTTGTAGATGAGGAACTTGAAAAATGGCAGAGCAAATCAATAGAAAATGGCTGGGTTTTATCACGATATATCGACATTTTCAATACATTATGCCGTGATATCAAAAACGGCGTTTACCGTTTTGACTACGAGCTTGAATGCTCTGTTCTTACGCAGGGTAAAACGAGAGAAATGTGTCTTTTCAGAGGAATTACCCGATTTATCGACCCGAAACAGAGGAAAGTAAGCGGACTTATTTCCGTAGTCAGCTCTCGTCAGAAATCAAAGGATATCAACCTTTCCCTTGAAGCAAACAGAGATTCGCTGTCGGGACTACTCAACAAACGCGCGGTTACTTCTTATGCTATGGAGCTTCTTGCAGAAAAGCCCATCAGCAATGTAAATCTTGTTATTGTTGACATTGATAATTTTACCGATGTAAATGCAAATTACGGGCATCTTTTCGGTGATGAGGTAGTTTATACCATTGCAGGCATAATAAAAAATGAGCTTGGAACAAGAGGAATTGCAGGCAGAATAAGCGGCGGCGGTTTTTTGATTGTGCTTGAAAATACTCGTGATGAGGAGGATTTGCGAGGGGTTCTTCGTGCCATTCGCACAAATACAGAGCTTGCATTCAATGGCAGATTTGAAAATCTTCGTCTTACTTGTTCTATGGGTATTTCAACATATCCAAAGGACAGCGGAGATTACGACGAATTGTTTATGCAGGCAGATAAAGCCCTGTATATCGCACAGCAAAAGGGACAGAACAGATATGTCATATACGATATTGAAAAACATGGCAAAGTTGAGCGTGATATTGAAAATAAAATTGCTTATCTTAGCGGAAATAAGGACTCCAACGATAAGCTGACCTTTGCGGCAAATCTGTCGGAAAGCCTTGTATACGGACGTACTCCGGATATATCTGTGCTTTTAGAGCAGATACGCTCTTCCTTTGGAATTGACGATATATGTGTGTTTGCAGGCAATGATATGAGTCTTATACTAAGCTGCGGAAATGCATCAAGCAGAAATGCTGCATATCTTCTTG
Organism: Ruminococcus sp.; assembly: GCA_017397925.1. Classification (GTDB taxonomy): domain Bacteria; phylum Bacillota; class Clostridia; order Oscillospirales; family Ruminococcaceae; genus Ruminococcus. The sequence goes on from JAFQHO010000037.1 coordinate 134,837, forward strand.
AAAATAATTATACAGAGCGATTTTCAGGGGATGGCATATTTGCCATTGACAATGTAAACGAACTTGAAGGACGTGACGATAATGCTTTTACGCAGCTTACTTCGGAGAATATCGAGGGAGCGGTACAATACCTCATAACTGACGAAAGTATTATCAAGGGAGTTATTTCATTTTGCTATATCGGGCGATTTAAGAAATGGTCTGTTTCTGATATGAATTATTTTGCCATATTAGGCAGGGTGGTTGCGTCAATCCTTAAAAAGCAGGCGTTTATATAGTTTTTATGGACTTGTATTACATTCCATTTACAATTTATTTAATATTTGCCTCAGTCGTTGACTATATAGATTTGTTATGCTAAAATATAGATAACAAATCAGTTGGAGGTGGCGATATGAAAAAATACCTGAAATATATTCTTTGCCTTGCTGTTGTTCTGATTGCAGGAATTATTACAGGCGGCTGTCAGCAGATGTATGGTGTGTATATCGAATACGAAAGCGACACCATATATATGGAAGATAAAATGGTTGATATTCTCATACCTATCAGCGAGGATAACCCTGCATATACGGAATGCAATTACGGTGAACTTGTACCAGAAGAAAGCGAAATTATCAGATATAAAGATGAAAATGGTTATACAAGTCTTTTATTTCACAGCAGCAGAGTGGTGGACTACTTTTCATCAACAGAAAAAACGGTTATATTTCTGAGAGGAACAAAAGATTATTATGATATGTGTGATGATTGTGGTACGTTTCGCCTTGCCGTTTTTGATAAATCGGGGGATATTCTCAATATTTCTGATGAGCTTCCTTTTAAATCCAGCGAAAGATATTATCTTGACAATAATATAACCTATAATCCTGATACAAACACTATTTCGCCTGTATATGAGAACAGGGACGGAATAAGTGTATGGTTATTTGTTTCATTGACATTAGCTTGGATTGTGCCTGTTTTTTCAATTGTTATGCTTCTGGTGCTGTTCCTGCCGAAAGACGTATCCTTTGCAAGAAATCCTTGCACGCTCTGTATATTCGGTGTAATGCTTATTCCGTTGGTGGTATATCTTTTCTTCCGCTATGACAATGCAGTAAAAAGCTCTATAAGCGATAAAATGGCATTTGAAATCTTCTTTGATTTTGGTGTATCTTGGATATGCATACCATACCTTTTATTGCCATACATAGCTTTTATCGGGGCGGCATTTATGATTTATTACAGGCGTAAAAATGATGGAACCACACAGAATGATATTTCGATGATTGATATGAAATAAAAAATCCCCACAGCGATAATCGTTGTGGGGATAGTTTTTTAACTGAACATTTTCGCAAAAACTTCAGGGAAACCATAACAGAGAATGCACATAATGGCTGCTGCAAGGCAAAGACCGAGGAAAGTTGCAGGAACTGCCTTTTTCAGCGGAATTTTACGAAGTGCAGCAATAAGTGAGCCTGTCCAGGCGCCGGTTCCGGGGAGTGGGATGCCTACAAAGAACAACAGGAAGAAGAATTCGCCCTTTTCCATAGTTGAGCTTTTATTCATAGCTTTATTTTCAAGGTATATAACCATTTTAGTAAGAAGTGGTACCTTGTGATTTTTCAGAAAATCGAAAATCTTATCAATAAACAGTAAGATAAATGGGATAGGCAGGATGTTGCCGAGCATACATACCCATATAGCCTGTATAAGCTCCATATCAAGAACACGTGCGGCAATTATACCGCCTCTCAGCTCAACAATGGGCAGAATTGATACAAGAAATGGTATAAGCCATTCGGGGATACCGTGTTCTGCCAGCCAGGTGGTCATTGATTCAGTTATTGCACTCATATTTTTAATTCCTTTCGTAAACCATATTACGATAATTATTGCATATTTTAAGACAATAGTCAAGGATTTTCAGCGAATTTTCAAAATGTTTGATTTTTAGTACTAATTTTATAAGTTGTTGTTATTTTCTTTGTTAAGAATAGCCATAAACTCTTCACCTGTAATAGTTTCCTTTTCGAGGAGGAATGCTGCAAGTTCGTGGAGTTTATCAATATTGTCTTTGAGTATCTGGACAGCCTTCTGATGTGATTTGCGAACGATGTCGTTTACCTCGGCGTCTATTTTAGCCGCAGTTTCTGCAGAGCAGGCAAGAGATGTGTCACCGCCTAAATACTGATTTGTGACAGTTTCAAGGGCAATCATATCAAATGTATTGCTCATACCAAAGCGTGTTACCATAGCCCTTGCAATCTTTGTAGCCTGCTCGATATCGTTGGAAGCGCCGCTTGTACAGGTATTGAATACGAGTTCCTCAGCTGAACGTCCGCCTGTAAATGTGGCAATACGTGCGAGAGCTTCCTCTTTTGTCATAAGGAACTTTTCATCCTCATCCACCTGCATAGTATAACCTAACGCACCACTTGTGCGAGGGATGATTGTTATCTTATGTACAGGGGCGGATGATTTCTGCATTGCCGCAACAAGTGCGTGACCGATTTCGTGGTAGGCGATGATTTCTTTTTCCTTTTGTGATATAACAGCATTTTTGCGCTGATAGCCTGCTATTACAACTTCTACGCTTTCTTCAAGGTCAGATTGATTTACAAGCTTTCTGTTGTTTCTGACAGCACGTAAAGCGGCTTCGTTGATGATATTGGCAAGCTCTGCGCCCGAAGCGCCTGCTGTAGCACGGGCGATAGCGTTATAATCAATATTTTCCACGGTCTTGATTTTTTTAGCGTGAACTTTGAGTATAGCTTCACGTCCGTTAAGGTCGGGAAGCTCCGCAGGAATGCGTCTGTCAAAGCGTCCGGGGCGAAGAAGGGCGGGGTCGAGTGATTCAGGTCTGTTTGTAGCTGCAAGGATTACAACGCCCTTTGTGCCGTCGAAACCGTCCATTTCTGTAAGCAGCTGATTAAGCGTCTGCTCACGTTCATCGTTGCCGCTGAAATTACCGTCACGCTTTTTACCAATGGTATCGATTTCGTCAATAAATACGATACAGGGAGCTTTAGCAGCGGCCTGATTGAATAAGTCGCGGACCTTAGCGGCACCCATACCAACGAACATCTCAACGAATTCAGAGCCTGAAATAGAGAAGAAAGGCACCTCAGCCTCACCTGCAACAGCCTTTGCGAGGAGAGTTTTACCTGTTCCCGGAGGGCCTACAAGCAATGCGCCCTTAGGGAGATTAGCGCCGATTTCAGCGTATTTATCGGGGTTGTGGAGAAAGTCTACGATTTCAACCAGAGCCTCTTTAGCCTCATCCTGACCAGCGACATCATTGAAAGTTTTTCCTGTCTGTGCCTTTACGTATATTTTAGCGTTACTCTTGCCGAAAGACATAGCGTTTCCGCCCATACGTTTGGTCATACCCTTCATAAGTATGTTCCACAGGATGACGAAGAATATAATGGGCAGAACCCAGCCAACGAGAAATTCCAAAAGGATATTTCTTTCTTCAAAATTTTCTGTGAAAACAACATTTTTATCCTTGTGAAGTCTTTCCACAAGATTTGGATCGTACATTCTTCCTGTAACATAGACTTGTTTCTTGTTTTCTGTTTCTACTTTGAATTTTACCTCGTTATCTTTTACCTGAACGAGGGTGATGTCGCCTTCTTCGAGCTTATCGAGGAAGAAGCTGTAGTTTGTTTCCTCCACCTTAGGCTTTGTCAGAACCGGCATAATGAGCATATTAAGGGCAAGTGTCAAAAGAATACTTGAAATGACAAAAACCACAATATGCTTTGTAAAATTTTTTTCGTTTTTCATAATAATCCTCCTTATCATTGTATGATAAAATTATAACATACTTTCACTGAAATTTCAACAGGAAATATGTGATATTTATGATAATCAGGTGAAATAAAATGCTCCCGAGAGTAATCGGGAGCAAGTAACTTTCTAACAGATTATTTATTAACTAATGATTTGAGTAAAAATCAGGATTAATAGAAGTAATTGTTGTAACCGTCACCATAGAAGTAGAAATATCCATGTCCGAATGATTCCTTCTCCGTAAAGTAAAGTGTTACAGCATCCTTAACATCCTGAGTTACATGTCGTGAGTAATCTCCAAGATAAACATAACTTGAAGAACCTGTAAACTGGTAAGGCTGTGTAAGAACACCGAGTATAGAGTTAGGGAACATTGAGCTTTCAACTCTGTTCATAATAACCTCTACAACAAGAGCCTTATCGTATGTACTGATCCAGTTGCATCCGGCTTCGTGAGCAACTGCATTACATAAAATGATGAATTCTTCATCTGTGATTGGTAATGAATCTTCTGAAACTTCAGGAACCTCTGGGGTTATTGTTTCAACAGATTCATCAACGGAAGGAACTGTTTCCTCGATTACAGGAGCTTCTGTAGGGGCTTCTGTTGGAGCCTCAGTAGTGGGCTCAGTATAAGTTGGAGCCTCTGTAGGAGCTTCTGTAGGAGCAACTGTTGTAGTGATTGTTGTTATAACAGGGACTGTTGTAACAACAGCAGTAGTACTTGTAGTTGCTATTGTTGTCTTTACTGTTGTCGCTGCGGACTGAACAGTAGTAACAGGAGCCATTGTAGGAGCCTGTGTAGGAGTTTGTGTAGTCTCCTCTTTTTTATCTTCCTTGTAATTTGGTTTAGCCATTGCACCGTTAAAAGAAACGCTCAATGTGGGCAGATCTGTACGGGAAGCCAAACCGTTCTTGTCAGCAGTTGTTGTTGTACCGATTGAAACGGTATAAGTGTTTTTGCTCGTTGTGATTCTGGGTGTTGTTCTGATAGAAGTTACTGCAGCTACATTTGCCAATTCTTCGCTTTGGACTTCATAAATGTTTTGAACATCATTAGTCGGAGTAACGGACTTAACGATCGGTGATGTAGCAACTACACCGAAAACGCTGCCGAAGATGCAAGTAGAAACTCCTCCGATAATAAGCGCTGCAACTTTAGCTTTTCTCATCAACTCATCCTTTCCTCGAAAAGCATTCGTTTATTTATATTATCTGCAGTGAGATAATATGATTGATAACCGTGGGATAAATCCCGCGTCATCAACTGTGATAATACTACCACATCTCGCCAAAAATAGCAACACTTTTGAAAACATTTCCATTTTACGACCAAATAAAAAGAACGAGAAAAAAACCTTTTTGGTCATTTTGCTCATAAATTCTATGAACTCAATATGAATACGAAATATAAATTAACGCAGATTTGCCGAATTACCGAATGTATATATTACAAAGCGGTTACACAGAGAAGCAAAACATTAATACTATTTGTATAGCATCAAACTGGATTTACATCATATAAATTTAATATGAACGTATAATGGCAAAAATACGAATATTTTGAAGTTCGTTTGAATACAAAAGGTATTTTTAAATAATAAACAAAAGGTTACAATCTGTAACCACCATAAATGGGTGTAAATGCAAAAAACCTGTTTTTATTCGTCATTTTTAATAAACAGGAAGAATTTTCGCAAAAAACAGCGGAAGTTGTTACGAAATTAAAAACAACTGCTGTAAAAATGGTTTTACAGCAGTTAAATAATTTATTTATTTTGTACTCTTTTGTACTTTTTCTGTAGGCGCACGTCATCGCCTTTGAATTCAAGACAGGTGTACATAGTGGTTATACGAGATGCCACCTTGCCACCGTATCGGGTGGATAATGCGGCGAAATCCATATTTGTGTTGATTATTGTGGGAAGGCCTTTTATAAGACGGCTGTTGATAACATTATAAACGGCGGAGTTGTAGAACTTGGATTCGAACTCTGTGCCGAGGTCATCGAGAATAAGTAAATCAGTATTGCATACAAGATCAAGGATTTCCGTAGATTTCTCGTGGCTGAAATGTTCTTTTTCAATGTCGCGGAGAATATTCATAGTGGAATCATAAATAACGCTGAATCCTTTTTGTAAAACTTCATTAGCTATAGCAAGGGAGATATGAGTTTTTCCCAGACCTGTATTGCCGAAAATTAGAATACTATCAGATTCTCTGCTGAAATTTGCAGCATAATTACGGGCGTAATTTAAAATTCTTTCCATTGCCTCGTAATCGGCACCCTGATAGTAGCTGAGACTGAAAGTATTGAAATTTGACAGCGTAAGCTGTGCTTTTTCGTTGAGTTTAAGTGTGTTAAGACGTGCGAGAAGGCTGTTAAGACAGCTGCAGTTGATGCCGCCAATATAGCCTGTATCGCTGCATTTAGGACAAGTATAGCGGATATCAAGATAGTCTGCAGGATACCCGTGTGAGGTAAGAAGCTGAGCTGCAACCTGCTGCGCACCAAGATTATTTTGTTTTATCCGCTCGATTTTAGCTGTTACATCAGCACCTTTAGCCTCGGTGATAATTTTGATAAGTTCCTTGCCTGTATTGTATAAAGCGTCGTTTATTTCCTTTATTTCCGGAATTCTGCTGTTTATTTCCTTGATACGCATATCGTTTTCGGCTATAGCCTTGGCACGACGCTGAGAAAGTATAGCGTAAACCTTTTCGTATATTTCGTTATCCAAAAAATCACCGCCTTATATGTTGTTGATAACAATCTTATAATTATCAGGATTGAAGCCGTCTGACGTTGTGGGGTGGCTTTGTTTCTTATTTCTGTATTGTTCTTCAGCTTTTCTTACATCGTCAGGAGAGGAAAAACCCGAATTTTTCCAGGAAATAAGAATTTTATTGATATATTCAAATGAAACCTTGTTTATCTGTTCAACGGTTTTTTCGTATGCCAGGTGTACAAGAGGGATGGAATATCCTTCCGTCTGCCACTGGGAAATAAATTTCTGCTGATTGGATGTAGGATTCTGCCTTAGCTCAAATATCCGTTTAATATCATTTACATATGTATGAATATTATTTAGACGTTCAACCTCCGCTGTTGCTGTTTCAAGGGTATTAATTTCCTTTTCTGTCCAGTCTGAGGCGATTTTTTCAATAGCCTTAGGATTTGTTTTGTTGGTTTCAACGCAGTAGCCTATTAATATAAGTATAACTTCTTTTTTTAGTCCGAGATAGTTGAACATCCATATGAGGGAATTCTGCATAGCAGGATTAAGAGGTCCTAAGAGAGTTTCAGCTATTTTGAAAAGCTCCGCAATATTTGAATCGTTGCAAATAATTTCTGCAATTTCAGAGGGATGAAGCTGAGTTGTTTTAAGTGGAGCGTTTCCAAGAGGAGCAGTTTTTTCAGGAGTTGGTGCTGTTACAGTTGGTGTGGCAGCAACTACAGGTGTTTCAAGCTGAATTTCCTGTACAGGTTCAGGTGCAGAAGCAGAAACAGCAAGAGTCATATCCTGCGAGAGAACATTAACCTGCTGCCAGAACATTACAGCGTCATTTGCCTGCTCTACGGAAATACCTGTATTAAGGGAGATTTCCTCAGAAGTAACGGATTTTCCGCTGTATCTGAGAAGATACAGAAGCACCTTGATCTGCGATTCGTCCGCAAGCTTTAAAAAATTATCAGCAACAATGCAGGGAACACCGAACATAGTACCCCATACACCGCTGTTAGCTTTGAATTCCACGAAAAAACCTCCCTTTAGTTATGATTATCTTTTTTGAAGCAATACTTATTATATCACATTTTCAAATGTTTGTCACTATGGCATTTTAGACAATCAATATGGTGTAATTTTGTCTATTTTTTAATTGCAAAAAGCATTGCTTTTCGGCAATGCTTGAGAGTGTTAAAAAACGGAATTTCGGAGCGAAATTCAATTAAACAACGCGAGGCGTCGAAGGCGTCGCCTCCTACACAACATTTTTTCATCAACTGTTATACACTGTTATATACTGTTATACACTGTTATACACTGTTATACACTGTTATACACTGTTATACATTTCGGGCGGATAATATCCGCCTCTGCATAATTGCAATATAATATAACACAATCAAGAAAAATATCTAACAGTAAATTCTGTGTTACATCCACAAATTCGCCTGTTGATAATTATTGAAAAAGTAGAAAATAAAAATTATTTTTCAATAATCAACCATTTTTGGTTGAAAAAAGGCACATTTTTGCCCATTAGTGAGGGGGTGTTTAAAATGACACAATTGATAAAAGAGATTTTTGAATGTATTTTTCTAATTTTCCTCGTGAGCAATTATCTGCTCATATACATTGGCGGTATCGAGGAAATTAAAAAGGTAATTAAGCATAGCAGAGTAAGCGGAGCTGTTGAGGTGAAGACCGTCACCGCCTGCATATTCCCAGCCTATAGCGCCTGTATTCCAGTCGCAGAGTACATCGTGAGTATTGAAGTACATCACTTGTGACGACTGCATATCATTTATAACCCATTCAAGAGAGCCGTTAAATTCTCTTATTCTGTCGTTATTAGTGTAGTAGTTACCGTCAGAAACGGGAGTGATACCTGCCACAACAATTGTAGCTGTAGGGACTCTTGCCAGTATTTCCTCGGCAATCCAGCGGACATTCCAGGCATAGTCATCGGCGGAATAGGTGTAGATATCGTTCATACCTACAGATATATAATAAAGAGGGGAGTAGACATATCCTGCGGCATCATAAACGCCCATGGAGCCGCCGCCAAGGTCGAAGGTGTAATTATTCATATTCCATACGGCAAGGGATTCGGCTGCAATATTATGCTGCCAAGGAATATATCCGTAGGCATTGAAACCATAAGCAATGGAATCACCGATAATAACAAGTCTGTCCTGATAGAAAGAGCTGTTTGGAGAATCTCCGGCAGGCACATAATTATAGGAAGGCGTTGTATATTCTGTATCCGAAGAATTATCATTATTCTCGACTTCCTCAGCAACGGTAGTTGTAGTCATCGCTGTTGTAGTTGTCGATGTAGTTACTGTGGTTGAAGTAGTAGTTGTTGTGGTCGTAGTTGTAGTTGTAGTGGTAGTGGATGTTGTAGTTGATGCTGCATATCTGTATGCCTCTATTTTGTAGGAACTGACAGGTTGAACAGCCTCAGGTCTGACAAAACTATCAGCTGTCATAAACACCACGAATATAGCACACAAAACAACTGAAATCGGGAAAATAGGATTTCCGAAAAACAGCTTTATGAAATTACTGAAAAATTGTTTCATTGAAAATCCTTTCCGAAACTCTGTTTTTAAATTCACCTTATAGATACTCCCTATACATATATAATAAGGTATAAATTGATTTAATTATGTCTGAAAGCTCAACGTTTTTATTATATCACAATTTCCAAATTTTTTCAATAGATATGGGATTTGTTTTTTTATTTAAAAAAATCCCATACATAGTCCGTATAACTATGCATGGGATTGATTATTATTTAGAGAACCTCTTTAGTTTTTTTATATTTTTGAATTTTTCTTTCAATATGTTTTATATAGTTAGTATAGAATTCTTTTTTGTTTTCAAGGCACTTCAAAATATATTGAAGCTGGGCTATTCCTTCTTCAATCTTATTGTTTTCAAGATAAACATCAGCAAGTATTTCAGTATAACTGCAAAATCTGATATGATTTTTCTTCCATAAATGTTCTCTATCAGAAATAAGCTTTTTTAGTATTGTTATTGCCTCGTTAAATTTTCCTGTTTTTGAATATGTTCTTGCAAGTAACTGAAGTGGAGTTTGTGTGTCAGAATTTACTTCTCCGTAGATTGATGAAAACAGATTATAAGATTTCTGACTATTTTCCAATGCATTTTCATAATCTTCTCTGTAAAAAGAATTCAAAGCGTAAGAATAATATAAACCTGCTGTTTGTGATATATGTTCTTTTTCTATATCTTTTCCGTTTAAAAAGTAGATGCTGCTGTACTGTGTTATTTCAGAAGAATCAAGTTTTTCAAATACTTCTTTACTTTCATTTAAAAGTTGTAATGAAATATCAAGATATTTTGTATCAGGTGATAATTTTTCATATATTGAAAGATAGATTTGCGAAAGACGTTTTTTTATAAAATATAAATCATAAGACACAGGGAATAATTCATTAAGAATATCAATGGATTTTTGCATATGTTCAACTGCTTCATCGTAATAGAAACGATAAAAACAGAAAGCGGCAACATGATATTCAAACCAAGCCGTTTCGATAGTTATAGTATTGTTGGTTGATTTTTTCATACATTTAATTGTTTCTATTGATGCATCATTCATATTGTTATGAATAAAAATACAATGTAAGCCCTGATACCACAGGAAAGAATTTTCTTTTTCACGTGTAATGAAGAATAAAGTCTTGGCAATTTCAAGATATTCAATTCTTGAACGATGATTCAAGTCCCAAGAACGTCTGAATTTTTTTGTTAGGTTATCCAACATTATTTTGCAAGTTTGCGTGTAATTTTCAATTTTGTTCCGAACAATGTTGGCAATTACAGGATGGAGTGAAATAACATCGGTTTCATTATCATATTTTATCCAGCTTCTTTCAATTAAGTTTGTGATAATTTCTCCGTTGTTATATTGACACCATTCCATAAAATGTTCAAAAGAAACACCTGCAAGCGGCATTAAGGAAAGATTACACATTACAGAAAATTCTTCATCTGATAAAGAAGCTAAATCGAATAATGTTTCGATGTGTGAATAAACTGTCTGTGCTTTGCTTGTTTTGTGATGAACCTTACCGGTAAGAGTTGGGGAGATGCCCGCTTTCTTTATTTGTTCCAGCATTGCATTTAATTTCATATGTTTCGCTGTCATTAATCTTGCAATGAGTTCTATTGTTAATGTGTGCCCCTGTATTATATCTAAAAGTTCATCCAGAAGATATAATTGTTCTTTTCCAAAAGGTAATTTATAGTGTTTACAAAAAAGTTCAACTTGTTTATTATGCTTTAATTCAGATAATGTTATCATTGGTAAACCGAGGTATTCGAAATTAGTGCGGCTTGTAAATATAATTCTGTATGGACCGTGTATAATTTCTTCAAGTAAATCATCTTCTGTTGTTTCAAAGTTGTCAATTACAATTAATGTTTTTTCATTTGTGAAAGATTTTATTTTTTCTAATTTACGAATTGCAAATTCATAGTTGGATTCAATTGAATTTCTGCTTATGTCGGAAACGTTGAAATATTTCTCACTAATTATTATATCAGTAAGAGAAGATTCATATTTAGCAATAATGATGGTATCATATTCATTATAATGAAGGCTTACATAGAAATTAATCAATTCGGTTTTGCCGGTGCCGCCAATACCGGAAACGAATACAATACGGTTATCAATAAGTAATTGATGAATTGTTGATACTTCTTCCTCTCTGCCAATAATATCCAGATTTTTTATAAATGGTGTGCTTTTTAACTTATGTTGTCTTGCAATGGTGAAATCGTTTACAGGAGATTTATTCAGAAGTGTAGTAATTCTGACTGTTAATTCATTTATTCGTTCTTCTATCGGAGGAGTAATTGCTTCTATCCAGTGAATACGGCCTAAATAATACTGAGCATCAGCTGAAATATCATCATCAGCAATATGAAAAGGAATTATACATACATTTTCTTTTTTGGAAAGTCGTTTTGTAACCATATCGAGTTCGTTCAGCACGTGAACTGATTCAGAAGCAGGTTTATTAAGTATTAAAAGGAAGATTGAACAACTGTTTATTGCCTGTGCGATAGAGTTGGCGTAAATTCCGTGAGTATCTCTTGGAGCGTACCAGCATCGTAATCCGTTTGCTTCTAATTTATTTACAATTGCTTCTACAATATGTAATGACGAGTCAGTATGGTGGCTAATAAAAACATCTGTATTCATAAATAACACTCCAATCTTGTAAATTCTCCCCAAACCGAATTTGAGCAGAGTTTTAGAGAACCCTATATATTATTTTATCATAAAACGACAAAAAGGTCAACACTATCTACATTGAAGTAATAAACAGATAATTATTATTGAAAAAAATCTCCCCCCTAAAAATCATCCTGCAGCAATTGTATATAATAGAATCATAAGGTAAGGGAAATAAAAACAGGAGGTGAAAAAGAAATCATAAATGTTCCCGAAAGCTTATTAAGTATGATGGAAAATATTATTGATACAGGAAAGTAATCCTGAGAAATGAAAGGAAGTATCACTATGAATAAAATTAAATTTTTCTTGAAGGGTTTTATAGGAATGGCAACATCAGCAGTAATCGGATTAAACACATTGACTTGTACAGCATTTGCAGGTCAGAAAGCTGATAAGGTTATTGAATATGCAGAAACACTTATTGGTATATCAGGGCGTCCGAATATTATAACTCAGTACTGGAATCTTACAACAGAATGGTGTGCACAGACAATTGTATACGTCGGAGATAAAACAGGTGTGTCATATTGCTTCCCACGAGTAACATTTGTTGATAGAAGTGGAAATTACACAGGTTTCAGAGATTGGTTTGAGGGAAATGGAAGATTCTTTTATAGGGATTATTATACACCTATGAAGGGTGATTTGATTATATTTGATTATAATCGCGACAACAAAGGTGACCATATTGGATTTGTATCTGCTGTAAATTCCTTTGCAAAACTTGTTTATACAATTGAAGGAAATGCAAACGATATGGTTGCTGCCAAAACTTATGAGATGTCAAATCCTAACATTCTTGGTTATTGCAGACCTTATTATAATGACGAAGAAGAAGCTGCACCTGTAGTTACAACAGCTGTAAATACAGATGTAACAATTCAGACAACAACGGCAACAACATCTGCTTATGAACAGCCTGTTCAGACAATGCCGGTTATTATGCCATCGTTAAACAATGGCGTAACAGCAGGAGAAACATATTACGTGTCCAGTTCAATAGGCTGCAATTTAAGAAGTAAACCTAATTACAGCGATAGCAATATTATTGAGATTCTCGATACTAACACAGCGTTGACGGTGCAGTCTGTTGAAAACGGATTTGCATATTGTCAGATTAATAATACAGGTAAATGGGGATATGTACATACGTCTACAATCGCCAAGACAGGACAGAATACATACAGCTATGGTTGTGCAGCAAATCATTATGTTTCCTCAGAAATAGGCTGTAATCTTCGTTCAGAGCCTAATTTGAGCGATAGCAGCGTCAAATGTATCCTTGACACAAATACAAATGTAACAGTTCTTTCAAAGGGAAAAGATTTTTCTTACTGTGAAGTTGTATTATACAATGAAAATGTTCTCAATGGTTATATTCATAATTCATCATTAAGTCCCATAGGTACTTCATCACATAATACAAACCAAAGTGCATCAAACGGCATCAATGGAGAAAATTACTATGTTTCGTCGGAGATAGGCTGCAAGCTTCGTTCGTCAGCAGCTTATGATGAAAGCAATGTTGTAAGCATACTCGATACCTACACTCCGGTAAAAGTATTATCATATGAAAATGGTTTTGCGTATTGTGAGGTTAAACTGAATAATGGCGTTATCTATGGATATGTTCATACATCTGTAATTGCAAAATAACATCTGAAGTATAGGAGGGATTAAGATAACACCGTACGGTATACGTGCGGTGTTACTGAAAGTTAAAAAATAAAAATATATAAAAATGATGTCCGTTTTTTCTGTTTCATTTGAATGTATATATGTAGGGATAAATATAAGGGCATAAGGAAATTTCTAAAGAGGTTCCCTAAAGATATTCTTAATTCATATCTTGACTAAAAAGCTGCAATGATGTATAATATTATCATATACAGTGTGAGTAGTTGAAATAATTTATTTATTATGACTATTCAGCGGCATTTCATAAATAAAGCAGGTGCGAAAATGATAACAGGAACAATAACAAGAAGGTTAGAAACGTTTAAAAATGATTATTTTAAAGAATTATTGACAAAAAATGATTTTGTGAATAAAATAAAGAAGCTTAAATCGGTTAATTCCTCTCAGAGACCTACAATATGTGCGGAATTATGTGAAATGTTTAAAAAATGCGGAATCGAATGTGAAGCGGGTGAAACTGATAATTATTATGAAAATCTGTATTTAAACAACAAAAAAGAAATTAAATCTTTTGCTGATGTTGAAAAGAAGATTTTGAAGCTGATGTTTTCGAAATTTGAAGGTTATCCCACACCGGAGGAATATATGCTGCGGATGGTCAATCGCTTATGTAATCCTGAGGATAAATGGCAATCAGATACATTACATCTAAGAATTCTGAAACAGTTTATTAAATATGGCAATTGCCTGCAATATGAACTTGAAATCAAAGATGAAAACGGAAAGAAAAAGAAAAAAGTATCGGTATATGGCGGAAAAAATTATATTAAATCATATGTTAAGGAAAAAATCAAAAAAGCGCCAAAAGATACGGAGGAAATAATAGATAATGTAGATGATGATATTTTCAGAATTCTTGAAACAGCGAATAAGGACCAGAAAAAGCAGGAAGGCAAATACGGGATTATCAAACTGGCTGACGATCTTGCTACAGGGAAATTCAAAGCAAGTGGAGCAACCAAGAGAGATTTATATATGTTTGCCATTGTATATGATATGACATATTATTATAAATCTGAAAAAGAACCGGAAATGATTATTGATTATGATTCTGACATAGAAAAAAATCTGTTTGAGGATTATTATGCAAATAATCTTATGCGTTTTATTACAGATACATATTCAGGAAATCAGGGTTCTTTTGAACTTGACCCATCTGGACAGGGAATAAATTATAAGAATTTTGCAGAAGTTGTATATCTTTATTTTATCTCAAAGGACTACGACCCAAGAGAAAAGATACGATTATCAAATGAAATGATTGAAAGATTGAAAACAACCGGCAGCGAAAATAATAATTCTGAACTTAAAAATGCTGTTACAGGTTATTATGTTTCTATATTCAATCAAAAATTACTTGAAATGTCAGAAACAGAATTTGAAAAATATGTAGCTGAAAATTATGATTGTAATACTGAATGTGAAATTACAGATAAGAATACTATAATAAAAAAAGGAGTAATGCAGATAAACACATCTCAAAGAACAGCATATAAGGCTTATTGTGAGTTGATTGAGTCATTAGAAATAATGGATAAGTCTGTAGAAAACTGTAATTACGGTTTATGGTTTACAGATGTTTCTGCAATAAAAAAATATGGAAATGAAAAAATAAAGAAGATTTTAGAAAAGGAAAAAACAGAAGAAGAACAGCAGAAAATAGAAAAGTTCATCAAATTGCTTTTTGGAATAAATATGTTTTTAGGCTGCGATTTTGAAGAAGAAAAAAGCGAAATGAATACAAATCAGGAGCATAATGATCCTTCAAAGCGGCTGATAAGGGCAATGTCCGTAAAAAAGGCAGAAGATGTAACGCGTACCTCAATGATTGTTGCATACTATTATTATTACAACACAATCAATGAAAAAAGAGAGAGCCGAAAAAGCTTTATGGAAGTATACAATGATTATACTAATCCGATAACAGGAATAAATGCCTTGCTGGAGGAAGCAAGATTTCAGAAAATAAGTGAAAGAAATATATTTGATATTGCTGTGATGTTTTCATCATATGCATACCTGAAGTAGAGGAAAAGACAACGAAGGGAGAAAAAATATGAATTATATGAGTGAGGCTGGCAGTCATCACGGATATGATAATTCAAACAATCAGGATGCAGTAATATTCAAGAAAAATAAAGAATACTGCGTAATGGTTCTGGCGGACGGTGTTTCAGCTTGCAATAAATCAGCAGAAGGAGCGAGAATAGTATGTAATGCAGTAAGCGAATATCTGTTGGCCCACGGAAAAAGATTAATACAGATGAACCGGAAATATGTGGCGGAATATTTACTCACATATGTAATGTTTAAACTGAATGAAATAGCATCTGAAACGCAAATTGATGTTAACGAATATTCAAGTACACTTGCATTTGTATTTGCTGACAGAAGAAACGGGAAAATGCTTTATTTCAGTATTGGTGACAGTCTTATAATTGCTGTCAGGAATAGCGGCTGCAGCATAGTTGCAATGCCTTGCGACAGCAGAAATGGCTGTTGTGTAACAACAACATACAATGCATCGGTTATGGCAGAAGTAGGTGTTGTAGATACTGATAATATAAATTCTGTATTTATCTGTTCAGATGGTGCCTGGCATCTTATGTATAAAAGGAACAGAATGTATGAGTCATTTAAAAGTCTGCTTATCAATCAGGAATACGTAAAGCTGAAAGACGTTTTATCTTCCGCAGAAAGATATGATGATTGCAGTTTTATCTCAGCAGATATAAGCGATTTAAGGAGAGGGAGAAGAAAATGAGCAGAAGAAGTTATATCAATAATAAAATCCTTCTTTGTGGTGAAAGTAACGGAAAAAGGTTTCCAAGAACATTTAAAATAAATGATAAAGTTGATTCTGATTCCGAAGGTGCATATGTAGTATGCTATGAAGCTTCCTATGACAGAAGCGGAGTAGGAGTTTTAAAAGAATTCTATCCTTTGAATGTATACTCATTGACCAGAAATAATAATGGTCAGCTTATACATAAAGAAGGTATGACAGAAGATATAGAAAAGTTCAATCAATTGCTTGATGAGTATATAGAGCCTTATAATATGCTTCTTGAAGTAAGAAAACAGCGTGAGCTTGCAACATTTATTCCTCACTTTGAAATATACTATGGATGTGATGAAAACTGCAATCCTGTCGGAACAGTATACATATGGACACCGGAACCAAAATTGAAAACATTTGACAAAGTATGTCGTGAGATACGTCAAAAGCCGGATAACCGCCCACAATACAACCTTGTACAGATTTTGTATTCTATAGAATCTCTTGTAAAATGCGTATGTGCGTTACATAATAATAATTTAATACACAGGGATATAAAGCCTGACAATTTTGGATTTGCAGAACGGGGCAGTGATTTGCTCACACAGTCAATTTCGTTATTTGATATAAATACAATTTGTTCTGTGTATAATGTCAAAGACGATTGTGCAATCGGAACAGAGGGATATATGGAACCTGAAATTTTAAATTTCAAGGCTAATAATCTTACAGATATTTTTTCCATAGGAGCCTCCTTGTTTCAGGCGATAGCAGTAACGAAAGAAACAAAAGCAGACGATTGCCGATACAAATACGAATATTATAAAAGAATTGATACACTTGTAGAGGAATCGGAGCTTGTCAAAGCTGCCGAAAGTGAATTGCATCCATATTTCAAGAATATACTTATAAAAATACTCAAAAAGACGTTATGTCCCCGTGATGAAAGATATCAGAGTTGTGAAGAACTTCTGAAAGATGTTCAGAAAGCACTTTATTATGTAGTACCTGCAGAAATTTCTGAAAGAGGAGAATCAGGAGTTAAATGGGTACTTGCAGATGTTGACAAGTATTTTGACAAAACGAAGGAGAAAAACACATCAATAGCATTAATGTATCATCTTTATAAAGAACCATTATATGCAAATGTGCCGCAGGAAAAGAAAGATTTAGATATACTTGTAATAGGCTTCGGGATGTATGGCCGCAAATTTCTTGATATCATACTGCCTATAGCGCAGATGCCGGATAAAAAGCTTAATATCACAGTTATTGCGTCATCCTGCAAGGACAAAGACGAATATTTACGTCTAAGACCTCAGTTATCGGATTTCTTTGACATTGACGGTTCTGTTTCACATGAGAAAGACAATTACGGTACCATAAGATTTTTAGAGCATAAATTTTCATTAGAAGAACAGAATGCAGATTATTATCTGAAGTCACTTTATAATGATAAACAGCCTGATTATACATTTATTTCAATAGGTAAGAACACCGATAATATGAAACTGGCTTTAATGACAGGATTTTCAACAATAGTATGTCCTGTACACGAAGGAAAACATATCAACGGAAAGAAGATGAAAGGTATTGAACCTGTATACGTTTCAATGGATGTTTCATCTGAACCTGTATTCAAAGAAATAGAAAGAATGGCATTTAATGTTCATCTTTTGTGGAACAAGAACATAAATATAAAGCTTGCTAATCTAAAAAAGGAATTTCGTAAGCCATATAATTACAGATCCTGTATTTATTTTGTAATAGCGATGAAATATAAGCTTTACGGAATAGGAATTGCGTTGAACAATGATAATATAATTGAAACAGCTGAAAAATTTGCTGAGTACATAAATTCAGATGAAAAACAGAAAAATGAATTGATATGTTTTGAACATAAGCGATGGGTAGCAGAAAAGCTTTGTCTTGGGTACAGCCAGATAACTGACATAAATGAATGTTCATCGGGACTTATGAAAGATGAAAAGAAAAAACGTCATTTATGCATAGTAAGGAGTGATACAGACTGTGCACTCTCAGCAGGGGAGTGGATAGAGAAGCATAGCGGAAATCCCAATAAGATAATATGGGATAATCCGCCGAAGGCTTTATTAGAAAGCCTTGATGAGCTTGACCGAGTATCTGTAGAGCTTCATCTTTTACATAAGAAGAATGCGCAGATAGAGAAAAAGAGTGGTCTGCTCAATGGGGATACTATTTCTGCAATTCATAATCTGATAGATTGTGATAATGAATGTGTCTTTGCATATCAGGAATTAATAAACTGTATGAAGGATGTCTGGAACGAAGATTCTGAAAGATGGAAATGCTATGAAGGATTAAGAAAAAAATTCATATCAGCGGTGAATAATTCAGATAAACTAATCGAACGCAGCAAAAAATCAATTATAAAGCTTATTGACTCAGTAAATGAACGTTTTTATCCGATATTTGCAAGTCAGCAATTCCGTGATTATAAAAAAGATGATATAAAGCTTATAGAAGAAATCCCTTTTATACTTACATATTCCGAAAACATCTGTATGACAATTCCTTATGCAAAGGGAACAAAAACGCAGCTTTTTAACAATTTTGCATCAGCAGCAGTTGTAAATCCGTCAAAAATCATATATACTTTTTATTGTTCAGAATTCCGGGAATTTGAGGCCATAAAGGAAACGCTGACATATATGGCTGAATATATGAAAAACAGGGAATTGCAGACGAATGTGGAATTTATATTAGGATACAAAAGCAAAATCGGAAATCAGCCTGATATTGAAAAGGATTTTTCAGTTTTAAGCGGTAATCGTGTTAAAAAAGTCAGATTAATACAAGCAGATGATATAAATACCTTTGCAGTATCATTGAAAGAACATCTTATTCGCAGAAGCAGGCAAAGCAGAAGTTTATTTGCCGAAAAAAACAATACAGAGCTTTCAGCTGCAATGGAAAGAAACGGCATTTATAATGAACTGTCAGGTTATAGTTATTGTTCCCGCAAAATGAAATTTAATGATATAAATAAATGCAGTGTTTTAAAATATATCAGCGGCAGACCTTATATAACTGTAAAAGATATGTTCAGTCTGAAAATATCTCCGGATAAAACATATACCAAACCTGAGTTCTATAGGGATTATAAGCAACTGTGGAATAAATATCTTTCATTAACAGACAAGTGGAAGAAAATGTGCTGTGTTTTAAGCGGATATTCGGAATATAACGATGAGATAGGCAGATTCAGCAGAAAAGCCCGAGAAAATGAAAAATGTGAATACACCTATATTATCCCCTTTGTATGTAAAAAGGCTGTAAGCAAGGTGATTGATATACTTATCAACGAAGGTATTGCTGAATTATCGAGCTGCATAAATAATTTGACAACTGATGCCTGCGAGGTGATTATAAAAGACAAGTATAATAATAAAGAGGAATACGACAGACTTTTTTCAAAGCCATATATGCTGATGCGAGAAGAATATATAAGCTGCCGAAGTGATAGAGAGCAGCATATTGTAAGGGTATCATACAATAATCTGACAGTATCATCACTTGAATGCAGGGAAAAAGACAAGGACTTTCATAGCCTGCTGGAATTTTTCAAAGAAATCAGATATATTACAAATCTGTTTTATAATAAAGAAAGAGAAGAAATCAGCTTTACATATGCAACACCGCAGATTAAGGATTTGCTTACAACAGAAAAACGCATAATAGAGATATATACCTACCACAAAGCAAAGGAAACGGGATATTTTGATGATATCAGATGCAGTTCAGAAATTGATATGCCATTTAATACAGCAGAAAATTCATTTGATTTTGTTATGACAAAAGGATTTTCATCTCTGTTTGTGCAGTGTGTAACAGATAATAATTCAGCTGAACAGCGAAAGCAGATGAATGAAGTATCGGAGCAGTACGGAATAAATGCTGTAACAGCTATTATAACAGATGAAACGATAGTCCCTGATGCGAAAAGCAGCAAGAAATCGGACAATGTGGTTAATATATCAGATGTATCTGATATAGGTAAAAAGCTTATCGGGATAATATCCTGAAAAATCTCCCTATGCAAAAGAGCAAATGTTTTTTATGCTACAATTAAATTACGGGAAAATGGTGCATAATACCATTTTCAGAAGTAAGCGTAATTTAATCAGGAGGTATGACTATGAAAAAACTAATTTCTTATTTTGCAAGCGGAATTCTTTTAGTAGGCGGGTTTAAGATGATTATCCTTGAACCCGATAAACCACACACCATAGAAATTACCATACCATCTTTCAACAGCATAGTGGAATTTTTTGAAAAAGTTTCCGATGCAGCCAATGAAGTAGCAGAGGAAGTAAATTAACCGAGGATGAATAAATGCAGTATATCTTTAGGGAAAACCTTAAATCAGATATACTGCATTTATAAAGAATATTATTTTCCCGGTTCCGCCTTAGTTATATTTTTCACCCAGTTGTACTTCATATAATGCTTGTAAACAGCAGGGATTTTCACAAACTCGTCAAGGGTAAGGATAAAAGCAACAGCAAGAACAGGCAGCTTCAGCACAAAAGCACCAATCATACCAAGGGGTACTACAACGCACCACAGCGTTATTACGTCGCAGAGCATACCGAATTTCGTATCTCCTCCGGAGGGGAATACCCCCGATATTATAGTGGAATTAAGTGAGTTGCCGATTATGTAATAAGACGCCATAAGCATCATAAATTTAAGGTAATACTGTGCCTGAGGTTCAAGGTGAATGAAATGGAGCACAAGGGGAGTAATGGCAAGAATAACCACACCGGATGCCGCACCAATCCATATAGAGAAGCGGACGAAGCTTCCTCCTGCTTTTTTAGCCTCCTCAAACTCATTACGTCCCAGCATACCGCCCAGAATAATACCCACACCCGATGCAATACCCCAGCAAAGACTTGCAATCATACTGCGGACAATGCTTGCAATGGAGTTGGCAGCAACAGCGTCAGTGCCGAGATGTCCCATAATAACGGAATACATCGTCACACCGCCGCCCCAGCCAATCTGATTTATAAGGAGGGGAACAGTATATTTCCAG
This sequence comes from Ruminococcus sp., assembly GCA_017397925.1. Taxonomy (GTDB): domain Bacteria; phylum Bacillota; class Clostridia; order Oscillospirales; family Ruminococcaceae; genus Ruminococcus. Next base: position 156,184 of record JAFQHO010000037.1, read on the forward strand.
TAGTCCTTATGAAGCTCCTTATTTTCAGAGCGGAGCATAAGGCTGATATCAAGAGGCGGACAGCTCCTGCGTGCTATGGCAATAATAATCACAACAGCCTCAGATATACGGGCAATGAGAGTGGCAAGAGCCGCACCCTTAATTCCCATTTCAGGGAAAAATCCCAGACCGAATATGAACAATGCATTCAGTATGATATTCAGCAAAACAGCAGATGAGCCGATAACTGAGCTGAGTTTAGCCCTGTCGCACACTTTCATCATACCGAAATATGTTTCCACAAAGCCTGTTATAATAAATGACAGTGATACAACACGAAGATAGTCTGCACCTGCTTCAATAAGCACAGGGTCAGGGGTAAATATCCTCATAATCAGATGAGGTATAAACGCTGTGGCAATGGTGAAAACAAGCCCCACAATCAGCGAATAACGCATTGTAACAGCGAGGACTTCCTCCGCTGTTTTTTTGTCGCCCTTTCCCCAGTATTGAGCCGCAAGCACCGTAAGTCCAAAGACAAAGGCACCGTAAAAAAGGCTGAATACAAAGGCTATCTGACCTGCAAGGGATGAAGCGGACAGGGAATTCTGGTCAAGAAATCCCAGCATAAAGGCATCGCTTGCGGTAACAAGGGACGACATAAGATATTGAAATGCTATTGGGGCAACTATACCCGATAGCTTTTTATATAAGGATTTATCAAAAGACATATTTTTCTTCCTCTTACTTCATAGCAAGACTATTATTGAGAATAAGCGTACTGTACAGGAAAAGTACATCCTGATTTTCAAACTGAACAAAGCTGCCTATTGCGCCGCTTTGCATATATCGGATATCAACAAGGGTTATTTTTGAATATTCCTCAACAAGAAGGGGAGCAAGACTGCTGCCGAAGGAATCGCGGAATATAACAAGCTCCTTATCCGTTTTTGCATTGGGATTTTCAATTGTTATAAGCGGGTCAGCGCCGCATAGGAACATTTCATAAGGATCTCTGCCCTGCGCCTTTTCCATATCGTATACGCTTTTTTCAACAGGTAAGCCTGTGTTGTAGCTTGTAACAGTACACTCATCAAGAGTTGAATTGTTGAGATAATACAGGGTATCAGCTTTTACAGGAAGTGCAAGCTGACCGTAGTATACGCCGTAAAATGGCTTATCCAGTTCAAGTGTTACATAGTCGGCATCGGGATTTACGCCCATTGCCGAGCCTATAGCGGCTGCCACATCTGTTATATTCTCCTGTCGCCAGTGAGTGTCAGTGCGGTAGTAATCCTCAATTGAAAGCAGCGGAAATATATCAATATACTCCATATACTTCGTTTTGCTTTTCATTTCTGAAACAAGCCTGTCATAGTCAAGAGAAAGGCGGCTGCTTTCCTCTGAGAGAAAATAATGCTTGTCGGGGACAATTGAGAAATAGACGTTTGTATCTGTATCTTTTAAAAAAGTATCATAGATATGCTGAAAACGTTCAGCCGCGTGACTGAGCATTTCATCGGAAAGCTCAGTTTCAGCTTTTGCGAGATAGCCGTCCTGTATATATAATCCGTTTGTTTCCTTCTGTCTGAAAAAACCTAAAACCGAGGCGGATTTTATCCCTCTGAATGTGTCACGCATAGGGAAATGGTCAAGGGCATAATTTTCGAAATCCGACATAAATTTTCCTGAAAATATGGTTTCTGCATTTGCTTCGGGGAGCTTTGCAAGAACTCGTCGCTCACTTTCAGAAAAATCGCCTTTACTGCCGAATAATCCCCACAGTGAAAATCCGAATACAATTACGCCTGCACCGATGACGGATGCAATATTCTTAAAACTATATTTCATACCGACACCTCCTCAGAAACGGAAATAAAGGAACGGATTGAATGAGCCGTCTACAAGATATGCTGTTGAAAGAAGCAGCAATACCACGATTGCCACAGGCTCTGCAATTGCTGTTATTGCGGCGGATTTCTTCTCTGCCATAGCGTAAAGCTTTTTCGGCAATGGTGTTGCTCCGATTACTGCAAGGACGATAATTACTGCATAGCTGCGGAGATAGTGAAGGGTTTCTGCTGTTGCAATGGGAAGTCCTGCCATACCGAACATACCCTTTATGCACTCAAAGGCAAGTCTGAAATCGGGTGCGCCGAATATTACAAAGCTTATCATTACTGCAAGAAGTACATAGCAGTGTCCCACAGCCTTGTATTTTGACAGGAATTTGCCAAGATAAAGCTTTTCAAGGATGAGGAAGAATGCGAAATACAGTCCCCATACAATGAAATTCCAGTCGGCACCGTGCCAGAAGCCCGTAAGCATCCATACAATGAATATATTGCGGAACCATTTAAGCTTTGATACGCGGTTGCCGCCCAGTGGAATATACACATAGTCGCGGAACCAGGAGCCAAGGGAAATATGCCACCTGCGCCAGAATTCAGTTACACTTGACGATATATAGGGATAGTTGAAATTCTCCATAAAGTCAAAGCCGAGTATTTTTCCTAAACCTATAGCCATATCGCTGTAGCCTGAGAAATCAAAGTATATCTGCAGTGAATATGCCGCAGCATACATCCAGCAGAAAAGCACAGACTGCTGTTCTGTGGCAAGAAAAAGACCTGCCAGCTCGCCGAGAATGTTGGCGATAAAAATTTTCTTTGAAAGTCCGCATACAAACCGTTTTATGCCCTCTGCGGATTTGTCAATGGAATGGGTGCGCTCATCAAGCTGCTTTGCAACGTCTGAATAGCGGACAATGGGGCCTGCTATAAGCTGCGGAAACATTGTAACATATGCCGCAAGATTAATGGGATTACGCTGTGCAGGTACACTGCCGCGGTATACATCCACGGTATAGCTTAAAATCTGGAATGTGTAGAAGCTTATGCCGATAGGCAGGGCAAGTTTCAGTAATGGCACCGAAAGCCCTGTTACGGCGTTAAAATTGTCAATGAAGAAATCAGCATATTTGAAATAGCCAAGCATACCGAGGCTTATAATACAGGAGGCAATCAATGCAATTTTCGATTGAGCCTTACCCTTGTACTTTTCTATGAGAAGTCCGCATATATATCCGCAGATTATGCTGATAATCATCAGGAATACATATTTCGGCTCGCCCCAGCCATAGAATACAAGGCTTGTCAGAAGCAGTACTGCATTTTTCAGCATTTTCGGGGCGGCAAAATATAATATCAGTACTATGGGAAAGAAATAGTACAGGAATGTTATACTTGAAAAAAGCATATACCTCCTCCTTTCGATTTGCCCGGTTTGTGTAGGGCTGATTTTGGCATCAGCCCTACTAATAATATATTAATGATTTATTCTCAGCCTTCAAGGGACTTGGGGCACATTACGAAGAATACCTTATTGCCTACCTGCTCGCAGACTGTTTCCTCAGCCTCTACGCAGATGTTCCATCTTGGGTCAGCGTTATCCTTGAGTGTCTGCATAAATGCTGCTGCGTCTGTGCCTTCTTCAAGGTCGAATACATAGCCTACAAATGCGATAGAGCCAATCATTGGTGCGAATGTTACGCCCTCTTTAAAGCCTGTGATTTCAGCGTTGCCGAAGCCTGTGAGCATTCCCTGCTCAACGGGCATTGTTACAGGTCCGAAAAGAATTGCGGGATTTGTCATAAGTCCGTCTGCGATTTCCTGTGCTGTTGCTGTTTCATTTGCTGCTCTCTCTGTAAAGTCAGCAAGAAGTATTTCGCCTAATGTGCCGTCAACTGCTGCTGCACCGCCGTTGTCAGCGTCAGTGTTTTCATCTTCAACAGGGGGTTCTTCCATTATCTCTTCTTCTGTAGGCGCCTCTGTTTCAACTTCAGCCTCTGTGGGTGCTTCTGTGGGAGCTTCTGTTACTGCCTCTGTAGGTGGTGTAGCATCATTTGCATCCTTTTCAGCTGTGCAAGCTGCCATACTCATCATCATTGCTGCCGCCATAATCATTACAAATACCTTTTTCATTTTACATTTCTCCTTAATTTTAATTTGTTTTATCCGCTGTCTGGCTGATATACCATAAATTTGAAGCGGAATCGTAATAAAGTCTGAATGTCTTTTCCTTGCCGTCTGTGTCTGCTGTAAGATAGTATTGTGCATTTTCTGTCGGGATATCCACTGTCCAGCGGATAAGCACATTTCCCTTTGCCTTGCATTCTTCACCACTGCCGATGATTTCGCTGCTGTCAATGCTTGTCAGCTCCATATTTCCATCAGATACCGCAAGAGTAGTATCTGTCGGAAACTCAGCAGAAATTACTGCAGTATATTTCTGCACTGTTCTCGCTGACGCGGTCATTACTCCGCTGTTTTCATCGCTCAGCAGAATTTCATCCTCTGCAATGGTTGTCCCGTTTACAGAAAATACAGGATTTTTCTGCGGCGTTCTGCCAAAAAACGGAATTGCAGCTAAAATCAGCAGACAGGCTGCGGCACTGCTTATGCCCATTATTATCCGCCTGCTGTTACGGGGCTTTTTCTGCTCCATTGCAAGGACGCGTTCCCTCAGTTCTTCGGGGGCGGTGATACTGCGAAAGGCATCTGTCTGCTTTTGGTCAAACATACTTTCCCTCCCTTTGCATTGCTTTTCTGAGTGCTTCTCTGCCGCGGTTAAGACGCATTTTTACTGCCGCTTCGGATATATCCAGCATAACGGCAATTTCTTCTACAGAATAGCCCTCAAGGTAGTGCAGCACAACTGCGGCGCGGTTTTTCTCGGGAATTTTTGCAAGATATCCCGTTACCTCGGCGGCAATGGGTGCCTTGTCCTCAGGTTGTGCTATTACTTCTGCCATTTCATCGATGGATACGTATCTGCGTACTTTTTTACGGCGCAGTATGTCAAGGCTTCGGTTTACTACAGATGTGGTAAACCAGGCTTTTTCGTGGTCTGTATCCTCGAATTCAAGGGGGTCATTCAGATATGCAGCGAATACGTCCTGTACCGCATCCTGAGCATCGGCACTGCATTGCAGATAGGATAATGCCAATCGAAAGAGCATATCAGCGTTGCGCTCATACAGTGCTGTTAAATCTGCTTTTCTTTTTTTGATAATACTCATTATCTCTCCCCTCTGTCTATATAACGCACGAGACCCCCAAAAGGTCACATTTTTTTCGTGAATATTCTGTAAATTTTTTATGAAGGAAATATTAACAGCTGGAAATCGCCATATTTCGCTGTTTTTACGCCTTGTTCCATTTACAGTTTCACCGTGGTTATAGTTTTTCTCATTGTGATTATTTTTTTCTGTTTTAATTGTCATTATTAACAACCCCTTTCACTATAGGGCAAAAACGGGGCTTTTTTCAACCACAAATGGTTGATTATTGAAAAATAATTTTTATTTTCTGCTTTTTTACTATTTTCCAACAAGTGAAACTGTTAATATTACACAGAATTTAATGTTATATATTTTTCTTGATTATGTTATATTATATTTGTTCGGGCGGATATTATCCGCCCGAACTGTATAACAGTTAATGTATAATTCGGAATATTAGGCGAGCAATGCTCGCCCCTACAGCTTATTTTACGATATAAGAAAATACAGAGACGTATATTAATTTTGATTTTTAAATAATGCAGCAGTCTGTTTTCTCATTTCTTCGCTTAATGCATCGTCTAATGGCTTTAAATCGCCTTTTTCAAGCAATATTCTTACTCCATTTAAAATGTCGCCGTCTATAAGCTTTATTTGTTTGTTATCCCTGCCTGCGTATTTAAAGCCAAGATAGTCCATTATGGAAACAAAAAATCTGTATGCAAGAATACATTTGCCATTATCGCTTTCCTCGGCTTCAATCAGTGGTAGGCATTTATTGTAATACAGTCTCAATACCTGTGCGCTTTTGGGGTCCCAGCCTTTTTCATATATAAAGTAACCTGTTATTGTACTAATGCCAAAAACGAAAGCGTGAACAGCAAAAAATACACCGTTCAGATCACTGTAATATTCTCCTATTCTATATAATCTGCCTCTGTTCTGATATTCTGTTGTTTCAAAGAGAAAACTTTCTGTGAAGGCTTCGTAATAACCATCTATTTTGTAGTCCCTCCAGAATGTGAATTGTACTATATCTTTATTGATGTATGGTATAAAATCTTCGGAATATGGCATATCACGGTAGTCGTACATTAATGCCGTAATAAATTCGCGGATATTGGTATGACCTTCGGCAAGCAGTTTCTCAGCGCGTTTTGTTTCTTCCTCTGTCAGTTCGCGCAGGTTGATTTTGTTTACCTTGCTTTCTAAAAAGCTTTCGGAAATACCGTAGTCATCGGTGATTTCCATTTCAGAAAATGATGTTCGGGCAGAGTAAATCATATTCAGCAACGCCTTGAATTCACTTTTTTTCTCATCGTCGAATTCGTCCCCCGAAAGTGGGAAATAAACCTTGCAGAATCCGTTGCATACTTTTTTGTCGTCAAAAGAAAGGTAAAATGTTTCGCTTTCATTATCGCCGAAATCAATAGTCATACTCGGTGCCGCTTCGTCTATATCGCATATCCAGTTTTTTGTCGCACCTTTCTTTTTTACTGATTTTTTCATTTTTTCAAACACTTCCATTGGTGTTCTTGTGCGTTTCAGCTTTAATTTGAAAAATATTGTTGTTGACATATTCGACTCCTTTTTAAGTTTATTTTGCTAATGATATTATACCATATTTGGCGCAGTATAGCAATAGACTTTGTTTTTTTATAAAATCTGTATTGACCTTACAAAAATAATCTGCTATAATGTAGTAAATAATAAATGAAAGCAGGTAAAATATGATGAAACGCATAATTTCAGGCATTATTTTAATGATAGGAGTTTTAAGTATGACAAGCTGTAACAAACCAACAGAAACAAGTAAAGTCACTGAGCAGACACCAGCTACGGAAAGCACAACGGAAGAAAATACAACAACTGAATCGGCAACCGAGGCTGTTGACGGCTATGTGCAGATTACTCAGGAGGAAGCAAAATCCCTTATGGACAGCGAGAAAGACTATATTATCCTTGATGTGCGTACCGTTGAGGAATTCAGCGAGGGGCATATTGAGGGGGCAATTCTCATTCCCGATTATGAAATCGGTGAAAAAGCCGAAGAAACTCTCACAGACAAAAATCAGCTGATACTTGTCTATTGCAGAAGCGGCAGAAGAAGCAAATTAGCCTCCGCTGAGCTTGCAAAAATGGGATATACTAATGTTAAGGAGTTCGGCGGTATTATTGATTGGAGTTATGGGACGGTGACAGAATAAGCAGGAGAATAGCTATATTGTATCTAAAATGTGCAATATAGAGGATGAGTATAAATATTATGTGCGTATAGCAAAATAATACAACGGAGGAAATAATTATGGCATTACCTGATTTCAAAAAACTTGAACAGAACAAAAACGCAGTTCCCGAATGGGCGAAATATCTCAAAGAAGGGGAGTTCATAAGCTACGAAAATACATACAAAAGCAAGATATACTTTGATTTGTTCGACAAATACGTTTACCCCTGCGAGGAAACAGGGAATATCCGATACTATGTCTATAATCCAATAAAGCACGGTGCAGACGAAAATAAGAAATATCCTGTGCTTATGTGGCTTCACGGCGCAAGCAATTCTCTTATGGAGGAGGGCTGTATAATGTGCTGTGGTGCGGAGCAGTATGCCTCCCCGAAATATCAGCAGGCAATGGGGGGCGCATTTATAATTGTTCCTCTTGCCAATGAGGAGCGATTGGAGGACGGCAGAATTCTTGGCACGTGGTCAAAGGAACATTCTGCACCAATCAAAGCAATTTACGATAAAGTCTGCGAGGAATTCAAGGACAATATCAGCAAAAAATTTGTTATGGGTGCTTCATCGGGAGGATATTTCACATGGCAGCTTTTAGAGGATTACTGCGGATATTTTGATGGTGCAATTCCGATTTCATCATTTTATGTTCCCGTTGATGAGACACTTGACAGAATTTCAGAAAGCGGTACAAAGTTGATTATTGCCCACGGTAGACACGATGAAATGGCAGATTTTAACGAGTGCATAGCTCCCCGTATTGAAAAATTGGAACAGCTGAAAAACTGTATCTGCTTTTTCCCTGAGTGGGTGTACAACGGCGACGGCGGTGTATCTTCTGTATTCTACGGCTTTGAAATGGGACAGCATTGTATGATTAACTGGGTACAGCATAACCTTATGTTTGATAACGGTCAGCCTGCCGATGAAAGGCTGTCTGAGGGCGTTACAGGGTGGATTAAGGCTGTTTGTGAGGGGAAATAGTTATGGAATTCCGCAGATTTGGAAAAAATGAAATTGATTTACTTGTAAAAGCAAGGATTTTGTACCTCCGCGAGGATTTCAAGGATGCCACAGAGGAACAATTTTCAGAAATTGAAAAAAATCTCTACGGTTACTTTGAAAAGCATATTGAAAATGATTTATTTGCCTTTGGTGCAGCGGAAAACGGTGAAATTATATCCGCTGCATTGCTTCTGATAATCGAAAAGCCCTGTAATCCGTCAGCTGTTACAGGAAAAACAGGTGAGGTATTCAGCGTATATACACGCCCCGAATACCGCAGACAGGGCATTGCTATGAAGGTGCTGAAAATGCTTATTGGTTTTGCAGAGGAAAATAAGCTTGACTTTGTAAATCTCAAAGCAACACAGGACGGTTATCCCTTATATAAAAAACTTGGATTTACCGAGGAACACAGCCATTATGTGCCGATGAAAATTACCTTTGATAATCAAGTTTGATTGTTAAAAATAAAAAATATATTGAAACTATGTCCTTTTTTGCTCACTTTATACGAATGTATTATATAGAGGGGAAAATATCAAAGACGCAGAAAAGCGAATAAAGTTAAAAATAAAAAATATTTATTTTTGATGTCCGTTTTTTCATTCTCGTTTGAATGTATATATAGAAGGGTAAATCAGATGTGTTACATACAAGAGAAAAAACTGGGAATAATCATATATGAAACATCATTTGTTAGTTGAAAGTGTACAAATTTTATATCAACACTTGACATTTTGTGTGAAATATGGTAAAATTATACTACACTTTGTTTGAAGAAGTAAAAATCGCACTTAAAAGGAGAATAAATATGAATCTGAACGAATTAATGAATACATTCTGCGGCAAATCAGCAGGAGAGTGCAGCAATGAGGAAATATACGCTGCCCTTCTCAGAAAGGTCAACGACCTTGCAGCTGAAAAATCAGCCCCTATGAGTAAGAAAAAGCTTTACTACATTTCCGCTGAATTTCTTATCGGCAAGCTTCTCTCAAATAATCTTATTAATCTCGGCATATACGATGATGTAAAAACTCAGCTTGCTGAATGCGGCAAAGATATCCGCGATATTGAGGAAATTGAAAATGAGCCTTCCCTCGGAAACGGCGGTCTTGGCAGACTTGCAGCCTGTTTTCTTGATTCAATTGCAACTCTGGGACTTAACGGCGACGGTATCGGACTTAACTACCATTTCGGACTTTTCCGACAGGTATTCAAGGATAACGCACAGACAACAATTCCCGATAAATGGCTCAGCGAAAACTGCTGGCTCAATAAAACAGATAAGATTTACCCCGTAAAATTCGGTGAGGCATTAGTTGCTGCAAGACTTTACGAAATAAATGTCACAGGCTATGACAGCGTTACAAATAAGCTTAAACTGTTCGATGTTGAGGGCGTAAACGAGGATATTATAACATCGGGTATTGACTTTGACAAAACCGCAATAACACAAAATCTGACGCTGTTTCTCTATCCCGATGACAGCGATGAAAACGGCAGACTTCTCCGTATTTATCAGCAGTATTTTATGGTATCGGCAGGCGCTCAGCTTATACTTGAAGAAGCTGTTGAAAGAGGAAGCAATCTCCACGACCTTTACGATTATGCTGTTATTCAGATTAACGATACGCACCCCACTATGGTAATTCCTGAGCTTATAAGGCTCCTTATCCAACGTGGAATTGATATTGATGAGGCTATTGAAATCGTAAGCCGTACCTGTGCATATACAAATCACACTATTCTTGCGGAAGCCCTTGAAAAGTGGAATATATCCCAGCTTAAAAAGGTAGTACCTCAGCTTGTACCGATTATTGAAATACTCGATGACAAGGTGAGAAGAAAATATGACGAGCCGAAGGTGCATATCATCGACAAGGACGACAGAGTTCATATGGCTCATATTGATATCCACTACAGCACCAGCGTAAACGGAGTTGCCTGGCTTCATACGGAAATTCTCAAAAATGAGGAGCTTAACAGCTTTTATGAGATTTATCCCGAAAAATTCAATAACAAGACAAACGGTATAACATTCCGCCGCTGGCTTATGCACAGTAATCCCGAGCTTTCCGCATATATTACAGAGCTTATCGGTGACGGCTGGAAAAAGGATGCTGACGAGCTGGAAAAGCTTCTTGATTTCAGAAGTAACAGAGAAGTCCTTGAAAAGCTGCTTGCAATAAAAAATGGCAAGAAAATGCAGCTGAAAGCTTATCTTTCGGCTAAACAGGGAATTGAAATCGACGAAAACTCCATTTATGACATACAGATAAAGCGTCTGCACGAATACAAGCGACAGCAGCTCAATGCCCTGTATGTTATTCACAAATATCTGGAGATAAAATCGGGCAAAAAGCCAACAACTCCCATTACCGTTATTTTCGGAGCAAAGGCTGCCCCTGCATATATCATAGCACAGGATATCATTCATCTTATCCTCTGCTTACAGGAACTTATTTCCAATGATCCTGAAGTAAAGCCATATCTCAATGTTGTTATGGTCGAAAATTACAACGTAACACTGGCTGAAAAGCTTATTCCTGCCTGCGATATTTCTGAGCAGATTTCACTTGCATCAAAAGAGGCAAGCGGTACAGGCAATATGAAGTTTATGCTTAACGGTGCTGTTACCCTCGGTACTGAGGACGGTGCAAACGTTGAAATTCATCAGCTTGTTGGGGATGAAAATATCTATATATTCGGCGATGACAGCGAAACTGTCGTTGAGCGATATAAAGAAAAAAGCTATGTTTCAAAGGATTACTATACAAAAAATAAGGCTATAAAAACTGCCGTTGATTTCATAATTGGTGAAGAAATGCTTGAATTGGGCGATAAAGTCCGTCTGGAGCGTCTTTTCAAGGAGCTTACAGGTAAAGATTGGTTTATGACCTTCCCCGATTTTGATGACTATGTAAAGGCAAGAGAACAAGCATATTCCGACTATGAAAACCGCATTGAGTGGGCGGAAAAAATGCTTGTGAATATAGCTAAGGCAGGTTATTTCTCATCTGACAGAACAATTGCTCAGTACAATAAGGATATCTGGAAATTGTAATATTCAGGAACATTAAGGCTGTACGGTGCAAACAGCATCGTACAGCCAATACAAGGATGATATGTTGAATAATTTTCCACTACGCTGCATTTTACCTGCACCATTTTGCAACTCACCTGAAATCTCTTGAAAGGTCATCAGCCATATGATATAATACAATCATCACAAGGGAACCTCTTATGAAAGGATGTTTTGAGATGGAAATAATGAAAATAAACAATCTCACAAAGAAATACGGCAGCCTTACTGCTGTGAATAATATCTCTTTTTCCGTGAAAAAGGGCGAATTATTGGGATTTCTCGGTGTTAACGGCGCAGGGAAATCCACAACTATAAATATGCTGTCAACTCTCATTTCTCCCGACAGCGGAACTGCTGAAATATGCGGGTTCAGACTGGAGGATCAGGATTCACAGATACGCCGCAGAATTGGCATAGTCTATCAGAATAACAGTCTTGACGGGCTTATGACAGTCCGTGAAAATCTCTTATGCCGCGGCATTCTTCACGGTGCGGACAGGTCGCAGGCTAAAAAGCGTTTACAGGAACTCAGCAGCATATTCAGCCTTGATGAACTGCTGAAAAAGTCTTACCGCACACTCTCAGGAGGACAGAAACGCCGCTGTGAAATAGCTGCTGCCCTTATGCATACTCCTGAAATCCTTTTTCTTGACGAGCCTACTACAGGACTTGACCCTGCCACAAGAAAAGAGGTATGGGAGACAATTGACACTCTCCGTAAAAATACAGAAATGACAGTATTTCTCACTACCCACTATATGGAAGAAGCCGCACAGGCAGGCAGGATAATAATAATCAGCAAGGGCAGTATAATTGCGGAGGGTTCGCCAAATGAGCTGAAAACACAGTATGCCGCAGATACCCTTCGCCTTTACTGCGATAAGGAAAAAATACCGCAGCTGAAAAAGGGATTACATAAAGCGACAGAAACAGATACAGGCATACAGCTGAGAATAGCCTCAACTATGGACGCTTTGCCCATTCTCACACAGGTAAAGGATATAATCAGCGGATTTGAAGTAATACAAGGCACTATGGATGATGTTTTCCTTGCTGCCGTTGGTGACGAAATGAAAGGAGATAAGTAATTATGGCTGCATTTATTGAACTTGTCAAACGAAATATACGTATTTATCTCCGCGACAGAGGAGCTGTATTCTTCTCCCTTCTGTCTATGCTTATTGTAATACTGCTTATGATTTTATTTTTGGGTGATATGAATATATCAGCCATAACTGATATGCTTTCACAGCTGCCCGGCAGAGATGCGGAGCAGGACGAAAAAAATGCGGAGCTGTTGGTTCTGCAGTGGACACTTGCAGGTGTAATTTCCATTAATGCCGTATCTGTCACACTTTCCGTTCTCACGGCTATGATACGTGACAAGGGGAATGGTACGCTGTGGTCGATTTATACCTCTCCTGTAAGCCGTCTGAGTATTGCAATGAGTTATATATGCGCTGCCTGGATTTCATCTATTATAATATGTGCTCTTACCCTTGCACTAAGCGAAATATACTGTGTATCTCTTGGTGCGGAGCCGTTTACCCTTATTCAGCATATACAGCTGTTGGGTATGATTTGCGTCAACTCCTTTACATTTGCCTGCATAATGTATTTTCTTGCCTCAATTGTCCGCAGTGAGGGAGCCTGGAGCGGACTTGGCACTATAATCGGCACTCTTGTGGGATTCCTTGGCGGTATTTATCTCCCCATAGGCTCACTTGCTGACGGTATTGCGAATGTGCTGAAATGTACTCCTATCCTCTATGGAACAGTTATGTTCCGTCAGATTATGACAGCTCAGACAGCTGATACCTGCTTTGAAAATGCTCCTGCTGAAATGACAGAGGAATACAATGAGGTTATGGGTGTAACTCTTGAAGCTTTTGGCTATGATATAACTGTTGCCGGCTGTATCGGTATACTTGTTATATGCGGAATACTGTTTTTGCTTCTTGGAGCAGCGGCTACAAGCTATAGCAAAAGAAAGGACAGGTAATATAAATCTATGAAGATTACCATTGAAACACAAAGCCCTGATATGGAGGATGAAATCATCATCCGCTGTGCAGAGGCTGACGAGGAGATTATGGAGCTGATTTATCTTATAAAATCGCGGCGTAAACCTCTTACAGCCTATGCGGATAACGGCATTGTCAAGCTTTCTCCTAAGGATATTTACTATTTTGAATCCGTAGACAACCGTGTTTTTGCCTACTGTGAAACGCAGGTATATGAAGTAAAACAGAAGTTGTATGAACTGGAAGAAATGTACCCTTATTCCGATTTTCTCCGCATATCAAAATCGGTTATAGTAAACGTGTCGAAAATAGCGCTTCTTTCAACTGCTTTTGGAGCAAAGCTGGAGGCTAAGCTTAAAAACGGGGAAAAAGTTATAATATCAAGACAGTATGTCCCTGACCTGAAACGGAAACTGGGACTGGACGAAGGAGGAAAACGATGAAATACATATCTGAATTTATAAAATATTTCTGCTATATCACTACAGGTATTGTCATTGTATCGGGAATAACAGTATTACCTAATGAAATGATACGCTCTGCCACAATTTTGCAATCGGTATTCGCAGGTGCAATAACAGCTCTTGTTACTACAATTCTCCTTACAGGAGAACCTAAAAGCAAGAAAGATATTATATTCCGAATGGGACTTCATTACATTCTACTTTGCGTTATTATGGTAATAGTAGGTTTCGTTTTCAATTGGATTCCCAGAAGTATTATCGGCGTGATATTTATGGTTATATCAGTAGGGATTGTATATATTTTTGTTACTCTGACCTATGCATTCACATCTCGAAAGGAAGTCAATGAGCTGAATAAGGCGTTGCTGAAAAAATACCGAAATAAAGAAGAATAACAGCAAAACACCGCACAAAGCTTTTGTGTGCGATGTGCGGTGCCGGCTGTATTATTCAGTTTCCCGAAGTCTTTCAACTACGGATTTCTTAATCATTGTTTTGTATGTGATTATTGGTATTATTATACCTAAAGCTGCAAATACGGGGATTGTGACAATAACAGGCATTAAAGTGAATTTACAATCTGCAAACCAGAACAGCTTTTCAATTGCATCGGAAAGAGGAATGGTTGCTAAGGTAATGATAACAGATATTATCATTCCGCCTGTTGTATAATATAATCCCTCGCAGATAAGCATAGATTTGAGCTGTTTTCCTGTCATACCTATAGCCTGTAATGTTGCAAGTTCTTTTTTTCTTGAAATAATACCTGTGAGAATAGTGTTCGTGAAGTTGAGAACGCCCACAAGTCCCACAATAATACTTAACGCACCGCCGAGGATATAGAACATATTTCTGAACGATTCAAACTCAGCGGCAAGAGTCGCCTTGCTTGAGTATTCCATATTGCTGTTTTTAGTGTAGCTTTCCATAAATCTTTCGATATCAGCTTCCTTTGTATCCTCTGCGTTGAAAACATAGCTGAGAGGTGCGGCATTGGGATAGAATTCAAAAAGCTTGTCATTGCTTACAACAAAATATTCGCCGCTATAATAACGATAACCGATTGAATGATAAATATTCATTTTTGCTGCTACAATAAACTCAACTTCAATCTCGTCAAATTCAATATTCTCTATTTTACCGAACATTGAATTATCAATATAACTCCAATCGTCATAAACAGTACCGTTTTCCATTGTAATTTTTTGGTTATCAGTAAATTTCAGAATTATTGTATCTCCCACATTCAAGCCGCTTTCATCGTCAACAGCAACATAATTTTCACCTGTCAAAAGCTTGGATACATCGCCCTCTGTTACATTCATTTGCGAAAGAATAAATTCGTCCATTCCCTGAATCTGAGAAGTTTGCTCTATCAGCCCGCTTTTATCTTTTCTTTTTTCTATAATAATATCAATATCCACCGAATCAGCTTCATCTTCATAATCGTTCAAATATTTGCGTGCCGCTTCTTCTGTCACCAGCGCTGATGGATGAGAGTAAAGATCAATTCCGTAGGTTACTCCCATACCTGTGATACCGTCAAGCTCCTCAATAGGTGCAACGTAATCGTATGTCAGAGCGTTGTTATAATTCCACTCAGCCTGTACATTGAAATACTCGGCACTGGACACCTGATAATCGAAAATTTCATCTTTAAGATATTTATCAACGCTGAAACTGCCCGCAAATGCTGTTGTAAGAGTAAAAAGTACAACAGAAAGTGAAAGTGATATAACTGTTATGGCTGTTTTACCCTTACTGCTTGCAAGATTTGCTGCAGCCATACGGGGAATTGATATTGCTTTTCCGCTTTTTCTGGTAAGTTTGCGAGATGTTGTTTCAGTATATCTTAAAGCTTCGATAGGGGATACAGATGCAGCAATTTTTCCCGGCTTTGAGCAGGATAAAACTACTGTTGCAAAGGAAAAAAATGCAGCAAATATAAATATAACAGGATTTGCAGAAACTCCTGCTGTTTTATCAACATTAATCTCGTTCATTACCAAAGGAGTAAGCATTGCACCTGTTAACCAACCGATGATTAAACCGATTGATATACCGAAAACTGAAAGAATCATTGCCTGTGTAAGGATAATCGAACGTATCTGACTTCCTGTTGTTCCGATAGTTTTAAGCATACCATAATGGCGTATATCGTTTGAAACGGATATTCTGAATATATTGTAGATTATCAGATAGCCTACAAGTACAATGAGAAGCAAGATGAAAAATATGGTTAATGATGTGCCAAGGTCTGCTTCGCTGTCTGATTCGCCTGTATATCCCCAGTTGCTTCCCACTCTTATATAATTATCACTATCTCTATCAGATGAATATCCGTGATCCTTTACAATTGAGTTTAATGCAGCGTCGATATCGCGTGAACTTTTCAGCATTACGCTCATCATATAGCTGCCGATATTTTCATCTAAAAACTGTGTGTCAAGCTTATCAAAAGTCTGTTCAAGTCTGCTTTCGGGTACGAGGATATTACTTGCCATAGAAACCACATCACGTTCCCACCAGCCGCAAAGAACGAAATTCTCAACTGTTTCTTTTCCGTCTACGTCAATTGCGACAGAAAATTCAGCACCGATTTCCAATGGCACTCCAAGACATTCAAGTACTTTTGTATCAGCAGCCGCCTCATTTGTGTTCTCCTGCGGAAGTCTTCCTGTTGTGGGAGTAAGAAAACCCCATTCTACTAAATTTTCGTCCATACAGCTTATCTCAGTATAATTCTTTATAAGCCTTTCATCTGCACCAAATCCGAGGATACGTCGTATTCCGTAATCATCTATTCTTTCGTCAGCAGATAATATTTCAACCTGTTCCGCTGTAAGCTTTTTGAATTCTCCGTGAGCGTATGATCCTACCTGTCGGAAGTTAGAATACTCAAATCCCTTTATAATTGACCCAAGAATTGTAAAAAGCGATGTAAAAAGAAGTGCGGTAAGCGCAATTGCAATAATAGCAACAATATTTCTGATTTTTGCCGCTTTCATATTTTTGATACTGAGTCTGGTTATACATTTTTTATTTGAAACTTTCATAAGTTTACTCCTTACATTCCTGAAATGATTTTTCCGTCCTCAATTCTGATTATTCTGTCTGCAAGCTGTGCAATTTCCTCATTATGGGTAATCATAACAATTGTCTGGGAAAATTTGGAGCTTGTTACTTTGAGCAATCCCATAACATCCTGCGAGGTCTTACTGTCGAGATTTCCTGTAGGTTCATCAGCGAGAATTATTGCCGGTTTTGATGCTAATGCTCTTGCTATAGCCACTCTCTGCTGCTGACCGCCCGAAAGATTATTTGAAAGATTTTCAAACTTTTCAGAAAGTCCGAGGGTTTCGATTATCGAGTCGATATACTTTTTATCAGGTTCTCTGCCGTCAAGCTGAACGGGGAGGACGATGTTTTCGTATACATTCAGCGAAGGTACAAGATTGTAATTCTGGAAAATAAATCCGATTTTTCTTCTTCTGAATATTGTAAGTTCTTCATCTTTCAGAGAAAAAATATCTTTTCCCTCAACTTTAACACTTCCGCTTGTGGGGCGGTCAAGTCCGCCGAGCATATGTAGCAGGGTTGATTTACCGCTTCCTGATGTACCTACAATTGACACAAATTCGCCTTGCTTCACTTCCAGAGTAACATCGTTAAGAGCTTTTACTTCTGTTTCGCCTTTGCCGTATGTCTTTTTAAGATTTTCAGTTGATAAAATAATCATAATTTACTCTCCTTAAAAAAATATCGTATTGTATTTTCCTTACAATACGAATTATATAATATAAATCTTACCACATTATTTCCACAGGAAAAACAATTCTTACAGTTTTGAAAGAAATACAGAAAATACTGAGCCTTTTCCTGTGTCTGATGCGATTTTAATGTATCCGTTCTGTGCTGAAATGATTTGTCTTGCAAGATAAAGACCTATGCCGACACCTTCTTCTGATGATGTGTTTTCAGAACGGTAAAAACGAGAGAAAATTTGTGCTTGTTCCTCCTCGGGAATACCGCAGCCTGTATCGGATATATCCACACATACAAACATTTCATAACTTTTTACAGATATGCTGATTTTGCCGCTTTCTGTGTATTTTATGGCATTGTCAACAATATTCCATATGGCTTCATTTGTCCACTTTTCATCGAATACAGCTTTTTCATCGGTGCATATGAGGCTGAGCTGCAATCCTTTTTCTGATGCCTTTGGCTGAGCTTGTGATATAATATCTTCAAGCATAGGTGCAAGTGGAGTTTCCTTTGGAGAAATGGATATAATGCCCGTTTCCAGTCTTGACATCTTTACAAGAGAGGATATGAGAAAAGACAGTTTTTCGGATTGTGCTGTTATTCGCTCTGTATAGTCCTTTTGTTCCTCTGAAAACTCGCTTTCTGATAACAGCTCGGAATACAGGCATATGTTTGCTATTGGTGTTTTTGTCTGATGAGAAATATCGGCAATAAGTGTTTTTATTTTTTCTTTCTCCTCAGCTGCATTTTTTGCTGAAATCGCAGAAGATGAAAGATATTTCCATAGCTTTGATTCAAGGTATGAAAGCTCAGTTTCATTATATTCCTTTTCTGTAAATGTTCCGTTAATAGCCTCATCGAGCATTTTGTCAATTTTATGTATCTGTTTTCTCAGGTGTAAACGGCAATATATTGCATATGCTATAAGTGCTGCTCCGAAAATAATAAGGCAGGGGAGCAGTAAGGGTATTTCAATTGTGTATTTTACATCCTCATACATTATTCTTCACCCACATATATCCGATTCCATAGACTGTTTTGATATACTCCTTGGCGTTAAGCTTATCGCGAAGCCGCTTTATAGATACTGAAAGTGCATTTTCATCAACGTATTCTGCGCCGTCAGTCCATATTCTGTCAATCAGTTTTTCTCGTGAAAGAGTAATTCCTGCATTTGCAGTAAGCATACGGAGCAGCTTCTGTTCTGTTTTGCTCAGTTCAACGGATATTCCGTTAACAGTGAATTCCATAGTATCAAAGTCAAAGCTGTAATCGCCGTTGATGTATTGATTTGGCTGAGCTTTCGGAGCAAGTTTCCGAAGCTGTGTATTCACTCTTGCGCGTAAAACTGCAAGGCTGAAAGGTTTTGTTATGTAGTCATCAGCACCTGCTTCAAGACCTGCTACTATATCGGTTTCGAGGTCGTTGGCGGTAAGCATTATTACGGGAATTCCATATTCTTTCTTGATATATGGAAGAAAATCAAAACCGTTTCCGTCAGGGAGATTTACATCAAGAATTACAAGAGAAAAATCGTTGTTTTGAAGTATTTCTCTTGCTTTTCGCAGAGTATCAGCAGCAGATGTTTCTGCGTCACCGGATATTAAAGCACGGCATAGCCCTGCTGAAAGGGAGGAATCATCCTCAACAATGAGTATTTTTTTCATAATTCACCTTTTAAATTTAGGAATTCTATTTATTTCATAAAATAAAAAACGGATACCACCGTAGTGATATCCGTTATATGGTCTGAGTGACGGGACTTGAACCCACGGCCTCTACCACCCCAAGGTAGCGCGCTACCAGCTGCGCCACACCCAGACTTACGGGGATATATGTTGAATAACACTTTTCCTTACTCAACGTATAATATTATAGCATATTATTTTTGTTATGTCAAGTATTTGAGCGATATTTAGTTTATTTAACAATCTTGCTGCTTGGGGAAAATGAAACAAAAAAGCACGCATAAAGCGTGCTTAAATGGTCTGAGTGACGGGACTTGAACCCACGGCCTCTACCACCCCAAGGTAGCGCGCTACCAGCTGCGCCACACCCAGACTTACGGGGATTTGTTGAATTGCTCATTCAACGTTATTAATTATACCACTTTTGGAAATAAAAGTCAAGCTTTTTTTGGAAAATAACATATATTTTTCTGATTTAACAATAAATCGCTGTTTGTATGTATAAAATAGAGGACGTTCATTGATGAACGCCCCCATTTTTGATAAATTATATCTCAGCCTTAACTGCAATATTGAGGATTTCAGCAACATCAGCAGCTGAAAGCTGAACAAAACCGCCGGTTTTGCCATCGCCAAGTCCGTGTTTTTCAACGAGAACCGGAATATCCTCTGCTTTTGCACCAAGCTCTGCAAAATTAATAGGCATACCAATACTGCGGAGGAACTTTCTAAACTCCTTAATACCAGCCTTTGCTGTAATTTCAGGATTTTCAAAATTCATCTCACATCCCCAGATTCTTACAGCCATCTGAGCAAATCTCATTACGTTATGATTCATTACAAAATCCATCCAAGCAGGCATTACAACTGCAAGACCTGCACCGTGAGCAACATCGTAAAGTCCTGACAGTTCGTGTTCAATTCCGTGGCTGTTCCAGTCCTGATCTCTGCCTACGCCTACAATATCATTATGTGCAACGGTACCTGCCCACATAATATTTGCTCTTGCTTCGTAATTGTTGGGATCTTCGATTACTCTCGGAACTTCTTTAATCATAGTAAGCAGCACAGCTTCGCAAAGTCTGTCTGTTATTTCAACTTCCTTTGTGTTAGTAAAATAACGCTCAAAAACGTGAGCCATAATATCTGTAGCACCGCAAGCTGTCTGATATGCAGGAAGTGTGCAGGTAAGCTGAGGATTGAGGATTGAAAACTTTGGACGAAGCAAGTCTGAGCCTGTATCACGCTTAAGCATTCCCTCTTCCTTTGTAACTACCGAAGCACCTGAGCCTTCACTGCCTGCTGCTGCAATAGTGAGGATTGTACCAATAGGTAGTGCCTTTTCAACGGGCTTGCCTGTGCCGTAGAAGTCCCAGAAATCGCCATCATATGGCACACCAAGAGCTATGCCCTTTGATGAATCGATACAAGAGCCGCCTCCTACAGACAAAATAAAGTCTACATTTTCCTTGCGGCATATCTCAATTCCCTCATAAATCTTTGTATCACGAGGATTTGGCTGAACTCCGCCAAGTTCTACATAGGGAATGTTTTCTGATTCAAGTGATTTTTTTACACGGTCGAGAAGTCCTGAACGTACAACAGAACCTGAGCCATAGTGGATAAGTACCTTAGTACCTCCATGTTTTTTCACGTATTTTCCGCATTCGTTTTCTGTTTCCTTACCGAAAATAAATTCAGTAGGGCTGTAAAACTGAAAATTGTTCATAATAGTTTTTTCCTCTCATATTTTTTCTCTGTGAGATATTAACTCTCTATTTTATTGTACAATAGAATTGTGTATTTGTCAAGTAATTTTGACAATATGACAAAAATTGATTAGTATGTCTTTACTTTATAGTTAAT
Source organism: Ruminococcus sp. (assembly GCA_017397925.1). GTDB lineage: Bacteria > Bacillota > Clostridia > Oscillospirales > Ruminococcaceae > Ruminococcus. The sequence goes on from JAFQHO010000037.1 coordinate 177,364, forward strand.
GTGTGCTATTATATATTAGGAATAAGCCATGCGGCTAAAAAAGGAGATATTTTATGAAAAAGAATTTATTTACACGTATCCTGACAGCTATTGCTGCTGCTTCCATGCTGTCTTTCACAGGCTGCAGCAACGCTGAAAACACATCTGTTACTGAGCCGGATTCATCAAGCGAGAGTGTTGCTGAAACAGAGGCTCCAACAGAAGCTGAAGAGTCATCAGATGCTGAATCAAATGAAGCTACAGAAGCTGCTGATGCTGACCAGTCACTTAAGAAGGTACTTGACAGCGGTAAGCTTATCCTTGGTCTTGATGCAACATTCAAGCCTATGGGTTACACAGATGAAAACGATGAAATCGTTGGATTTGATATTGATGTTGCTGAGGAAGTTTGCGCAAGAATGGGGATTGAACTCGTTAAAGAGGGTATCAACTGGGAAACAAAAGAACAGGATCTGAACGCAGGCAGAATTGACTGTATCTGGAACGGTATGTCCGTAAGCCCAAGTCGTGCAGAGGAAATGAACCTTTCCGAGCCCTATATGACGAATGCTATGGTATTTGTAGTACCTGCAAACAGTGATGTTACAGCTATGGATCAGCTTGCTGATAAGATTATTGGTGTACAGAACGGCTCTACAGCAGAGGAAATTCTTATGTCCTCTGAAATCGGCTCAACTATAACAGAGCAGCCTATGGCTACAAATATCGAGGCTCTCCAGCAGATGGAACTTGGTCTTGTAGACGCTGTATTCCTTGATTCTATCGTTGCAAACTACGAGATTACAGCAGCAGGTAAGGACTATAAGGTGCTTCCTGACGGACTTGAGGAAGAAGAATATGCAATTGGTTTCCGTAAGGCTGATCAGGCACTCCGCGATGAGGTACAGAAGATTCTCAGCGAAATGAAGGCAGATGGCAAGCTTGGTGAAATCTCTACTGAGTGGTTCGGAAGCGATATTACTACAGTTAAATAATTCAAAAACCGTACAGGAAACCAAATCCTGTACGGTTTTTTTTAATTATTTTTAAATCTGCTGAGGAATTGTTTTGTACGTTCTGAGGCGTTTTCACCGAATAATTCATCGGGAGTACCTTCGTCAGCGATAACTCCGCCTTCCATAAATATTATATGGTCAGCAACATCACGGGCAAATCCCATTTCGTGGGTAACGATTACCATTGTCATTCCCTCGGCTGCAAGGTCCTTGATAACCTTAAGAATTTCCCCTGTAAGCTCGGGATCAAGGGCAGATGTGGGCTCATCAAAAAAGAGCATTTCAGGCTGTAAGGCTAATGCTCGTGCGATTGATACACGCTGCTGCTGACCGCCTGATAATTCACAGGGGTAAGCTTTTGCCTTGTCAGCAAGTCCCATTTTTCCAAGCAGCTCCATAGCTGTTTTCTCTGCTTCTGACTTGTTCTTTTTCAGAACGCGGACAGGGGCTTCGGTTATATTGCGCAGTACATTCATGTGAGGGAAAAGGTTGAAATTCTGGAAAACAAGTCCGATATTCAGTCTGATTTGACGAAGTACATTTGCTGGGGCATATACAGTTTTGCCATTGTCATTTTTTATAAGCATTTCTTTTCCGCAGACATTTATTTCACCGCCGCTTGCCTTTTCAAGCTGATTTATACATCGCAAAAGGGTGGATTTTCCGCTTCCTGACGGGCCGATTATCGCCCATACTTCACCTTTATTTACGGTAAATGATATATCCTTCAGTACTTCATTTGATCCGAAGCTTTTGGAAAGATTTTTTACTTCAAGCATAGACATAGCATTTTACCTCCTTATTTGTAATAATCCAGCTTTTTCTCAACAGCTGCTGATATAACGGTGAGAATCATTGCAAGGACGAAATAGAAAAGACCTGCAATAAACAGCGGAGTGAGGGAACTGTATGTCTGCATCTGCTGTTTTGCTTTAAGCGTGATTTCAGCAAAAGCAATTACATTGGCAAGAGAGGTGTCTTTGATAAGGGTAATAATTTCGTTTGAACTTGCAGGAACTACTCTTTTGATTACCTGTGGGAGTATGATATGGAAAAATGTTTGTCCCTTTGTGAAACTGAGGGCTGCTGAGGCTTCATATTGTCCTTTGGGTATTGATTCAATACCGCCACGGAATATTTCAGCAAAATATGCGGCATAGTTAAGAGAGAAAGCGACAATTATTGCGTTGAACATAAAATTATCGTCTTGTATATTTATACCGCTGAGAAGTTTCTGAATAAAAGAAGGAAGTCCGTCATTTTGTTTCAGCATCGGTACAGCGTAATATGCGACGATAATTTGCAGCATAAGGGGAGTGCCTCGCATAATTAGTATGTAGACGTTTGTGAGCCAGGAAATAGGCTTGAATTTGCACATTTTCAGCAACGCTACAATCATTCCGAGAGGAATGGAATACAAAAGCGTAAACCCAAATATTTTTAGCGTAGGTCCCAGATACTCCAAAAGTATCATAAAGACCTTTTTTATTTCTTCACCTGACATAAAAATAAACCACCTCGTTTGATAAAATTCGACATTTTAGTGCATTACTATTATAACATATTGCCATATACATTTGCAAGCATTTTTCTTATTCTTTTGGGATTTTCCGGAAAATCAGAAATTGTGCGCAAAGACCAGTAAAAAAGCCTGCGATACAGCCTGAACATATGAGCAGCGGAAGATATGATGTAACAGCAAAGGCTCCTGTTATGGCTGCTGCTGCCGCTGTCTGGCCGACATTATGGAGAATGCCTCCAACTGTACTGCATAGCCATATATATTTATGTGGAATTACACGTTTAAGCAAAGTCATTCCTGAAAAAGCAAGAGCTGCTCCAGAAAGACTGTAAATTATTGCAGAGAGATTTCCGCCAAAGATTGAACCAATAATTATTCTTGAAAGCGTTATAAGTGCGGCATCCTGCCATTTATACCTGTAGAGTGCGTAGACAGTGATTATATTGGCAAGTCCGGCTTTTACCCCTGTAATGGGGATTAAGTCGGGCAATTGTAATTCCACGATAAATATAATCGAGGCAACAGCTGTCAGCAGTGCGAGTTTTGTAAGCTTTTTAGGTTTCATTATCTGCAACCTCCAGAGGAAAATCAACACCTGATTTAAAATATGGCGAAATATTTTCGGAGATTGTTATGTTTCCCTGTTTCTCTACAAGGATATATGATAATTCAGGCTGATTTTTCATATATTCAACTGCTTTTTCTTTGCCCATTACGAAAAGAGCTGTAGATAATGCGTCGCACAATGCTCCATTTTCGCCGATTACAGTAACAGATACAAGTCCGCTTTCTGCAGGATATCCTGTAAACGGGTTGATAATGTGACAATAGTTTTTTCCATCATCCCCTGTGAAATATCGCTGATAATTTCCCGATGTTACAACAGCTTTGTCTGTTACGCTTACTGTTCCAAGTGCTTCATCAGGGGAAAATGGATTTGTCACAGCTACGTTCCACATTGAGCCGTCAGTTTTTTTCCCAAGAGCGTGAACATTTCCACCGAGATTGATTATTGCAGATTTTACATCATTTTCTTTTAGTATCTTTGCAACTTTATCAGAGGTGTAACCTTTTGCTACTGCTCCGAAATCCACTTCAAATCCGTAGGGGAGAGTGATTTCGTTTCCATTTATATTAATCTTTGAATAATCCACATTTTTTAATGTGATGTCGATTTCTTTCTGTGTCGGAATTTTATATTCATCAGCAGTAAATCCCCATAGATTAAGCAGTGGATATATGGATATATCAAGAAATCCGTCAGTTTTTCTGCCTGTTTCGACAGAAAATTCAAAAATATCTAATACATCATAGCTTACTGTTACGGCATTACCTTGTGAATGGTTCAGTTTGTATATTTCGCTTTTTTCATCTGTAACTGATAAAAGCCTTTCAAGACGGTATATCTCGTTTTCGGCTGAATTCAGAGCAATATCAGCATTTTCGCCATATGCTTTTATATTCATATATGTATCCATAGCGAAAATATCGCAGATTTCAGGTTGATTGTTTTCGCAGCTACATAAAAGCAATGGAATTACGGCAAAAATCATAGTGAATTTTTTCAAAATTATCACCTTTAAAAAAAGCTTCTGCATACACAGAAGCTTGAAGTCAGAAAATATAAAAAATCCGCCTTGCCGTTCATATAGCGAATAAAACCCGCACGAAGCAGGTGGGTAAACGCCCGAATGATTCTCGCTCCCTTCGTCCGCAAAGCGGGAGGTCTGCAGTCCACATACGGAGCTGAATTCCCTAATTAGAAGTGTTGGATTATAAAAACTATAATATATCGAACAAGGCAGAAATTCTATTTCTTTTTCTGTATATATTATACCACATCTTTTTAAAAAAATCAAGCGTTTTTTAAAAAAATCACAAAAAAATTTGGAAAAATAAAAAATATGCAGAATATTGGAGATATTCTGCATATTAAAATTATTCAAATCTCAAAGCATCAATGGGGTTCATTTTAGCCGCTCTCTTTGCAGGAGATGAGCCGAAAATTACGCCAATTAAAACTGAACAGATAACGGAAATAATAATTGCAAGGAGTGATGGGGTTGGTTCGAGGGTTATGCTTTCTGCAACATCGGCAGCTAACGTATTCAGCATATATTTTGCGATAAAGCCTAAAGCATAAGTGCTTATAAGACCAAATATAATGCCGATTGTTCCACCGATAAGGCAAATTATAACTGATTCCGTAACAAACTGTCTTTTGATTGATTTGGTTTTAGCACCGAGTGCCTTTCGTATACCGATTTCACTTGTACGCTCAACAACGCTTACAAGCATTATGTTCATTACGCCTACGCCGCCTACAATCAGCGATATGGCTGCAATTAATGAGAAAGCAATGGCCAGTATATCAATAACTACAGTTAAACTTTTGGTTGCTTCTCCACAATCAAATACATTGATTTCCCAATTCTCATTCCGTTCATATAATCTGTCGAAATATTGCTGTGCCTGTATAACTAATATTCCAGGATCTACTTCTGGATTAGGTTGAAGTTCTACATAACCAAATTTTGTTTTTTGATTTCCTTTAAGTTTTCCTACTAAAGAATAAGGCGTAAGTATAGTTGTAGAGATATTTTTTTCTCCGAGATTATATTTTTGGAGTGTCTTTTTATCACTGTAAACGCCTACAACTGTTACTTCAAAATTATATGTTCCGTTTAAAGAAATTGTTTTTCCAATTATTGATTCGTCATTTCCATATTGTAATTCAAATACTTCTGAAACAACTGCGGTATGTTTAGTTTCTTTAACGTCACGGGCTGTAATATTTCTTCCTTTTACCATTTTTTTCATGGTATAGTTCATATATCCTGGTTGGATTCCCATTACATCTAAAACTATAGCTTCATTCTTACTATTGATAGTTTCACAGGTATCCAGGTAATCACTTGCTACAAGTTCATAGTCACCGGGATATTCTTCAAGAAGCCCTTCAAGCATTTCGTATGTTATCATGTCATTTTCTGTTATTTTAACAGGAGTTGAAGATGTATAATCTCTTTCTATAACACTTAAATCTATTGTGGCCATACCAAATCCAAACATTGAATTGCTAACCGTCTTTTTAATAGTACTGCCAATACTTGAAATAGTGATAACTGACGAAATACCGATAATAATGCCAAGCATAGTGAGGAAAGAACGCATTTTATTCATCCTCATAGATGAAAATGCCATTTTGATACATTCAAAAAAGGTCATATTTCGTAACCTCCTTTGTCGGAGATAATTTTTCCGTCGCTTATTGTAATAATTCTGTCTGTTTCTTGTGCAAGCTCGCGGCTGTGAGTGATAAGAACGATAGTCTTGCCGTTTTCCTTATTCAGCTTATGGAATATATCCATAATCATACGTCCTGTAACGGTGTCCAGGGCGCCTGTAGGCTCGTCAGCGAGAATAATGGCAGGATCATTAGCCATAGCCCTTGCGATTGATACACGCTGTTTCTGGCCGCCTGAAAGCTGATTTGGCTGATGAGACATTCTATCATCCATACCAACCATTTCCAACAGCTTTTTAGCCTTTGCGGTACGCTCCTTTTGGGGTATGCCCTTATACATCATAGGCAGCTCAACATTTTTCAGCGCCGTCATTCTCGGAATAAGATTAAATGTCTGGAATACAAAGCCAATCTGAGAATTGCGGATTTCGCTTAATTCATCATCTTTCATATTGCTTGTATCAATTCCGTTGAGGGTGTATCTTCCTGCTGTCGGTTTGTCAAGAAGTCCGATAATATTCATAAGTGTGGATTTACCTGCGCCTGACGAGCCAACAATTGCTACAAATTCGCCTTCTTTGATATCAATACAGATTTTGTGGAGAATTTCAAGTTCGTTTTCCATACCTATGTTGAAGGTTTTCACAACATTATCAATGCGAATAATAGATTCTGACATTCTTCCACGCTCCTTACTCTATTGTCACATTGATTTTCTTGCCCTCTTTAATTCCTGTAGGATCAAAAATGACAAACATACCTTCTTCAAGCTCATCGGAAATGATTTCTACATAATATGAAGATTCTTCACCGAGTTCGACATCAATTTTTCTTGCAGTATAGCTGTCACCGTCAGGCTCGGCTACCATAATGAAAAGATTATCAAGATTTGTGATTTCCTGAGAGAAAACATCGTAGGGAACTGAAAAAACATCATCTGTTCTGTTTGTGATGATTTCAGTTCTTGCTGTCATTCCGAGGAACAGATCCTTATCAAGAGAAGTTTCGTCGATATCTATTTCAACAGGATAGGATACGCCGGCTTCGGAATTTACGCTCATATAGGAAATTCTCTTGATACTTCCCTTGATTTCCTCTGCTCCTGTTGCAGCTGTTTTGATTATAACATCCATATCCATATTTACGTTGGGGATATCGTACTCGGAAATATTAACATTAACAGAGAGATCAGATGTATCAACAATAGTAACAAGGATATCTGACATCGGAACAGCTCCTTCAATTACCTGAGGGGCAACAATAACGCCAGAAGCAGGTGCAGTAATTACACATTTTTCTATCTGTTTTTTCAGGTCGCTGAGTTCACTTTGTTCAATGGAGTTTGTAACAAATTTTTCGCTGTCGATTGCATTTTGTGCGTTAGAAACCATTTCGTTGTACTGTCTTTCAGTATTGCTGTAGTTATCCTTGGCGTCATTTACGTACTTATCATATTCCGAAAGAGAGCTGTTTGCTTGTTTAAGCTCTGCTTCAAGCTGAATAAGCTTTTCAGAGGCTTCTTCAATCTTTGTCTCAAGTATAGAGTATTCTTCATTAGTAGAAGCGTTATTCTGCTGTTCTGTAAGTGAGTTCCTTTCGTCAAAAAGAGAATCATACTGATTCTGGAGGTTATCACGATTGCTGTAGGCTTCGTCGCGAGCTTTAACAGCTTCATCAATTTTACGCTGTGCCTGTGAAAGCATAGCCTGTTTTTCTTGTTTGGCGGAATTGAGATTGTCCTCATTTATTGATTGGTCGAGTTTGATTTTGTCATCCTCTTTTTCATACTGAGAAGATAATTTTTCATACTGTTCTTTAAGTTCTGCACTGTCAAATTCAAAGAGGACATCGCCTTTTTCAACATAATCACCCTCGCGGACATTGACCTTTACGGCTTTTGTCTTTTGGGAATTTTCAATATCAATTCTTACGCCGTCAATATTTCCGGAAGCAGAAACGCTGTTGGTAAGCGTCTGTTTTTCAAGCTTAAAAGCTTTGACACCTGCTGAAGTTACTACACTGCTTTCGCCGCAGCTTGTTAATGCAGAGCAGCTTAAAGCTACTGTTGTCAACATGAGTGCTGATGTTATTATTCTTTTATTTTTCATAGTAAAACACTTCTTTCTATATAAAAATACAACTATAATTATATCACATTGATATATAATTGTCAATTAAAATGAAGTTGATTTATATTAACAAATTGTAAATTCTTGATATAATATTACAGAAGCTTATGATTAATTTTTTGTGAGAAGTTTTTATGGACATCTTATAGAATAAAAACGGACTTCTCAAAAAAGAAAAGTCCGTTTGAAACATCAGAATATATCGTTGTAATCTATTGGAATAAGATTTTTGCAGGATGCAGCGTAAACATCGTCAAGATCAGCGTCCGAGGAAACGTATCCGCCGTTATATGTAGGAATTTTATCTCTTGGACTGCTGCGATAAGGATATGTTCCTATATAATCATCGTTTTCTACGGCGCAATATGTGGCAACGCCGTTTTCAATTACAACGAACCAATCGCTCGTTGATGAAATATCCGTGTACATTGCAGTTGTTTTGTATAATGTATCAGTATCTATAGTGCTGCAGAACAGATTTTCTGATTCGTCTGAACTTACAACAAATGTAGCATTTACGTCAAATCCTTTTTCGTCCATTTCTGTTAAAGCGCAATTAACAGCGCTAATAATTGTTTTGGCATCAGCATTCGCTTGCTGGGTTTTGGATTTGCCAACATACCCCAACATAGCAGGAACAAAAATTGCAACAAGAATTCCTCCGACAAGCAAGAAGATCAAAAGGCATACAACAATGGCTATAATACAGCCTGAATTGTCCTTTTTTATTTTAGGATTGCCGTTTTCATCGTAGGTTATAGGCTGTCCTTGCGGTGTGAACAGTGGTCGGCCTAATTGGTCGTACATAGGTTTACCTTGTGCATTAACCACAATAGGCGGGGGAGTAGGGTTACTCTTAGGTGTATCAGAATTCTTCTGCAATTTACAGTTGCATACTTCATTTTCGGCAAGTTGTTTGCCGCAGTTTGTACAAAATGGCATAAGTATTTTCTCCTTTAAAATATGTTATGATTTATTATTATACAATATTTATACGCAAATTTCAAGTAATTTACAGAATATTTTTTATTTCGTCGAAATGTACAAATACAAAGAGAATGTTTTATCTAATTATACAAAAGTGATTAAAAACCATAAAAAGGTTATAAAATACTATTGACATTTGCTAAAAAGTATGGTAATATATAATCAAGGAAAGGGAGTAAGCCAAATGAAATTACTCCAGCGAAGTTTACTTGGTTTGGGATTGTTCCCGATGTAAATTATTCTAAGCGGAAAGGGATGTGAGTCCAGTGGAGTCATCTATTGAATCACAGCGCAAAGCCGACGTGGTTATGAAGTAAGAAAATCAATAAAGTGGGAATATAGGTCTATACGACTTGTTCCGTGAATTGAAAGTGAATAAAGTAAGATTTGATTATGAATTACACGTAAATGCTGAATAAAATCTACGGCTTTAATCTAAGCTCATAAAGGTACAGGAATACTGAGATTTCGACGTGAGTCTTTAGATATATCACAAATTATATTGAAAAGGTTGAGTCCAATGAGAATTTAAATTTTTCTTGAAACGTTAACTTAAAAATAAATTTTGAGGTATCTTCCAATGGAAAAGTAACTTTATTATATTGATAATTCTCCTTGTTAAAGGACAGTGATATATATGAAAAATATCCGTATCAATGAAATTTAAGCCGAAAGGATTGAGTCCAACAAAGAAATTAGCCAAGTGATGAAAGTCGCTTAAAATTACAATTGAATATTAATAGAGCCTCGAGATATTCGGGGCTTTTTTCTGCAAAAATTTATGGAAAGCTATTGACAAATTCAGCTTCCAATGATATAATTAAATTTAGTAAATGCAATGACGGAGATAAGTAGCTTCGGAAATCGTTTTCAGAGAGCGCGGGGTGGTGGAAGCCGTGTATCAGAGCCGATGTGAATAACACTCCCGAGCAGCAATCCGAAAGGGTACGGATTTGATTGGAGGGGCAGCGTATCTATGTCCGCTTCAATAAGTGCGTATTTCAGTAGGTGATGCCGTATTCTGCACGTTACAGCAGACAAGAGTGATCGCTTTTGTATTCTTACTGTAAGCGGTAATTTCAGGTGGTACCACGGGTTTATCTCTCGTCCTGTTTCAGGGGCGGGAGTTTTTTGTTATACTCGTCCTGCAAATAACATACAATTTAATGAAAGGAAAGATTATTATGAAGCACATTGATGTTAAGGAAATCGTAAAATCAAAGGATTACGTAGGCAAGGAGGTTACTGTCTGCGGTTGGGTACGTACATCACGTAACTCAAAGAGCGTTGCCTTTGTTGAGCTTAACGACGGTACATCACTGAAAAACGTTCAGGTTGTTATCGAAAAGGGCGAGGGTGATTACAAAGAGCCACGTGTTGGTATGTCTCTCAAAGTTGTTGGAAACGTTGTAGAGGGCAGAAACAATACAGTTGAAATCAACGCAGTTCCTGAGGGCATCACAGTTCTCGGTGATTGTCCTACAGATTATCCTCTCCAGAAAAAAGGTCATAGCCTTGAATTCCTCCGCAGCATTCCACATCTCAGAAGCAGAACAAATACATTTAACGCTGTATGGCGTGTTCGTTCCGTTCTTGCAGCTGCTCTCCACGAATTCTTCCAGAAGAACAACTATGTATATATTAATACTCCTCTTATTACAGGCAGCGACTGTGTGGGTGCAGGTGAGATGTTCCAGGTAACAACAAACGGCTATACAACAGAGTTTAAGAATGAGGAAGAATATTACGCTAACGACTTCTTCGGCAAAAAGGCAGGACTTTCCGTATCCGGTCAGCTGGAGGGCGAAATGGCTGCAACAGCTATGGGTAAGATTTACACATTCGGACCAAGCTTCCGTGCTGAGAACAGTAACACTCCAAAGCATCTTGCTGAATTCTGGCATATTGAGCCTGAGGTAGCATTTGCAGAGCTTGACGATGTTATCGAAATTGCTGAGGATATGCTGAAATACGTTATCGGTAAGCTTCTCGATCTTTGTCCCGATGAAGTAGCATTCTTTGACGCTCATTTTGAAAAGGGACTTAAGGCACGTCTTGAAGAACTTATTTCTCACGATTTCGGCAGAGTGACATATACAGAAGCTATCGAGCTTCTTAAAAATTCAGGCGAGGATTTTGTATATCCTGTTGAGTGGGGCTGTGATCTCCAGACAGAGCATGAAAGATATATATCTGAAAAGGTGTTCAAGAAGGCTGTATTCGTAACAGATTATCCCAAGGAAATCAAGTCTTTCTATATGAAGCAGAATCCCGATGGCAAGACAGTTGCGGCTGTTGACCTTCTTGTTCCCGGAGTTGGCGAAATCATCGGCGGAAGTGAGCGTGAGGCTGATTACAACAAGCTTATTGCTGCTATGGAAGAAAGAAATATGAACCTTGAACTCTACACAGATTACCTCGACCTCAGAAAGTTCGGTTCTGTACCTCACGGCGGCTTTGGTCTCGGATTTGAAAGACTTATTATGTATACAACAGGTATGGCTAATATCCGTGACGTTATTCTCTACCCAAGAACAGTTGGTTCTATAAGATAATTGCAAATTAAATAAGGAGTGATTTTTATGTCACGTTCATTATATATTCCCGAGGGTTACAAGTCAGCCCTCACGCTGAGAGAAACTCAGCACGCAATCAAATATATCAAGGACGTTTTTCAGCAGGCATTGTCCTTTGCTTTGACCCTTGACAGAGTATCTGCTCCCCTTATTGTTAAAAAGGGGAGTGGTATCAACGATGACCTCAACGGCGTTGAGCGTAAGGTTGATTTCTCTATGAAAGAAATTGACGACGAGGGCGAGGTTGTTCAGTCCCTTGCAAAGTGGAAGCGTATGGCACTTTACCGCTACGGCTATAATTCAGGCGAGGGTATTTATACTGATATGAACGCAATCCGTCGTGACGACGATAGCGATAATATCCATTCCATTTTCGTTGACCAGTGGGATTGGGAAAAAGTTATCACCAAGGAACAGCGTAATATCGAATATCTTAAAGATACGGTAAAAGCTGTTGTTAAGGCTATTGCTTTTACAAAGCGTAAGGTAGGGCTTCGTTATCCCGATATTGCAGGTGATTTCTGCGATGAACCTTATTTTATAACAACACAGGAGCTGGAAAATCTTTATCCTGATAAAGACCCGAAAGAGCGAGAGCGACTTATCACAAAGGAACATAAAGTTGTTTTCCTTATGGCTATTGGTGGAAAGCTTGAAAGCGGTGAAAAGCACGGTGGCAGAGCTCCCGATTATGACGATTGGTCGCTGAATGGCGATATTCTCATATGGAACAACGTTCTTGATGATGCCCTTGAAATTTCCTCTATGGGTGTACGTGTTGACGCTGAAACCCTCAAAGCACAGCTTGCTGAATGCGGCGAGGAGGACAGAATGAAGTATCAGTATCACCAGATGATTGCTGACGGCACACTTCCTCTTACAATCGGCGGCGGTATCGGTCAGTCAAGACTTTGTATGCTTCTTCTAAATAAGGCACATATCGGTGAGGTACAGTCCTCTATATGGTCTGAGGAAACGATTCGTATTTGCAGCGAAAATGGTATAACCCTGTTATAATCAGGAGGATAAAGAATGGATACAGCACTTATTGTAATTGATATGCAGAATGACTATCTTTACGAAAAGAGAAAGGCGAAATTTGCCTATAATACTGCGGAGCTTACAGCGAATGTAAATAAGCTGATACATCAATACAGCGATAAGGGCTGTGATGTAATCTACATACGTCATATTATCCAGAACTTGCCTACAAACCGCCTTTTCTTCGGTTTCTCCATAGCAGGTACTGAGGGTGCGGAGCTATACGGCGGTTTGGATATAGTATCGGATTACTGTTTTGATAAACTTGTAGGCGATGCACTTACAAATAAAAAGTTTCTGGAGCATATTCAGAAAAAGGGAATCAAGCGGCTTCATTTATGCGGTCTTGACGAATTTGGCTGTGTTACATCAACTGCATTAGGTGCGGCTAAAAGAGGATTAACAGCTGAAATTATTCGCAGTGGTACAGCTACTGTATTTCCTTCAAGAAAAGCTGAAAAGGCAAAAATGCGTCTTGAAAAGGCAGGCATAAAATATATCAATAACTGAAATATGGTGAATTGAATGGTAAAGGAATTAATGCACGATACTGTTTTTCTTGCCTGTAAATCGGCAGATGCAACGGCAGGTGACAGAGAAATTGCTGAAAATCTGCTTGAAACTCTGAAAGCCCATAAGGAAAGCTGCGTTGGAATGGCGGCAAATATGATAGGTGAGTTGAAACGTATTATTGCTTTTGTAGATGAAAAGGAAAATTATACAGTTATGCTCAATCCCGTTATCATAAAGCAGGAAAAGCCTTATGATACTGAGGAATCCTGTCTTTCTCTGCTGGGTGGTCCACGTCCTTGCAAACGTTATAAGGCGATAAAGGTGCAGTATCAGACAATAGATATGCAGATACGTATAAAAAGCTATAAAGGCTTCACGGCACAGATTATTCAGCACGAAGTTGACCATTGCAACGGTATACTTATATAACAAAATCCCCCGGTTTTTCGGGGGATCGTTTTATTCAGATATATATTTTTCAGCCTCTTTTATAAGCTTCACATCAACAAGAGCGTCAATGAGAGTACCATTTTCGGTGTATTCCTCGGAAAAAATTTTGCCGTCAATGCGGATTTTTCCGATAAAAGCGGTCATATCATAGGGGACAAGCAGCTTCATACGCTTTGCCGTTTCGGGAAGATTTTTCACAATGCAGTCAAGGAGTTTATCAAATCCCAGCTTATTTCTTGCAGAAATAATAACTGTATTGTCGTCCTCGAAAATAGTATCAAGATTTATAGCCGCGTCAGCCTTGTTCATTACATTGATTACCGGGATTCCATCGCATCCAAGTTCTGAAAGTAACTCCCTTGTGACTTTAGCTTGCTGTTCATATTCGGGAGAGGACAAATCCTGCACGTTGAGTATAATATCAGCTGCTGCCGCTTCTTCAAGGGTGGATTTAAACGCCTCTACCAGATTATGTGGAAGTCTGCGGATAAGTCCGACAGTATCAATAAGCATAACGCTCCGACCGTCAGGCAATTCTATGGAGCGTGAGGTTATATCAAGAGTAGCAAAAAGCTTATTTTCCGCCAGAACTCCTGCATCAGTCAAAGCATTCATCAGCGTTGATTTTCCAACGTTTGTATATCCTACAATTGCGGCGCATAGAACACCGTCTTTTTTTCGCCTTGAACGGGAGAAATTACGGTGTTTTTTCAGCTCCTCCAGCTCATCTTCAAGATATGAAATTCTCTTGCGGATATGTCGCTTATCTGTTTCAAGCTTTGTTTCACCGGGACCTCTTGTACCAATTCCACCGCCAAGACGGGAGAGAGCAGTACCAAGTCCTATCAGACGGGGCAGACGATATTTCTGCTGTGCAAGCTCAACCTGGAGCTTACCTTCCTTTGTTCTTGCACGCTGAGCGAATATATCAAGAATTAGCGTAGTTCTGTCAATAACGCGTACATCAAGGATTTCCTCAATATTACGCACTTGAACGCCTGTAAGCTCGTGGTCAAATATTACAAGCTCTGCTTCAAGGAGCGGGAGCTGTTCGCGAAGTTCCTCCAATCGCCCTGAACCCATACAAGTTGCTGAATCATAAGAGGTTTTTTTCTGTATCATTTCGCCTACAACCTCAGCATTGGCCGACCGTGCAAGTTCGCCAAGTTCTGCAATAGAAATTTCAGCATCAAATTCACCTGTATCAACGCAAACAAGAACTGCTTTAACAGGAGCATCATCTGTTTTATTTTCGTACAATTGTGTCACCCACCTTAAAATCAGCCTGAAAGGTACTCGTTACCTTTTTCATCGTAGCTGTAAATATTTGTGATTATTTCGCCATTTTCAGCAGATTTAAAGGTTTCTGTTTTTTTAAAGGCCTTTAATTTGCCATTAGTCCACTGATACTCAATATATCTTTGTGTAAGGTCGTCGCTTCTGTCCTCAGTAATAATACCTTCATCTGTAACTTTTGTAATACGTCCTATAGCATTCAGTTCATTGTTTTCAACGAATGAATTCTTCTCAGGGTCGTAACAGAAGTAAGTTCCGTAATCAGGGGGGGATTCATATGGGATAAAGATATCATCATAGCTGTCAAAATTGAAATCAGCGACAGATATATTTTCAGCTGACGGAGTATAGTTGAATTCAAGTACCTTTATTAGTACATTGTCAAGCAGAAGTTCAACACGTGGTCCATTCAATGCATAAGATAGCCTTTTTCTGCTGTTAGCTTCACTTATGGAATCCACTACATCAACCGGTTGCTGAGGATATGTAGTATCTGTATATACTTTAAAATTCTCATCAGTAACATAATCCGCTGTATTTTTCTTTGTATCGCAGGAAACTGCAAGAAGCATCAGCGAGGAAAAAGCAGCGGATATTATAAGATTTCTTTTCATTTATTTTTCAGAAGCTCCAGTAGCAAGAGCTGTTATATCATCAGGGGTGAATACATAACTTTTACCGCAAAAATGGCATGAAACTTCAGTATCCTTACCCTCAGCAGCTATTTCTTCAAGCTCTTTTTTTCCAATACTAATGAGGATTTCTTCCGTTCGCTTACGGCTGCAATCGCACTTGTATTCAGGCGAAGCGGTGTCAAGTTCGTTTGGCTCAAGACCGGCAAGAAGCATATCAGCAATTTCCTGCGGAGTAACTCCATCAGCTAAAAGTGCTGATACAGGCTTAATTTGCGAAATGTTTTTTTCTATTACATCAATACATTGTTCACTGGCAAATGGAAGAAGCTGAATGAGATATCCGCCTGCTGCCTTAACAGTAAGGTCTGTATCAACAAGGACACCTAAAGCGCATACAGTAGGAATTTGTTCGCTTGTTGCATAATAGTTTGCAATATCCTCAGCAATTTCTCCGGAAACAAGGGGAATTACACCTACATAAGGCTCGCGTAACCCTAAATCCTTTACAACTGAAAGAGTGCCGTTTTTGCCAACTGCAGCGGAGACATCAAGCTTACCTGCGCTGTTAAGTGGAATTTCTACTACTGGATTTGTTACGCAGCTTTTTACATTTCCGTTATAATCAGCAACAGCCATAAGCTGTCCTGTAGGTCCGTCAGCATCAATACGGAGTGTAATGCTGTTTTCCTCTCCTTTGAGCATATATCCCATAAGAGATGCTGCAATTGTAAGTCTGCCAAGACCAGCCGTGACTACAGCGGAGGATTTATGAATTCTTTCAATTTCTGATACAATATCCTTAGCGTCGATAACTGCGGCAAATGCAGAACCATCTGCGGAAATTGCTCTGTATAAGTTACTCATAATTTATTCCTTTCAAAGAATTTGCCCGCTGTTCACACAGCGAGCCGCATAGACGATGCGCTGGGAATTGCAGGCAGGGGAGAGAAAAGTGTCATCCCCGAACTTTTCAAGTACTTCAAAACCACACTCTTTAAGAAGAGTTTCTATACTTTCTTCACTGTAGGCTTTCTCAGAAAAACTGTCAGAACTTCTGGAATATAAGCCATTTTCCTCTAATTCGAAGAATTCCAGATTCATTTTTACTTCATCAGTTTCCTTGACAAGTGTGTTTTCCCAGACGCAGAATACATTATCTGTTTCGTATGTGAAAGTATTATTTGCAAGGATATTCCTGTGCTTGTAAAGAGTGTTTATATCAAATATAAAAAGTCCATCAGGCTCTGAAAAAAGTGCCACATTTTTAAAGACTTTTTTTACATCGGAAAGACTATTAAGGTGGTTTATACTGTCAAGGGCGCATACAGTAACATCCATTGAGCCATAGAGGTCAAGTTTACGCATATCCTGACAGAGATACTGGATATTCAGACCACTTTCAAATTTCTTATCAAGGGCTATACCCAGCATTTCGTCGGAATAATCAACACCTATAACGTCATAGCCTAATTTTGACATTTCTTCGGAAATACTTCCTGTACCGCAGGCAAGGTCAAGGAGAATGGAGCCTTCGGTAGTTTTAAAACGGTTAATAATATTATGGAAATATTCAGCACGTTTACGATAGTCTATATTGGCGGTAAGGCTATCGTAATAACGAGCGAAAACACTGTATCCTGTCATCATAAGAGCCAGTCTATAGGTACTTCTTCAGCACCTGTGATAACGCCGTTTTCATCCATTGTAACCTTTTCACGTTTTACAACAGTTTCTACGCCGTCAGTATATTCGTAGTAATCAATATATATGTTATATGTACCATCAGAAGATGCATCAAAACGGAATTGTTTTTTCTTGCTTATAAGACGAAGCTCCTTTTCGCCTGTTTCTTCGTTAGTTACTTTCCACTGATATGTTTTTTCTTCGTATTCAATTTCATCTTTGTATACTACAGCGGAGATAGTGCCATCGTCCTTAGAAGAAGTTGTGTATGTATTTATACCGGAAAGTGCTTCCCATTCCTCAAAAAGGTTTGTTGTTGAATTGAAGCGGAGGAATTTGCCAAAAACGTTATATTCATCATCAGACTGAGGTATAAAGAGATCAAAGTAGCCGTCAAAATCATAATCGTTTATATTGACACGATATTTCGGATCAGTTTTTTCATTAGCATAGGAATTCATCATAAATGATGTGTCTATATCGATGTTCTGCACAGGTTCACCTTTAGAGAAAACACTGATTCCGCTGTCTGTAATCTGACATATCATATCATCTCTTGTTACTACAGTTGGATTTTCATTATCGAAAGTTGTAATAGTTGAAGTTGCAGTTGATGCTTCTGTTGATACAGCGGTTGTTATATTAGTTGTACCTGAAACTGTTGTGACTGTGGTTTTTCTTGCAGTTGTGTTAGGACGAGAAGGTACACGGACAGTATTTTTGCTGGGTGTAACTGTCTTTTTTGCAACACCTGTTCTTTTAACAAGGTTTACAGCACCTGTTCTTGCCGTTGTGGTAACTGTAGGATCTGAATTATCTGCAACCGAAGTAGTTACTGCAGCTTCGTTGACAGCATTGGTTACAGCTCCAAGCTGCTGACCATTTTCATTTGTTGTCTGTTCAACCTCGAAAGGTTTAATCTGACTGTTAACATCGACAGAATCAACACGTCCACAGCCTGAAAGTACAGCTGTACACAATAGTAGGAGAATCGCCTTTTTCTTCATAGTTACACCTCATTGGAAATATTGTCGGTTTAAGGCAACACAAGCGGCTGTAATTAAGCCATAACAGCCGCTTTAATATTGTCAACTTATTTATTGTCTTTAAGTTTGCAGCACTTCTTGTATTTTTTACCGCTGCCACATGGACAGGGATCATTATCACCGGTTTTATCTGATGTAGCCTGTTCGCTAAAGCTGCCATCGCCTGCACCTGCATTAGGAGCATCAATTTCAGCTACCTGTTCTCTCTTGGGAGCCTCGTTCTTCTGGAGTCTGATTGTAAGCAATGCACGAACTGTATCCTCACGGATTGACTCAACCATAGCGTCGAACATTTCAAAACCTTCGTATCTGTATTCGATAACGGGGTTCTTCTGACCGTATGAACGGAGACCGATACCTCTCTTAAGTTCTTCCATATCGTCGATATGAGCCATCCACTTTGTATCAACAACCTTAAGAAGCATTACACGCTCAACTTCACGGATAACCTCGCTGCCGTATTCCTCTTCCTTTGCCTGATAGATTTCGCCGCACTTTTCGTTGAGTGCATTTGCCACATCTTCACGGCTGATGTTACGAAGCTCATCATCGGTAAATACAAGATCCTCATCATCAATAAGCCAACCGAGGAAATACTCCTTAAGACCAATCATATTCCAGGTTTCACGCTCATCCTCATCGGAGAGATAAGTATTTACAGTTGAATTGATAAGGTCTTCCATCATTTTAAGGATATCTTTGTGGAGATCCTCACCATCAAGAACCTGTGAACGCTGCTTATAGATGATTTCACGCTGAGTATTCATAACATCATCATAATTGAGAACGTTCTTACGGATTGAGAAGTTGCGTCCCTCAACTTTCTTCTGTGAAGATTCGATAATACGTGTAAGAGATTTACTTTCAATAGGCATAGTTTCTTCAACGTTGAATACCTTAAGCATATTTTCAAGACGGTCGCCTGCGAAGATACGCATAAGATCGTCCTCTACGGAGAGGAAGAAGCAGCTTTCGCCCTCGTCGCCCTGACGTCCTGAACGTCCACGAAGCTGGTTGTCGATACGTCTTGATTCGTGACGCTCTGTACCAAGTATGAACAGACCGCCTACTTCACGCACTTTTGCGGCTTTTTCCTTTACTTCTGCGTTGAATTTATTGTAAAGTTCTTGATAGAGCTTTCTTGCCTCTAAGATTTCCTGATTGTTAGTATCAGCAAATCCGATAGCCTCTGAAATGATTTCATCAGGAATTTCGCGTTTTCTCAACTCTGCACGAGCGAGGAATTCAGCGTTACCGCCGAGCATAATATCAGTACCACGACCTGCCATATTTGTAGCAATTGTTACAGCACCGTATTTACCTGCCTGTGCAACGATTTCAGCTTCCTTTGCGTGATGCTTTGCGTTGAGGACTTCGTGTTTGATGCCCTTACGCTTGAGCATAGCAGAGAGAAGCTCGGATTTTTCGATAGAAACGGTACCTACGAGTATAGGCTGTCCCTTTTCGTTACACTCAATAATCTTTTCGATGATAGCAGCGTATTTACCTTTTTCTGATGTATAAACCTGATCGTTGTGGTCAATACGGATAACAGGCTTATTAGTAGGAATTGCGATAACGTCAAGCTTGTAAATTTCCTTGAATTCGTCTTCCTCGGTCATAGCAGTACCTGTCATACCTGAAAGCTTTGTATAAAGGCGGAAAAGGTTCTGGAATGTAATAGTAGCGAGGGTTTTTGACTCGCTCTTGATTTTTACGCCTTCCTTAGCTTCGATAGCCTGGTGGAGACCGTCGTTGAATCGACGACCCAGCATAAGACGACCTGTGAACTCGTCAACGATGATGATTTCACCGTCCTGGATAACGTAATCTATTTCATTCTTCATAATACCGTTAGCTCTGATAGCCTGGTTGATATGGTGAAGAAGTGTCATATTGTCGGGATCCATAAGGTTTTCAACACGGAAAGCCTTTTCAGCCTTTTTAACACCGCGCTGAGTAATTGTAGCTGTTTTAGCCTTTTCATCAATGATATAGTCAGCCGTATCGTTGATAGAATCCTGGTCTTCCTTATCATCTATTTCAATAACAGTTGCAGATGTAAGAGTTTTAGCAAACTTGTCCGCAATAGTATAAAGCTCAGTGGATTTTTCACCGCGGCCTGAAATAATAAGGGGAGTACGTGCCTCATCGATAAGGATTGAGTCAACCTCGTCGACGATAGCAAAGTTAGGCTCACGCTGAACACGCTGTTCCTTGCTTGTTACCATATTGTCACGGAGGTAGTCAAAACCGATTTCGTTGTTTGTACCATATGTTACGTCACATCTGTATGCAGCACGGCGCTGGTCATTGTTAAGACCGTGGAGGATACAACCAACACTGAGACCAAGCCAGCGGAGAACCTTACCCATTTCCTCAGACTGAGTTTTTGCAAGGTAGTCGTTTACGGTAACGATGTGTACACCCTTGCCTGAAAGACCATTAAGATATGCAGCAACGCAGGCAACGAGGGTTTTACCTTCACCGGTTTTCATTTCAGCGATACGTCCCTGATGAAGAACAATAGCACCGATAATCTGAACGGGATATGGTTTTTTCTCAAGAACTCGCCAAGCAGCCTCACGTACAGTAGCAAGTGCCTCAGGAAGGATATCATCAAGTGTTTCACCTGATTCAAGTCTGTCTCTGAAATAAGCTGTTTTGGCTTTTAACTCAGCGTCTGAGAGGTTAGTATATTCTTCCTCAAGTGAAAGAACTTTATTTTTAATGGGTTCAATACGCTTTAATTCTCTGTTGGAGTAAGCGTTTGTGCCAAAGATGTTTTTAAAGAAGCTCATATGTCTGTTTACCGCCTTTATCTAAGTATAGTTATACATATTATATATTTTACTACATTTTTTATTTTTTGTCAATACCTGAATTATGGAAATTAAAGATATTTCACAAATTATTCAGTTTGGTGCGTTTAATATTTGAAATTCGTATTTCATAAGACTTCATACGATAATATATATTTTATAAGGTTATGAGCGATTGACAAGTGAGGAATTTTATAGTATAATATAATATATGAATTCATTAAATGGCGGAAATATATTTTTCCGACTGTCAGAATTTAAAATTCGGAGGATAATTAATTATGAATATTGCAGTAGCTCAGTCAGGCGGACCTACCTGCGCTATTAATGCGTCTCTGGTAGGAGTTTTCAAGGAGGCTCTCAAAGAGCCGCAGATCGATGCGATTTTCGGTTCTGTTAACGGAATTGAGGGTATAATCCACAATCATCTTGTAGACCTCAAAACACTTATACTTACAAACGACGATATGGAGCTTTTAAGGCAGACTCCTTCCACTGTTCTTGGTTCTTGCAGATATAAGCTTCCGGATTACAGTGAAGATGACAGTGTTTACAAGAAAATTCTTGAAACTCTTGAACAGCGTCAGATAGGCGCCTTCTTCTATATCGGCGGAAACGATTCGATGGATACAGTAAACAAGCTTTCAGAATATTTCCGACAGGAGAGTGTTGATATTAAGGTTATCGGTATACCTAAAACCATTGATAATGACCTTTGTATAACCGATCACACTCCCGGATTCGGCTCTGCTGCTAAATATGTAGCTGCAACAATGAGAGAGATTGTTCGTGACAGTTCTGTTTATAGTATACCTTCTGTTACGATAGTTGAGGTTATGGGACGTCATGCAGGTTGGCTTACTGCGTCAAGTGCTGTTCTCCACGCTCTTGGCGAAACTGCTCCTCATCTTATTTATGTTCCCGAAAGAAGCTTTTCGCTGGATGCGTTTATGAGAGATGTACGTCAGGAAATGGCGAAGCATAAGGCTGTAATTGTGGCTGTATCAGAGGGTATAGAAGTGCCTGAGGGAGTACAGTCCGGTGTTGTGGATAATTTCGGTCATAAATACCTTTCAGGTATTGGTAAATATCTTGAAGAAGCTGTAAGAAAAGAAATAGGCTGTAAGGTTCGTTCAATTGAGCTTAATGTTATGCAGCGATGTTCTTCACACCTCAGCTCAAAGACAGATATTGACGAAGCTGAGGCAATCGGTTCGGAAGGCGTAAAATGTGCATTAAACGGCGATACAGGTAAGGTTATGGTATTCCGCCGTGTAAATGAGATGCCCTACACTATTGTTATTGAAACAACAAGTGCGGCAAATATTGCCAATAACGAAAAATTCCTTCCTGATGATTTTATAACTCCGTCGGGGAACAATATCTGCGACAGTGCATTGAGCTATTTCCTTCCACTTATACAGGGTGAGCTTAATACAATTATGGAACAGGGAATACCTAAGCATTTTGCAATACAGGAGTCGGTACTGAAATAACCGTTCCTGATACGGAAAGGATGGTTTTGAATTTGCAGGAATTTGAACTTGAAGTACTTGATTTTATAAGAAATAATGTAAGGAATGGTTTCTTTGATACAGTTATGCCAATGGTTACTGCGTGCGGAAATCTTGGTATTTTCTGGGTGGCGGTTGCCCTTGTTATATCGGCTAAGGCGAAATATCGTAAATGCAGTATAACGATGCTAATTGGACTTATAGCGGGTGTACTTATCGGAAATCTTATTATAAAAAATGCAGTTCAGAGGGACAGACCTTGCTGGATAGTTGAGGTTCAGGATATGCTTATAGCAAATCCTCAGGATTTTTCTTTCCCATCGGGACACACTCTTTCAAGCTTCTGTGCAGCTTCCATTCTTTTCCATTATGATAAAAGATTAGGAATACCTTCTTTTGGTGTAGCTATTATGATTGCTTTTTCAAGACTATATCTTTACGTTCATTTCCCTACTGATATAATTGGTGGTGCGATTCTTGGAATGATAGTTGCAAGTCTTACAATAAAAACTACTGAAAAGTATGTTTTTAAAAATAAAACTGCCGTTAATAAATAATGAAGGCGCTGTAAAAAAAGAGTAAAAAAAGAAAAAAACTGCTGTCACGCAAAAAAATGCGTGACAGCAGTAATTTTTTGTGGTATTATTAAATTATGACGAAAAAAGTACCACAAGAATATTATAACACATATCAATTGAAA